>NZ_JBIATA010000008.1:0-287666 GCF_042891295.1 Streptomyces sp. NPDC001902 | reverse complement strand
GGGCAACTCCGCCCGAGGCACAGAATCCGCAGGAACGCGCGTACTCATATACACCAGCATCCCCCCACACCCCCCGACCGGCGAATTCAGACACCGCACGGCCCGGACGGCACGCGGCCCCTTCCGGCCGGCCCGGCCGGAAGGGGCCCCGCACCACGCGGAGATCAGGCGGGAGATCAGGCGGGCGCGCTGCCGAACTTCGGGTTCGCGCCGTACTGGTTCTCGGAGGGCTGGCCCTCGGTGCAGAAGAACACCAGCAGGACGATCCCGCCGACGACCGGGACGAGGGCGATCAGGATCCACCACCCGGACCGCCCGGTGTCGTGCAGGCGGCGGACGGCGACGCCGAGCCCGGGCAGCAGCACCGCGAGCGCGTAGATCGACTGGAGGAAGTTGAAGTCGATCGCGCGCCCGACGAGGACGAGCACGATGCTGATCACCACGTTGAACAGCGCGAACATCCAGTACTCGGTGCGGCGCGCGCGGCCGCCGAAGACGGCGTACTTCTTGAGCACGTCCACGTACCAGTGCATGCGGAACCCCCCAAGCCGACGAACGGATGCCCGTCCGGAGCGGCCGGGCAGGCGGAATGTACGGTTTTGTAGTGCACAGGTCAAGACATACGGCGGAAAAAGGCCTTGATCCGTTTCACGGCCTTCGGGTCGTACCGTCCTCATGGCGGTCCGGCAGTCATACACCGCGGTTTCCGGGGTAGACGCGGGCGGAACGGCCGGACCCACCGGCCGGCACGCCCACCGCGGAGGTCCTCCGATGTCCCCCGAGCCCCAACCGGGTCGGCCCACGGCGTCCATGACGTTCGACCACATGCTGGAGCGGGTGCGGTACGACGGCGTCTACCCCACCCGGGAGCGGGCCGAGGAGGCCGTGCGGGCGGTGCTCGCCGCCCTGGGCCGCCGGCTCATCGGCGACGAACGCGTCGCCCTCGCCGCGTGCCTGCCGGTCGAGGCGGCACTGGTCTTCACCGCAGAGATCCCGGAGATCCGGCCCATCGCCTGCAGCGCCTTCGTCGAGGACCTGGCCGCCCGCACCGGTGGCAGCACCGCCACGGCACGCTGGGACAGCTGCACCGTGCTCGCCGTGGTCGCCCGTCTTGCCGGACGCGACCTGACCACGCGGGTCCTCCACCAGCTGCCGTGCGACTACGCCCCGCTGTTCGGCCGCGACGACCTCGTCAGCGCCGCCTGAGCCGGCCGCCGGGAGCGGCTAGAGGTGCCGCATCCACAGGTTGGACTCGGCGTAGACGCCCTGGTCCCGCTCGCGGTCGATCTCCACGAGGTCGAGGGCTCCCGGGACGACGTAACCGCCGGTCCGCGGGAAGGCCATGCCGGCCCACGACTCCCACTCGGCCACGGTGCCGGGGATCACCATGGAGCGCGGCGCGGGCGCGAGGACCGTCGCCCCGAGCCGTTGGTGGGTGCGGATCCAGGGGTCCAGGTGCAGCCCGTCCGGGCGCGCCCAGCCGGCGAAGTCCTCCATCGCCGCCAGCGGGTAGCGCGCCTTGAGGGTCGGCCGCACCGGTGCGATCACCCGCCGCAGTCCGGCGTCCACGGCGCGGTCGCGCAGCGCGGTCAGCACCGTGCCGGCCAGTCCGCCCCCGAGGCGGTCCGGACGCACGGTGGCGACCATGATGCAGAGGGTGTCGGGCACGACGGAGGCCTCGTGCCCGGTCACCGCGGCGGCCATCGCGCCGTCGTAGCCTTCCGGCAGCGTGCCGACGTCCCCGTCCCAGCGCAACGCCACACCCGCGCCGCCGGCCACCACCTCCCCGCCGTCCAGCAGCAGCACGTCGAACTGCGGGAAGTACGCCAGCGCCCGGCGCCGGTACACCGCCGAGGACGGCGCGTGCAGGATGAACTCCGGCCACCCGCCCCAGAGCGCGCCCTTCGCCTGCTCACGGAGGTCGGGGCGCTCACCGGATGTCACGATCTCTGTCTCGGGCACCCGGGGATCCTAGAGGGATCACCGTGCGTGCGGTATCCCCTCCCCTGGCACCGGTCTCCCCTGCGGGGAGTCCGCCGGGGGCCGCCTCACGCGGGAAGGTAACCCGGCCACCACGGCGGGACGTTGTCCGTGCACCAGGGGCTCGGGTAGGAGTCCGGCATGCCGAGCCACGTCACCAGGAACCACGTGAACCAGACGGTGAAGGCCAGACCCGCGACCAGTGCCGCCCGTCGGTGGCGTCGTCCCAGGGTGCCGTGCAGGACGACCCATGGGATCGCCGCCGCGACCCATATGAGGGGCGCGAGGAAGAGCAGCGTCAACGAGTTCGCGCCCGCGTTGACGCCGACGTCGCACGCGGCCCATGCCCTGCCGATGCCGACGACGGAGACCACCGAGGTCAGCCCGCCGTAGAGGATGCCGAACCCGATCCCCCTGGACCAGGGGCTCGGAGGCACCCGGGTTCCCGATTCCGCCGCCATCCGTCCCCCCGTTGCCGCGCGGAGGCGCAGCGTACCAACCGGCCTCGCGCCGGGGGCCCGGGTCGGACCGTGAGCCCGACCGGACCCACGTGGCGGGCAGCGGTGTGCCGCACGATGCCCGTCGCACCCCCCGGACAGCCCGTGAACGCGGTCGCTCACGACTCCCGTGCGGAGGTGTACGTGTCCGCGGGGTCCTGCTCCGGCGTCCGCGGGGCGCGCCCGCCGGACGCCACGATCCTCGACGCGGCCCGTGCGCTCCCGCGCCGGTGCCGGGCGAGGAGCCGGGTGGCGACCAGCGCGGCCGCACCCGCGGCGACGAGCACGGGGATCGCGACCAGACCGGCCCGGTGCAGCAGTTCCGTGGCGGCCGCGCCGGCGAAGTAGCCGAGCAGCACGTTGCCGACGCCCCAGACCAGCGACGCGGCGCTGCTGTAGGCGAAGAAGCGGCGGAAGGGCATGCCGGACGCCCCCGCGACGAACGGCAGGAAGGTACGGACGAAACCGACGAACCGGCCGGTGAACACCGCCGCCCCGCCGTGGCGCAGCAGGAAGTGCTGGGCGCGTCCGATCCGGCTGTCGGGCCGTATCCGGTGCAGCCACGTGCCCGGGTGCCGCTCGCAGTGCCGGCCCAGTGCGAAGCCGAGGCTGTCACCGGACATGCCGCCGGTGACCACGGCAGCGGCGAGGAGCAGGGGGTCCAGGTCCCCCCGGCCCGCGATGGCGGCCGCCAGGAGGATGACGGTCTCCCCGGGGAGCAGCAGGCCGACGAACGCGCTGGTCTCCCCCGCCGTCACGGCGAACACGACGACGTACGACCACCAACCGGCCGCCTCGATCAGGCCGTCCAGGTGCATGGCCGTCAGCCCGCCTGCCGCAGCGGCGCCGCTTCGGGTGCGCGTCGCGCCCCCCGCCGGTACGGCACGTGGCGTGCGGTGAACCAGGCGAGCACCGGCACGCCCGCGGCCAGCAGGGCGCCCGCCACCGGGTCGTCGGCGGTCGCCACCGCCGCCGCGACCGAGGACAGGGCGATCGCCGCCACGGCGATCCGCGCCCAGACGGCCGGGACGGTGGCGACGACCGCGAGCGCCGTCAGCAGGTACCAGCCCGCCCCCGCGCCGGGCAGCGCGAAGTAGTCCGCCAGGTAGTCGCGGGCGGGGGACGCCCCGCGCACCGGCACGCGTCCCATGGACGCGGAGAGGGCGAGCCCGGCCGCGCTCGACAGCAGCAGCGCGACGGCGACGCGGACGTAGACCGCGGGTTGCCGGTGGGACAGCCAGAGCAAGGTCACCGCCATCAGCGGCCAGGGGGCCACGGCGTGGATCCGGTCGAGCACGTGCGCCGCGTCCTGCCCCAGTGCCGTCCAGCCATCTCTCGCGGATGGGGATGGGTTCACGGCGGCCTCCTGATCAGCCGGGTCCGCGTCGCCACGGCGGCGCGTCGACTTCGTCTTCCGATCAGGTAACCGGACTTGGCTCTCCACTTATTTCCGCCGTGACGCACCTAACACCGCACGGGCCCGACGGTAGGTCAGCCGGGGCCGCGGCCCTCGCGGCCCGGCGCCCGCAGGCCCTTGGCCTCCGCGTTCCCCAGCAGCGCGCGCTGGGTCTGCATCGGGGTCGGCGCGGCCGGCAACGGACCGGTGTGGACCGGCCTGCACGCCTCCAGCAGGAACGCCACCAGGCGCCGCCACGCGTGGGGGGCGGCGCCCCGGGTCACCTCGATGACGCCCGCGTTCGCCATGAGGAACAGGAGGACGTCCTCCGGAACGACGTCCTCGCGCAGGGCTCCGGCCTCCTGTGCCCGGCGCACGAGTTCGCCCACGGCGCGGTTCTGGCGCTCACAGGAGCCGGCGGCCACCGGCGAGTTGGGAAGCCTGAGGACGAGCAGGTCGCTGATGCCGCGGTCGGCCGCCATGGCCCCGCACAGCCGCTCGACGAACGTGGTGAAGCCGGTCCACGGGTCCTCGCAGAGCAGCGCCTCCTCGGCGATGGCTCCCACCTGCGTCAGCTCTTCCGCGAAAGCGGCCTCGACCAGCTCCTCGCGTGTCGGGAAGCGCCGGTAGAGCGTGCCGGCGCCGACCCCGGCGCGCTCGGCGACCTCGTCCAACGGGGCGTCCAGACCCCGCTCTTCGAAGATCTGACGCGCGGCCGCCACGATCCGCTGCCGGTTGCGCACGGCGTCCGCGCGCAGTCCCCGTTCTGCGGATCGGGGGCTCTCGGTCGCTGCCATACGCCCAGCCTACCAACCGGAGAACCTGCTCCGGATGGCGTCGCCCAGGCCCCACAGCGGCCCGGGCGACGCGGTCGTGGGCCTACCGCCCGGCCGCGTCGCCGTCGGAGGACGTGGCGGGCGGGATGGGGAAGTTGCGGTTGAAGACGTTCCCCGGGTCCCACTCGGCCTTGGTCCGGCGCAGCCGCGTGAGGGCCGGCTCGGGGAAGGCGTCCTGGAGGCGGGCCGGGTCGGTGTCCGTCTCGAAGCTCAGGTACGTCCCGTCCAAGTGCGGGTACAGGCGGGCCCACTGGGCGTTCATGCGCGGGACGAGGTCCGGCGCGGTGGCGGCGAGCACGGAGAACTCCTGGGTGCGGTGCGACCAGGCCGTCGCGTCGACGGGGACGTCGTGCACGGCACCGCCCATCGAGCGGAACTGCATGATGAGGAGGTCGCCGGACCTCATCATCGCCTCGACGGTCTCCGCCGCCTCGCGGGTCATGTGCGCGAGCAGTCCGCTGCGCGTGTCCTCCAGGCCCTGCCCGCGGTGCCGGTTCCCGGGCGGCGCCACGATCGCGTGGTACGGGACGAGTTGGGCCTGCTGGTCGAGGACCGGCCCGGCGCCCAGGAACGGGGTGAGGGCCTGCTGCGCCTCCTCGACGTCGTCCCCCGCGTACACCAGGGTGATCCGCGCGGTCACCGGCGCGCCGCGCCGTCCTGGGAAGAGCGACAGGAAGCTGCTGATCTCCCGCGGGGCGGCCTCCACCAGGCGCCCCCATTCCATCAGGAAGTCCGCGGTGTCGGTCGCGTCGACGACGAGCGTGGCGTAGGCGACGTCCTCGACCTCGTAGGCCTCCAGCTCGAAGGCCGTGACGACGCCGAAGTTGCCGCCCGCGCCGCGTATCGCCCAGAAGAGGTCGGGGTGGTGCCCGGCGTCGATGCGGAGCTTGCGGCCGTCGGCGACGACGATCTCGGCCGCGGTGACGTGGTCGATGGTGAGCCCGTACTTGCGGGCCAGGTAGCCGATGCCGCCCGCCGTGGCGAGCCCGCCGACGCCGACGTCGCCGTAGTCGCCGGAGCTCATGGCCAGTCCGTACGGGGCGAGGGCGCGCGCGACGTCCCCCCATCGCGCGCCGGGCCCGATACGGACGCGGCCGGTGGACCGGTCGAGGACCTCGACCGCGTTCATCGCGGAGAGGTCGATGACGACCCCGCCGTCGTTCGTCGAACGGCCGCTGATGCCGTGGCCGCCGCTGCGGACCGCGACGGCGGCGTCCTGGCCGCGCGCGTAGGCGAGGGCCGCCACCACGTCGTCGGCGCTCTCCGCGCAGACGACCAGGGCGGGCGAACCGGTGCGGGTATAGGTGTGGCGCACGTCCTCGTAGCCGCGGTCGCCGGGTTCGACGACCTTGCCGGCCAGGGACTCCGGGACGGCTTCGTAGTCGAGCGTGTCGTGCCGCGCGGCGAGGGCGACCGCCGGGCGCCGCGGGGCGGTGCCCGTGCCCGCGGCCGCCCGTTCGCGTGCGACGGCCTCGCGCAGGGCGGGCGCCACCTCCTCGCCGAAGGTGCGGATCACGTGCGGGTCGTCCCGGCCGATGAAGAAGCCGGAGAAGCCGTGCTCCAGGACGAGCGGGAGGAGTTCCTCGACCCACTGCGCCGGCGGGCCCTGGAGGTGGCCGCGCCGCACCGGGGAGAAGTCCACCCGGAAGACGTTGAGCAGGCGCCGGATCTCCCCGGGGTCGCGGCCGGCCGCGAGCGCGGCCTCGTCGATCGTCTTGTTGGCCTCCGCCATCCCCGGGGTCCGCAGGTACTCCAGGGTGGGCAGCCATCCGTCGGCCTTGCGGCCCGTCAGGCGCAGCATCCGCGGCTTGTAGGCGCCGAGCCAGACGCCGATGTCGTGGGCGGGGCGCGGGCCGCGCTTCATCCCGGGGACGGTGTGGTGCCGGCCCTGGAAGCGCAGGGGGCCGGGAGCGTCGCCGTCCCACACACCGCGGATGACGTCGAGGGCCTCCTCGAGCGCCTCGGTCCCCTGGCCCGGCGTCAGGCGCCGGCCGCCCATGCCGTGCACGGCGTCGGGGAAGGCGCCCGCGCCGAGGCCGAGTTCGAACCGCCCTCCGGACAGGAGGTCCAGGCTCGCCGCCGTACGGGCGAGCATCGCGGGCGGGCGCAGGGGCAGGTTCGTGACGTTCGCCGAGACGCGCAGCCGGCTCGTCCGCGCCGCGACCCAGGTCATGAGCGTGTAGGTGTCCAGGAAGTCCGGGTTGTAGGGGTGGTCCTGGAACGTCGCCACGTCCAGGCCCGACGCCTCCGTGAGTTCGGCCAGGGCCACGGCCTGCGCGGGGTCGTGGGCGGTCGGGGTGATGAACGTGCCGAGCAGGAGCTCGTGACCGTGGTCGGGCATGACCTCGTCCCTCTAAGTGTGCTGCCGGACAGCTTATCTGCCTCGCAAATAATATATATTGCAGCACATCTGTGAGCACACGTATTCCTCGGCTCTCCCGGGGCGAGGGCGGAGGGGAAGGACGGCGGTACGCGAGGCCGCCGCCGTCCGAACGGACGGCGGCGGCAGCATTGGGGCGGGGGCGCCACCACGGCACCCCCGACGGTCAGTTCAGGGGACGCCGCCGTCCGCGGCGCGGTGCGCGCGGCGACTCCTCGGCGATGCCGAACTCGACGACCACCTGGCAGGGGTCGACCATCGGGTCGCGCCCGGTCACATGACGGGCGAGGGTGCACAGCATTCCGTGGAACGCCTCCCGCGACTCCTCCGGCAGCACGCCGAGCAGGTGCTGCTCGACCAGGCCGACCCGGGCGCGCAACTCCTCCCAGCGTTCGGCGCCGTGCTCGGTGGCGAACACGTGCCGGCTCCTGCGGTCGGCGGGGTCGGGCCTGCGCTCCACCAGACCGGCCTCCTCCAGGTCGTCGAGGAGGTAGGTCATGACCGTCCGGTCGACCCCGAGGCGTTCGGCGAGGGACTTCTGGCTGCCCGCCTCGCCCGAGACGGCGGCCGCGAGCACGAAGTAGCCGCGGGGCCCGCCGGGGATGTCACCGACAGCGGCGTCGACCGCCTTCGCGTAGGCGCGGAAGACCGCGCCGATGGCGAAGCCGAAGTCGCCGTCCAGTCCGGACGGTCCGCTCTCCGGGGCCTCCGCACCGAGGCTGCGCTGTGAAGTCACGAGGACACCCTAATTCACCTCGGTGCCACATATCGTCTGCTTGACAGATCATCTTGCCTACATAAGATCTGGTTGGCATCTTTCTCCGGGACCCGAGTGCCGTCCGGCCTCCCGGGCGCCGGGACCGGCGGAACCCGCACCCGTTCGCAGAGAAGGCCCCATGCCACCCCTCGTTCCCCCGCGTCCCGCGCGCCCGCGCGCCGTCCTGGCCGTCGTCCTGCTGGGCGTCTTCGCGTTCGCCCTGCTCCAGTCGCTGATCAACCCGGTGCTCCCCCGGTTGCAGGAGGAACTGCGCACCACACAGACGCTCATCACCTGGGTCGTCACCGCCTTCCTCCTGTCGGCGTCCGTCTTCACACCCGTCGTCGGACGCCTCGGCGACCGGTACGGCAAGGACCGGATGCTCGTCGTGGCACTCGCCGCGCTCGCCGCGGGCTCGCTGCTCTCGGCCGTCGCCACGGACATCACCGTGATGATCGCCGGACGGGCCGTCCAGGGCATCGGCGGCAGCGTCCTGCCGCTCGCCTTCGGGATCATCCGCGACGAGTTGCCACGGGAGCGGATCCCCGGCGCGATCGGTCTCGCGTCGGCACTGACCGCGGTGGGCGGCGGCAGCGGTGTCGTCCTGGCCGGACCGCTCGACGACGCCCTGGGCATCCGGGCGTTGTTCTGGGTCCCGATGGTCCTCACCGCCCTCGCCGCGGTGGCGGCACGGCTCGTGGTGCCGCCTTCGCCGTCCCGGAACGACGGGTCCGTCAGCTGGGGGTCCGCCCTGCTCATGGCCGGCTGGCTGCTCGCGCTGCTCGTGCCGCTGACCCAGGCCTCGGCGTGGGGGTGGTCGTCGGGCAGGGTGACCGGCCCCCTGGTCGCGGCCGTCGCGCTCGGCGCGGCCTGGGTCGTGACGGAGAGCCGTTCCGTGAGCCCGCTGGTCGACATGCGTATGCTGCGCGTCCCCGCGGTGTGGACCACCAATCTGGTCTCGCTGCTGCTGGGCACGGGCGTCTTCGCCGTGCTCGGCTTCATGCCCGCCTTCCTGCAGAGCCCCCGGAGAGCGGCTACGGCTTCGGGGCGAGCGTCTCCCGCGCCGGGCTGCTCCTGCTGCCGATGACGGTGGCGATGTCCGTCTCCGGTCCGGTGTCGGTGCGGCTGACACGCCGGCTCGGGGCGCGCACGGTGCTCACCGCCGCGGCCGTGCTCGACGTGGTCGCGCTGGCCGGGCTCGCCTTCCGGCACGACCGCACGTGGCAGGTGGTGGTCGCGATGGTGCTGCTCGGCACCGCCTTCGGGGGAGCCGTCGCCACGATGTCGAACGTCGTCGTCGCCGCCGTCCGCCCCGAGCAGACGGGAGTGGCGGGCGGTGTCAACGCCAACCTCCGCACCATCGGCGGCGCCCTGGGTGCCGCGCTCATGGGCGGGATCGTCGGCGCCCGCGTCGGCGGAGGCGGACTGCCCGCCGAGTCCGGGTACACGTACGGCTTCGGCGCGCTCGCTCTCGCCGGACTGGGGGCGGTCCTCGCCGCATGGCTGGTGCCCCGTCGGAGCGCGGCCGGGCACACGCCCGCGAAGGAGGCGGTCGTCGCCCGCTCCTGACGGGACGCCGGCGGCCCCCTCAGCGCTGGTGGACCTCGACGAGCCGGGGGACCTGGGCGGTCGGCCCCTGGTGCACGAAGTCCGTCAGGTCCTGGAGGTCCTCCGCGCGGTGCGCCTCCAGGCCGTAGCCACGGGCGAGGTCCAGGACACCGATGCCGGCGAGATCCAGGTAGTCGCCCTCCGGGACGTGGAGGAGCCGGGGGAACTCCTCCAGTGCCCGGTACCTGCGGTTGTTGCAGACCACGAAGGTGACCGGCACTAGCGGGCGGCGGTCCACAGGGCGGAGGTGGTGTACTGCATGGCCCCGTCGCCGATCAGGGCGACGACGGGCCGAGGGCCAGGTAGTAGGGGATGTCCTCGGGCAGTCCGGTGAGGAACGAGAGCTCGTTGGACCCGGGATTGCCGAAGACCGCCTTCACCCCGTGATGGCGCAGGATTCGGTAGAAGGCATCACTGGCGGTGACCACGGCCGTCCCCTTACGCAAGGTGATGGACCCTGTCCCATGACCGTAGAAGTGCCGCAGGGAATCGGCAAATCGGCACGCCACCGCCATCGGCGGGCGCCGCTCACGAGCGACCCGCCGGAAACGGGCCGATGCTGAATTCCGCCTGCACGGGCGGGAATTCATCGCCGCGGAAAGGCCTGTCGCAGGTATGCCCGGCATTCCTCACCGCACATCCCCGGACGGCGCACGGAAGCCGCCGCCACCCCAGATGCTTGCAGCGTCAAGTAGATACCGGTCGCCGTTCCCTGTCAACTCCACGCCGAGTACCTGGCGCATGAGCAGCGGTGACACCTCTCATCGGACGCATGGTCAGTTCACTTGCCCCTCAGGGAAGAAGCGCCCGGCCTCCCGTGATCCCCCATGCCGTGACATGGCCGGCGCATCACGACGACTTCCTGTGATCTTCCCCACCGCGACCCTCCGGAATACGGGAAACGAAACTCCCAGTTGTTGCGATGCGTTCGAGCACAACTGAACCGGAGGCAGAAATGAACGGCCCACTCCCCTCGTCGGACGGCAGTGGCAGAAACACCGACGGCAGCCGGATCGTCGTCCCGCTGTGGCGGGCCCCGCTCGCGGGACCCGGCGTCCGCGCGGAGTCGCACCCGGGCACCCAGAGTGACCGGCAGGGCTTCCGGACCCCGCGATGAGCGTCATCGCCCCCTACGCGCACCGCGCCCGCCACCTGGCGTACGACGCCGTCTCCTGCCGGGCGGCCCATGACGGGCCCCCGGCCGCCACCGCGTCCCGGCTGGTCCCGCGGAGCGCGGTGGTCGTGGCCGCCGTCATCGGCTACTTCGGCGTCCGGGGCCTGACCGACGGTTCGCAGGGCACGGCCCTGCACAACGCCGCCCGGGTCCAGGCCACCGAGCGGTTCCTGCACCTGGACTGGGAGTCCCCGCTGCAGGACCTGGTCGTCGACGACCGCACCGTCACGCGGGTCCTCAACTGGATCTACATCTTCGGCCACTGGCCGGTCATCGCGCTCACCCTGCTGTGGCTGCTCTCCCGGCACCCGGAGGTGTACACCCGGGCGGCCGGCGCGATGCTGATCTCGGGCGCGGCCGGGCTCGTCGTCTTCGCCGCGTTCCCCGTGGCCCCGCCGCGACTGGCGGCGACGGGCATGACGGACACCATCACGCAGCAGTCCCATGCCTACCGGGTCCTGCAGCCGCCCGCCTTCACCGACCAGTACGCGGCGATGCCGAGCCTGCACGTCGGCTGGAACCTCCTCATGACGCTGGCGGTCCTCGCCGCCACCCGGAAGGTCTGGCTCCGCGTCCTCGCCGTCGCGCTCACCGTGTCGATGGACGCCACCGTCGTCCTGACCGCCAACCACTACGTCCTGGACGCCCTCGCGGGCGCCGCCCTGGCCCACGCCGGCTGGTACGCCGCCGGACACCTCAGGTCCCGGCCCCGGCTCCGGCTCCGGCTCCGGAGCGGCGGGATCGCCTCGGCGGTCAGCCGGCGGGGCCTTCCTTCCGCAACGGGGCTCCACCGGCGGCCAGGCGCATGAGCGGGGTGTCGAAGTCGACGTCGGCGGCGGTGCGTTCGGCACGCGTGGCGTTGCCGCCGAAGCGGTGCTGGTAGCCGGACCAGGCCCGGTCCGCGATCGTGTCGGCGACCCCGCTGGCCATCAGCGCCGCGAGTTCGACGGCCGCCCGGCCGATGCGGTCCCCCAGCGCCGACGCGCCCCAGTCCTCGGGGGCGGCGAAGACCGACGTCGGGACGGAGAGGGCGCGCAGGTAGGCGAACATGGGGCGGACCTGGTCCTCGACCACCAGCGCATGACGCGCGCTGCCGGCCGTCGCGGCGAGCAGGACGGGCCTGGCGACGAACAGGTCGCCGTCCAGGACGTCGAAGAACGACTTGAACAGGCCGCTCACCCCGGCGGTGTAGACCGGGGTGGAGGTGATCACGCCGTCGGCGGCGGCCAGTTCGCCGATCACCGCCTGCAGGTCCTCACCGGGATGCCCGGAGACGATCGCCCGGGCGATGTCGACGGCTAGCGGGCCGAGTCCGATCGACCGGGTCGTGGCCGCACGCCCCTGCTCACGCAGCGCGGCGACGGCCCGGTGGGCGATGCGACCGGCCAGCAGCCGCGACGAGGAGGGATCGCCGACCCCCGCGTCGACGACGACGAGGCTGAGCGGGCGGGCGGCGGACGCGTCGGCGGCCGGGGTTCCGGTGCTCATGGCTCAGCCTGCCAGGGGCCGGTGCGCGGCGACCGACGGATCGCTGTCCTGGTACGGCGAGGCGCCGGTGACGTTGTCCCCGCGGTTGGGGTTCGGCCGCGGCTGCCGCGGCTCGGCGTCGCCGTACTTCGCCCGCACCAGGCTCGCGTGCGTGGGCGCGTCCGGCACGCCCGGGGCGCGCAGCGAGCCCATCTCCTTGCGGAGCACCGGCACCACCTCGGTCGCCAGCAGTTCCATCTGCTCCAGGACGACCTCGACGGGCTGCCCCATGCCGTCCACGTTCCACAACTGGCGCTGGTAGTCGCCGAAGCGCTCCCGGAAGTCCATCGTCTTGTCGATGACCTCCTGCGGACTGCCCACCGACAGCGGGGTGAGCTTGCGGTACTCGTCCAGCGAGTGCCCGCGGAACAGCGGGTGGCCCTCGAAGTACGGGCGGAACGCCGCGACCGCGTCCTGCGAGCGCCGGGCGATGTGGGCCTGGCCGCCGAGGCCGACGATCGCCTGCTCCGGGGCGCCGTGCCCGTGGTGCGTGAACCGCTGGCGGTAGAAGGCGACGAGCCGTTCGAAGTGCCCGTACGGCGCGAGGACGTTGTTGGCGAAGAAGCCGTTGCCGTAGTACGCGGCCTGTTCGGCGATCTCGGGCGTGCGGATGGAGCCGTGCCACACGAAGGGCGGCACGTCGTCCAGGGGGCGCGGGGTGGAGGTGAAGCCCTGCAGGGCGGAGCGGAAGTTGCCCTCCCAGTCGACCACGTCCTCCCGCCACAGGCGGTGCAGCAGGTTGTAGTTCTCCAGCGCGAGTTCGACACCCCGGTGGATGTCCTGCCCGAACCAGGGGTAGACCGGCGCCGTGTTGCCGCGTCCGAGGACGAGGTCGACCCGGCCCTTGGCGACGTGCTGCAGCATCGCGTACTCCTCCGCGATGCGCACCGGGTCGTTCGTCGTGATCAGTGTGACGGAGGTGCTCAGCGTGATCCGCTCGGTGAGCGCCGCGATGTGCCCCAGGATCGTGGTGGGCGAGGAGGGGATGAACGGCGGGTTGTGGTGCTCGCCGATGGCGAAGACGTCCAGGCCGAGCTCGTCCGCGCGCCGCGCGATGCGCACGATGGCGTCGATGCGCTCCGCTTCGCTCGGCGTGCGTCCGGTGACCGGGTCCCGGGTGACGTCGCCGACTCCGAAGATGCCGAATTGCATGGTGGTTCGTCTTTCTGGTGCGCGGACGGACGCCCGGGGGTTCCGGGGTCCGCGCCGGCAGGCCCGCACCCCACGTCTTTGACTCGTCAAGCATACATATGCTTGACGAGTCAAAGACGTGGGTCGGGCGCGTGCGTCACGGCACGCGAGCGGTCCATTCCGCGGTGCCGAACTTCGCGGCGACGAGTTCCTCCGCGCGTGCGAGCTCCTCGGCGCTGATGCTCCCGTCCGTGAGGCCGTAGCGGGCACGGAAGGAGTCGATCATCCGGTCGATGACGGCCTCGCGCGGCAGCCCGGTCTGGCGGCGCAGCGGGTCGACGCGCTTCTGTGCGCTGCGGGTGCCCTTGTCGGACATCTTCTCGCGTCCGATGCGCAGCACCTGGAGCATCTTGTCGGCGTCGATGTCGTAGGACATCGTCACGTGGTGGAGGACGGCACCCGCGCCCCCGTCGGGGGCGACCACGCGCTTCTGCGCGGCGCCGGCGATCTTGCCGGCCTCGGTGGCGATGTCGTTCAGCGGCTGGTACCAGGCCTTGATGCCCATGTCCCCGAGGGCGTCGAGCACCCAGTCGTCGAGGTAGGCGTAGGAGTCGGCGAACGAGAGCCCCGACACCAGGGAGGCGGGCACCGACAGGGAGTACGTGATGGTGTTCCCGGGCTCCACGAACATCGCGCCGCCGCCCGAGATCCGCCGCACGACGGTCAGGCCGTGGCGCTCGGCGTTCCCCGCGTCGACCTCGTTGGCGAGGGACTGGAAGCTGCCGATGACGACCGCGGGACCGCCCCACTCCCACACGCGCAGGGTCGGCGGCCGGCGGCCGGCCGCGACCTGCGCGGTGACGACCTCGTCGAGGGCCATGTGCAGGGCCGGGGACTGCGGTCCCTCGTGGATCAGCTGCCAGTCGTAGTCCGTCCAGTCCGTGGCCTGGGCGAGGGCCCGCCGTACGGCGACGGCGACCCCCTCCGCGGTCAGGCCGTACATGACCGTCCCCTCGGGCAGGGCAGCCTCGATCCGGGCCGCGAGGCCGGCGGCGTCGGTGTCGGCGGGAGCGCCCTCGAGCGCCCGGTCGATGGCGGTGATCGCCTCGTCCGGTTCGAGGAAGAAGTCGCCTGCGACGCGAACATTGCGGAGCATCCCGTCGTGGTCGTCGAGGTCCACGACCACGAGCTTCCCACCGGGCACCTTGTACTCACCGTGCATGCTGACGACAACCCTCCCGGCCGCCCCTTTACTCCCGGCGGGTGCGCCGGGCACGCGCGCGGTGGGCACCGGGCACGCCGCCGCGATGCGGATGTGCCTGTACGGACGGGCCCGGCGATGGAACACTGAATCCGCAACCAGTCGTCCAGGGGGATCCGACATGACTGCCGCCCGGCCGGGCCACGCGCCCGCCACCGGTTCGCCGCTCGCCGCGCAGCGCGGCGGGCCGACGGTGCTCCGCATCGTCCTGGGCACGCAGCTGCGCAGGCTGCGCGAGTCCCGGCAGATCAGCCGCGAGGCGGCCGGCGAGGCGATCCGCGCGTCGCACGCGAAGATCAGCCGCCTTGAGCTGGGCCGGGTGGGGTTCAAGGAGCGCGACGTCGCCGACCTCCTCACCCTGTACGGCGTGACCGACGCGCAGGAGCGCGCCGACCTGCTGGGGCTCGCCCTGCGGGCCAACACCCCCGGCTGGTGGCACCAGTACGCCGACGTCCTGCCGAGCTGGTTCGAGACGCACATCGGCCTCGAGGAGGCCGCCCACACCATCCGCACCTACGAGGTGCAGTTCGTCCCCGGCCTGCTGCAGACCGAGGCGTACGCCCGGGCCGTCACCAGGCTCGGCCACCCCCGCGCGACCGAGCGGGAGATCAGCCGCCGTGTCGACCTGCGGATGACCCGTCAGGACCTGCTCGCCAAGGCGGACGCGCCGCAGCTGTGGGTCGTGCTCGACGAGGCCTGCCTCCACCGCCCGCTCGGCGGCGTCGAGGTGATGCGCGGTCAGCTGGAGCACCTGATGAAGGTCGCAGCGCTCCCCAACGTGACGCTGCAGATCGCCCCGTTCGACATCGGCGGTCTGGCCGCCGCCGGCGGCCCCGTCACCATCCTGCGCTTCTCGGAGCCGGACCTGCCCGACATCGTCTACCTGGAGCAGCTGACGAGCGCGCTCTACCTGGACAAGCAGGACGACGTGGAGCACTACCTGACCGTCATGGACCGGCTCGCCGCCGAGTCGCAGCCGCCCCGCAACACCGGCCGGATCCTGACCCGCCTCATCGACCGCATGGGCTGAGCACCACCGCCGGGGGTGAACTGCCCACGACCTTCCCTAGGATGACGGTTGCCCGGCGTCATCGCGGAGAAGGATGGGTGTCATGACGGACGACGTCTCCTGGGTCGACCAGACCAGACCAAGCATCGCACGCGTCTACGACTACCTACTCGGCGGCAAGGACAACTACGCCGTCGACCGGGAGATCGGCGACGTGTTCAAGAAGGACCTGCCCGGCTCGGTGGCGATCGCCTTCGCCAACCGCGCGGCACTGATCCGCGCGATCCGGGAGATCGCCACCACGACCGGTGTACGCCAGTTCGTCGACCTGGGCAGCGGTCTGCCGACCGCGGACAACGTCCACCAGGTCGCCCAGCGCCACTCCCCCGGCTCCACGGTGGTGTACGTGGACAGCGACCCGATCGTGCTCGCCCACGGCCGGGCGCTGCTGGAGCAGAACGACGACACGCGCGTCATCCAGGCCGACATCCGCGAACCCGAGGTCATCCGGAACCACCCGGACACCCTCGAGGTGATCGACTTCGACAAGCCCGTCGCCGTCATCCTCAGCGCCATCCTCCACCACGTCAACGACGACGAGGACCCGGCGGGCATCGTCGACTACTGGCGCGACCAAGTGCCCTCCGGCAGCTACTTCTTCGTCAGCCACTTCCGGTCCGGCAACAACGCGGAGACCGCCGAGTCCGAGCGGATCCTCCAGCAGACCTTCGGCCGCGGGCGGTGGCGCACCGGCAAGGAGATCGAGGACCTGCTGGACGGCCTGGAGGTCCTGGAGCCGGGGATCGTCCCCGCGTCGCTGTGGCGACCGGACGCGAGCGACGGTGTCTCCCGCATCGGCGACACCGAGCGTGAACTCACCGTCTGGGAACGTCTCATCGCCGCCGGGATGGCCAGGAAGCCGTAACCGGCGGCCCTTCCGGGCTCGCCGCCGGCGCGCTCGTCCACCCGCCGCGTCGACCACGCGCCCGTGAACTCCGCGGCGGGCGCCGGGCCGTCCGGGCACGGCGGGAAGAGCGGCCCGGGACCGAACCGGGGGCCACTCCGGGGCCCCGGGACCGCTGTGTTCATCAGACACCCCGGGGCGCGATCCGGCGAGCCGGGCTGACCCACCCGGGGCCCCCGCGGCAACCCGGCCCGGTGCACGCGACCGTGACGGGGCGTCCGCGACGCCGGGGGCGGTCAGCGGCTGTCGCCGTGCCAGTCCCAGTGGTCGGTGTCGCCGTCGCGGGGGGCGTACCGGGCGCGGCCGCCCGGACCGAAGCGGCCGATGTCGGTGCGCAGCTCCGCGCCCGCCGAGTGCTGCGGCGCGGTCCAGCCGGTCACGTCGAGCAACAGACCGTCCAGCGGGCCGCCGACCAGTTCCCGGTAGACGTGCCCCGGCTTGGGGCCCGGATGCGGGTCGTCCACGTCGGCACCGTAGACCCTGGGGTGTATCACCTCGTCCATGGTGTCCACGGTGCCACCCGGCACCGACAATCCCCGGGGAAGCAGCCTGCGCCGGCCCGGATGGGGGCCGGACCGGCGCGGGAATGAGGCGGGTGCCGGTCGCCGCTCCCCGGCGGCAGCGTGAGGGCCGGACCGCTGCGCGGTCCCCACGGCGCCAGGTCGCGTACTCCCGCCACCGGTCACCCGCGTTGTGTGCAACCGCCGGGCGGACGATGCCATTCCCGTCGCGGGCGGCGGGACAGCCGCGCCGCGATGTCACTTGTGGTGCGCGATCGGTCACGCACGGCGTTTGCTCAAAATAGGGTATTCCGCTTATACCTGGATAAAGAGCCCATAAGGCCCGACATCATGCCGCCTCTCCGTGCACCCCTAGGAGTCCCGGATGTCCCACGGAGCACTCTCCGCTCCCGCCGTCCCGCATCCCGACCTGGCCGCGGCGCGCAACTGCACGGTCTGCCTCGGGTGGGGCACCCGGATCACGACGCGGGGGCATCAGCTGTGCCCCGCGTGCCAGCGACCGGCGGCGCCGCCGGTGCCGGGTGTCGACGGGCCGGTGCCGGCGGACCTCCGGCAGTGCCGGCCCCCGGCTGCCTGAGCTCCCCGTCCTGCGGCCCGCCCGCGCACCGCCGGGCCTCCAGTGTCCCTGCGAGGTCGGCCAGCACCGGGTGGGCGTTGACGTCGGCGGGGGTGACGTCGCGGTCCAGCAGGATCGCCAGGCGCACCGCGGCCAGTGAGGTGCCGCCCCGGTCGAAGAAGTGGTCACCGCGGCCGACGCGGTGCTCCGCGATTCCGAGCGCCTGAGCCCAGGCGGTGGCCAGGCGGCGTTCGGCCGCCGTGTGCGGGGGCTGGTGGGCACCGGCAGGCTCCGCACGGCCGGCGAGCGCGGCCAGGGCCTCGCGGTCGGTCTTCCCGTTGCCGGTCAGCGGCAGGCGCTCCAGCCAGTGGAAGGCCGCCGGGATCATGTAGGCGGGCAGCGCCGCCGCCAGGTGTTCGTGGAGCGCGGCTGCAGGTACCGGCCGGTCCCCGGTGCAGAAGGCGGCCAGCCGGCTCCCGTGCTCGGTCAGGACCACGGCGGCGTCATGGACGCCGTCGGCGCGCGTGAGGGTGTTCTCGATCTCGCCGATCTCGATGCGGAAGCCCCGGATCTTCACCTGGTCGTCGGTCCGGCCGAGGAACTCCAGCCGGCCCCCGGGATGCCAGCGACCGACGTCACCGCTGCGGTAGAGCCACGCCCCGGGGTGGTGGGGGTCGGGCAGATAGGCCTCGCGGGTGCGCTCGGGGTCGTTCACGTAGCCCCGGCCGACGCAGATCCCCGAGAACGCGATCAGGCCGGGGGCGCCCAGCGGGACGGGCGCCAGGTGCTCGTCGACGACGTACACGCGGACGTTGTTGACCGGCCGGCCGACGGGGACCCAGTCGGACGCGGGGGGACGGTCCATGACCGCGTGGTTGGTGTCGTCGCTGGTCTCGGTCAGCCCGTACGCGTTCACCAGCCGGGTCCCCGGCACGGCGGCGAACCAGCGCTCGACGAGGTCCTTCTTCAGCGCCTCCCCGGTCACCGAGACGCACCGCAGGTCCGGCAGGCGCCGCGGCCGGCTCTCCAGCGCGGACAGCACGACGTCCAGGTGGGAGGGGACGAGCTGCAGCACCTCGACCGGTTCCGCGGCGACCGCGTCGAGGAAGCGGTCGGCGTCCAGGACCACGTCCTGCTCGACGACGAGGACCCGCCCTCCGGCCAGCAGCGGGGCGGTCAGCTGCCACAGCGAGATGTCGAAGCTCTGCGGCGCGGTCTGCGCGACGACCTGGCCCTCCCCGATGCCGAGGTCGTCGATCTTGGCGTAGAGGTGGTTGAGGAATCCGGCGTGCTCGCACATCGCGCCCTTGGGCTCCCCGGTCGAGCCGGAGGTGAAGTACAGGTACGCCAGCTGGTCGCCGGCCACGGGGACACCGGGATCGGACGGCGGGTGATCCTGCGCGCGGGCCTCCTCCACGAAGACGGTCGTGGTGCCGGGCAGCCCGTGCAGGGCCCGTTCCAGGGCCTCGGTGCTGCCGTGCTCGGTGATGACGGTCGTGCAGGCGGCGCGGGTGAGGACGGCGGCGATCCGGCCGGGCGGCAGGTGCGGCTCGACGGGCAGGTACGCGCCCCCGGCCTTGAGCACGGCCAGCACCGCGGCCAGCCAGTCCAGGTTCCGCCCGGTGACCACCGCGACCACGTCCTCGGCCCGCAGCCCGCGGGCCAGCAGGGCGTGGGCCAGGCGGTTGGCACGGGCGTTGAGCTCCCCGTACGTCCACCGCCGGCCGGCGTGGACGGCCGCCACCGCCTCGGGCCGGCGTGCCGCCCGCTCCTCGAAGAGCTCGTGGAAGCGCCGGTCGGGCAGCCTGCGCCGGGGCCCCGCCATGCCGTCGAGCTGCAGCCGGGTCTCCTCCGCTGTGAGCAGGCTCTGGCGCGCGTGCTCGGCGTCGACGTCGGTGGCCATCAGGGTGAGGGCGGTCAGGTGGTAGCCGGCGATCCGGGCTGCCGCCGGTTCGTCCAGCACGTCGGTGCGGTAGCCCAGCTCCAGTACCGGACGGCCCTCGTGGGCGCCCAGGCCCACCCGCAGCACCGTGGACCGGTCCGGTGCGCCGTCCGCGCCGGCCAGACCGGCGCCCACGCCCGCCGGATCGCAGACGGTCTCGAACAGCGGGCCGGTCATCCCGAGCTCCCGGCTCAGCTCACCGACCGGGTAGTCCTGGAAGGCCAGCACCTGCGCCTCCACCCGGTGCGTGGCCAGCACCAGCCCGCGCCACGTGGCAGCGGCCGCCGACAGCCGGCACGGGAGCACCCTCCCGTCCTCGACGGCGTAGCCGGTCACCACCTCCGCCTCCCCCGACAGGGCCGCCAGCACCTTGGCGTGCGCGGCCGGCAGCATCGAGCGCAGCGGCACGCCGAGGCGGTACGCCTGCCGTCGCAAGGCCGCCACCAGCCCGTCCGGGAGCCCCAGCCGGTGCACGGCGGTGCCCGGTGGGGACGGCCGGCAGGTCCAGCGCGGTATCGAGGTGAACCCGCCGGTGGTCACCATGGAGTGCCAGAACCTGCGGCCGGTGTGGGCGTACGTGTCCATCGGGGTCGTCCTTCCGGTGCGATGCGGTGGCGTCGGGTGGTCGGTGTGCCGAGGGCGCCGCCCTCCAGTAGGCACCGGCGCCGACGGCCTGTCCTGCCCCGGCAATTCGGTACTTGACGTGTCGGCGTACGTCCCGACAATCCGCCCGCCCCGCCCCGTTCGGCGCCCGCCCGTAACGGCGCTCCCGGACGGCGTCAAGTCACGGATTCCGGTGACATGACGGACAGCTCCCGATGGGTGTCACTGGGAGCACGACCACCCCCGGAAGGGAGACACCGTGCCGGTCATATCCGCACCCCAGGACTTCAACGAGGACGATCTGTACGTCGACCTCGAACCCGTCCTCGCGCAGCGGCTGTTCCTCAAGTGCGAGGGCTTCAACTTCGCGGGGTCGATCAAACTCAAGGCGGCCGCCGCCATGATCGGGGCCGCCGAGCGCAGCGGACGCCTCGGGGCGGGCTCGGTCCTGGTCGAGTCCTCGTCGGGCAACCTCGGCGTGGCCCTGGCCATGATCGCCGCGAACCGGGGCCACCGCTTCGTGTGCGTGACCGACACCCGCTGCAACCTGGCCACCCGGCAGATGATCGCCGCCCTCGGCGCCCGGGTGCACCTGATCACCGAACCCGCTCCCGTCGGGGGCTGGCTGCGGGCCCGCATCGACCACGTCCGCGCGCTGTGCGCCGCCGACGACGGTTACGTGTGGCTGAACCAGTACACCAACCCCGACAACGGCCGGGCCCACTACCGGACGACCGCCCCGGCCATCGCCGCCCGCTTCCCCGCCCTGGACGTCCTGTTCGTCGGCGCGGGCACGACCGGCACGCTGATGGGCTGCGCCCGCTACTTCCGCCGCCACCATCCCCGCGTCCGCGTCGTGGCCGTCGACACCGCGGGCTCGGTCACCTTCGGCGGCGCCCCCGGCCGGCGCATGATCCCCGGGCTGGGCACGAGCGTCCGCCCGCCGCTGCTCGACACCGCGTGCGTCGACGAGGTCGTCCACGTCGCGGAGACGGACGCCATCCGCACCTGCCACCGCCTGGCCCGCCGCGGCTTCCTCTTCGGCGGCTCCACCGGAACCGTCGTCAGCGCCGCCACCGACTGGCTCGCCGACCGCGGCCACGACGACCTCACGGCGGTCGCCATCGCCCCCGACCTCGGCGAACGCTACCTCGACACCGTCTACCACACCCCCTGGGTCAGGGACCTCTACGGCGACGACGCGCTCGCCGGCCCCGACGACCCCGCACCGCGCCCCGCCGGTGCCTCCACCGCCACCCGGGCCCACTGAACCACCGGCGCCCGAACGGCAGTTGAGTGCGCCTGCGGACCCGTGGGCCAGCCTGCCGGCCATAAGATCCACTTCAGTCGGGTCAACAGGCAGGCGGCAGCGGAGGACCGGGTACACGTACATGGCCGAACACATCGCCACTCCCCCGGGCCGTGCGCTCGCCGTGCGCTGCCGTCGCGTCGTCGACTCCGAGTGGTTCGGCGTCACCGTCTTCGCCCTCGTCCTGGCCAACGCGGCCGTCCTCGGCGTCGAGACCTACGACGGCATCGCGGCACGCTGGCACGGCCCCCTGAAACTGGTGGAGCACGCCTTCCTGGCGGCCTTCACCGCCGAGGTCGTCCTACGCGCCTGCGCCCACGCCGACCGCCCCGGCGACTTCCTCCGCGACCCGTGGAACATCTTCGACCTGGCCGTGGTGACGCTGGCCTACCTGCCCTTCGCGCGCGAGAACGCCACGGTGCTGCGTCTGCTGCGGCTGGCCCGGGTCGTGCGCGCCGCCCGCTTCCTGCCGCAGCTTCGCATCATCATCGTGGCCATCGGCAAGAGCCTGCCGGGCACGGTCAGTTTCCTGCTCGTCGGCACGATGCTGCTGTACGTCTACGCCATGACCGGCTGGGTCTTCTTCGCCGACGACGACCCCGAGCACTACGGGTCCGTCGGGCGGGCCGCCCTGTCGCTCTTCCTGCTGATCACCCTCGACGGCATCGGCGACGCCGTCCGGGGCGGCCTGGAGATCTCACGTTGGAGCCTGCTCTACTACGCCTCCTATGTGCTGCTCGGCTCGTTCGTGCTGGTCAACCTGCTCATCGGCGTGGTCATCAGCTCGCTGGAGGAGGCCAGGCAACTGGAGCGCGAGCGCGAGTCACCGCCCCGGCCGACCGAGGGCGAGCCGCCCCCCGACCTACGGGAACGTCTCGCCGCCGCCCGGCGGGCGCTGGACGAGCTGGAAGCCGGGCTCGATCTCGTGGGCGCGCAGAGCGCGGGCCCCGTAGCCGCCGTCCCGGCCGCCCCGTCCGGCGGGCGTCCGGCCGGGTCACCGGCCCCGACCTGAGGACGGGCGCTCCGGCGTCCTGGACCACGTGCCGCCGGCGACCGGTCAGAGCGTCAGGACCCGGCCGAACATCCCCACGGCGATCAGGAGCGTGACGGCGAAGATCGCCACCAGGGCCACGATCTCCCAGGTCTTCGGGACCTCCGGGGGCTCGGTGTACGAGATGCCCGCGGTGGTGCTCTCCTCGCAGGCCGGCGTCGGGGTGGGCGCCACCCGGTCCCGGTGCGGGCGCAGGGCCGGCGCGGGCTGCGCCGCGGTGCCGGTCGTGGCGCCGAACGCCGGGCCGATCGTGGGGCCGATCACCGGCCGGGGAGGAATCAGTGTCTCGGACATGCTCACCACTCCGGACGTTCCTGTGGCGGACGCGGGAACCGCTCCGCATGGCGTCACCCCGGGCCGCGGCGGCCGGGGTCCATGGAGGTCTCCGCCGCACACCGCCCGGGCGATTCATCTTATATCCGTACGAAGGGATCCACGATCAGGGATCCCTTCGTACGCATCACGTCACGCTGGGTGGCCGATGACACCCGTCCTCCTCGCGGGACCGGACGATCCGGCCGCCACGGGAGAGGATGGGACGAGGGCCGACGAGGGCAACGCCGAGGGAGAGGGCGGAAGATGACCGACGCACTGGTGCTCGGTGGCGGGGGCGTCGCCGGGATCGCCTGGATCACCGGACTGCTGACGGGGCTCGCGGACGCGGGGCAGGACGTGTCAGGCGCCGACGTGCTGGTCGGGACGTCGGCGGGGGCGACGGTCGCGGCGCAACTGGGCAGCGGGCTGTCGCTGCAGGAGCTCTACGCCCGCCAGACCGAGCCGGAGCTGCAGTCGGCCGAGATCATGCGGACGTGGACCTGGCGAACTTCGGCGCGGGCATCGCCGACGTGCTGCAGGACGCGGCCTCCGTCCCCGACATGCGGCGCGCGGTCGCCAGGTACGCCCTGGACGCCGAGACCGTGCCGGAGGCGGAACGGCGGCGGGTGATCGAGTCCCGTCTCCCCTCACACGACTGGCCGGCCTCCCGGACGGTACGGATCGTCGCCGTGGACGCGGAGACGGGGCAGCCGCGCGTCTTCGACGGCTCCTGCGGCGTGGGCCTCGTGGACGCCGTCGCGGCGAGCTGCGCCGTGCCGGGAATCTGGCCCCCGTGACGATCGAGGGGCGCCGCTTCGTCGACGGCGGCGTACGGTCCGCCACGAACGCCGACTATGCCGGGGGCGCGTCGCGCGTGCTGGCGATCGCGCCGATGGGGACCACGGACCTGTTCCCCAGCGAACTGCCCCTGGAGCGGGCCCTGGCGGAACTACGGGCCGCGGGCGCCGAGGTCGCGGTGGTCGAACCGGACGAGGCGTCACTGGCGGCGATCGGCACGAACCCGCTCGACCCCGCCACCCGCCGGCCCGCCGCCGAGGCCGGACGGGCACTGGGGCGCGGGCTGAAGATCGAGTGGAGCCGTGCGTGAGCACCCCGCGGGTGGCGCAGGGACCTCGCCCTCGCCCCTCCCCGAACCAGGAGTCCTGAAAGCGGAGGCGGCCAGGAAGGGGCGCGGCCCACTGCCACCGCTGGTTCAGCTCCGTGTGAGGTGCCCCGGGCCGCTCACGACCGCACCCCGGCCAGCCGGAGCACCGCCTCCAGCCCCCGGTGGCCGCCGGGGGCCGCGCCTGCGGGCAGGACGTACGAACGCAGTCCCGCGCCGGCCGCGCCGCCGTCCTTGGCCGGGTGGTCACCCACCATGAGCGCCTCGGCCGGATCGACGCCCAGTTGACGGCAGGCGTGCCCGAACAGGACGGCGTCGGGCTTCTCGGTGTCGTACGCGTAGGAGTGCACCCACGCCGAGAAGTGGTGGTCGAGCCCGTGATGGGCGAAGGTCGGCCGCAGATCCCAGCCCACGTCGCTGACGACGCCCATGGCGATGCCCGCACCCCGCAAGGCTTCCAGCGTGGCCGCGGCGTCGGCGTACGGCACCCAGTGGCCGGGCGCCCGCAGCTGCTCGTAGAGCGCGTCGGCGTACGGGGCGAGTTCGGCAACGGAGGCGTACCACGTCGTGAAAGCGTGACGGTGCGCCGTCGAGGAGACGTCCCGGCCCCGTTGCGCGCGCACCACCTCGGGATCCGTGAGCCCCGCCTCCAGCCCGTCCAGCAGCCGGTCCATCTCCGCATCGCCCACGGGCCGTTCCAGCACCGCGCGGATCCGGTCCTCGTACGACGCGATCTGGAACAGCGTCCCGGAGAAGTCGAAGAGAACGGCACGCACGGGCGCGGACCCACGGGCGACGACCGCGGCACGCAGGGGCCCTTCGGGGCCGCAGACGGGAGGCTGTGTCATTCGATCTTCCTACCGCACGCCCCACGGCAGCCACCAGGCCCGGCGGAGGGCCGGACGGTGACAGCTCAGGACTGCTGCTGGGTTCTGCGCCGGGGCAGCCCCTCCTCCCCGCTCGCCGGCAGGCACAGCACGCGGACTCGACGGCGCACCAGCGGAACCACGGCGGCGCCGAGCGTGACCAGGCCGCAGCAGGCCAGCGCCGGCCGCACGCCGAAAGCGTGGGCCATCGGCGCAGCCGTCAGGGAGGCCAGGGGGACGGGGGCGAGCTGGAGCAGGGTGGAGAACGCGATGACCCGGCCGAACGCCTCGTCGGGAACGCGGCGTTGGAGCAGCAGGGTCCACACCGTCGACACCAGTGCCTCCCCTGCACCGGCCAGGAAGTACCCGGCCCCCACGGCCGGAAGGCCCGTACCGGCCGCCATGGTGAGCATGGGCAGCGCCATCAGCGCGGTCCCCGCGCAGAGCAGCCGGCCCACGCGGCGCACGTGCCACCACAGCGCCACGGCGGCGCCCACGAGGATCCCCGCGGTGAAGCCGGTCATGGCCAAGCCCCACGCTGCCGCACCACCCAGGTGTTCCTCCGCGTAGGCGGGCCCCAGCGTCTGGAACGACACCAGCCAGACGGGCACCACCACCGTCCCCTGGACCAGCAGCAGCCGGAGCCACGGACGCGCGGCGATCTCCCGCCATCCCTCGCCGGGCCGCAGGCCGCCGGTCCGCCGGCGCGCGTTGGGCGGCCGCGGGGTGCGGAGGCGGATGGAGAGGAGTCCCGCGGCCAGGTACGTGGCCGCGTCCCAGGCGATGGCCCACTGCGGCCCGGCCGCCGCCACCACGATGCCGCCCAGCGCCGGGCCGGCCACCTTCACGGAGTTCTGCGCCAGCCGCAGCAGCGCGTTGGCCTGCCGGAGCTGTTCCGGCGGGACCACCGCACGGAGCACCCCGCTCGACGCGGGCCCGATGAACGCCCCCGCCACGCCACCGAGCGCCGCCGACACCGCCAGGTGCCAGACCTGGGCGGTCCCGGACCACACCAGCGCAGCCGCGCAGCCCTGCCCCACGGCGGCGACGACGTTGGCCGCGACCAGCACCGTGGACCGGGGCCACCGGTCCGCCACCGCGCCGCCGACCAGCAGCAGCGCCGCTCGTGCGGCCATGTCGGCCGCCAGCACGACCCCGAGCCCCCCGACGCCCCCGCCGATCCCGAGCACGGCGAACGCCAGCGCGATCGGCGAGACCGCGGTCCCGGTCCACGACAGCACCCGCGCCGCGAAGTGCCGCCGGAACAGGGGACCGGACAGCGGAAGCCATGCGGCGGTGAAACGGGCGGTGAAGCGTGCCGAGGTCATCGTCCCCATCCCCCGATGCATTGTCCGACGCGGCGTCAACTTCGGGCGCCGTCCATCCCGAAGCGGGCGAGGCAGTGCCACACCTTCTTGAGCGCCTGGGGGTCGTGGCGGCCGGTCGCGGCGGCCGTGCCGATGACGCGGGGGTCGAGCAGGCCGTCGACCGCGATCCCGGCGCCCAGGCCCACGTACTCCTGGCCGCGGTACGCGGGGCGTAGCCGCAGTTCCTCGACGGTGAGCCGGAAGCCGCCGTGCCACTCCACGGGGCAGGGCAGTCGGCGGGCGGCGTCCTCGACGGCCGTTCCCTGGTAGCAGGGGTCCAGGACCAGCGCCTCGACATCGCGGTCCAGACGGACCGGTCCGTGGACCTGTGCCTCGATGTAGTCGTCGAGGGCGTCCCTGGAATCGGCCAGGGCGAGCGCGACCAGGCCCATGCGGTCCCCGACGCCGAAGTCCGAGGGTTCGAAGAAGCTGTCGGGGTAGCAGAACGTCGTCCGGGCCACCGTCCCTGCGCTCAGGCGGAAGTGGGCGGACCCGAACCGCGGCGCGGCGCCGACCGTCTTGCGGCGGAAGTTCAGCGCCCCGTAGACGGGGCGTTCGGCGGGCGGCGCGGCATCGTACGCACCGTTGAAGATGCGGCTCTCCCACCGCCACCGGTCACCGCCCGGCCGGGCGGTCAGGCCGCCGTTGCTCGTCCCCGTGACGAACTGCGAGTGGTAGACGCCGCCTTCGGACAGGGCCTGCAGCACCGGCTTGCCCCGCGCGGCCCGGTCCGGGTGGAAGTTCAGCGTCACCCGCAGCGCCGGATCCACCGGAGGTCCCGACGACAGCCCCGCGACGTGCCGCAGGGCCCGCTCCCGCGGGGTCGGGGCGGTGGCGTCGGTGGTCATCCACGCAGTGTCCCGCGGACGACGGGGAGTTCGCACATCCGCATCACCGGCCAGGCATGATGTGTCCATGCGGAGATCATCTTTGGGTTCAGTCACCGTCGCCCTCGCCCTGACGGCCCTGGCCGGCGCCTGCGGGTCGGGGGACAGCGACCGGGCACGCGGCCTGGCCCGTGATGCGTGCGGGACCTACGAGATGTTCCTCCCCGGCGGCTTCGACACTCCCGAAGACCGGGACACCGTCCGCGAGCGGGACATACCCGCTCTCGAGGAAAGTGCGCGCGAGGCCGCCCAGGCCGCCCGCCTCGACTCGGACTGGCGGGAACTCGCCCAAGGGCTGTCCAGGACGGTGGAGTGGGCCTCGGCGAGCCTCGAACTCGCCGACCTGAAGGCGGATGCGGCGCCGGCGTCGGACGGCACGGACGAGGCGGACGCACTGCAGGCCCGCGTCCTCAGCCTCGGCAGCGAGCTCGACGCCAACGATCCCCAGGCGCAGTGCCAGAAGGCCCAAGCCTCCTGACGCCGGGAGTCGCCGCACGGTCTGCCGCGGACGACCCCGGCGAACTCCCCGGCCACGACGCACCTTCACACGGGGCCGCCCGGGTGGGCGGGCAGGAGGCGCAGCACGTGGTCGATGCTCTGTTCCGGGGTGTCGCCCTCCGTGCACACGACGTGCGTCGCGACGGCACGGCACATGGGGTCGTGGAGCCATTGCGCGAGGAAGTCATGGCCGTCGGTGATCCAGTCGGTCCCCTTGGACGCCATCGAGCGGCTGCGCAGCACGGTGAGGGCGCGCTCCGGATCCGCGGCGGGGAGCAGCAGGTGGACCGCGGTGCAGGGGCGGAGGGCGGCGCGGACCTGTGCGGCGTGGCGGGGGTCGGCGTAGCTCGTGTGGCCCGCGCCGAGCGCGACCACCGCCCCGGGGTGGTCGGCGAGGACCCGCCGCACCGCGTGGACCCGGGCGGGCTCCCACTCACGTTCGGCTGCCACGCGGCCGAGGGCGGTGATGCGCTCGCGCAGGCGCGCGACGCTCCAGCCGACCTCGCGGTAATAGGTGTCGGCGACCGCGTCGAGGTCCGTGAAGGGGCGCCCGAGCCGGGCGGCGACGCCCCGCCCGACGGTCGACTTGCCCGTCGCGGCCGGGCCCACGAGGACGAGCAGCGGTGCGGCTTCCATGGCGGGCCATGATGCTGCATCCCCCGCGGCGAGGGGAGGGCCGGGACGCGTCGGGCCGCCCCCGGTCCCGGGGGCGGCCCGGCGTGCGCACCGTTCGGGGAGGGTCAGAGGTCGAACTCCGCCGGGGCCAGGTCGAGGGCGTAGCAGGCCTCGCGGACGACGGCCTGCTCGGTCTTGTCGAAGTTGCCGTCGGCGCCGCCGATGACGATGCCGATCTGGATGACGGCCCGCGCCTCGGCGGGCTTCTTCCTGGCCTTGGCGATCTCCTGGAGGATGCCGACCTTGCCGAAGTCGAAGTCGGCGGTGAGTTTGTCGAGGCAGTCGTCGAAGCGCCGCTGCAGGTCGGCGGCCGGGAAGTTCTGCAGGACCTCGTTGGTCGCGATGAGCTGCGCGACGCGCTGTCGTTCGGAGGGGTCCACGGTGCCGTCCGCGGCGGCGACGAGGGCGCACATCGCCATGCTCGCGTCGCGGAAGGCGCCGCTCTTCAGGTCGTTCTTCTTGGCGACGAGCTGCGTCTGCATCGTCGCGGCCGAGTCCTTGATGCGGTCCCAGAGGGCCACGGTCTCTCCTCAGGTGATGGTCCGGCGTTCACCGAGGAGGTAACGAAGGACGCGCGGCGCGAGTGCCGCGCCGCGCGGCGGCCGTGCCCTCGCGTCAGACCGCCGTCGTCAGCGCCTCGTACTGCTCGTCGGTGAGCCGGATGCCCGCGGCGGCGATGTTGTGCTCCAGGTGCGCGACCTTGGACGTGCCGGGGATGGGCAGCATGACCGGGGAGCGCCGCAGCAGCCAGGCGAGGGCGAGCTGGGACGGCTGGGCGCCGTGCGCCTCGGCGATGCGGTCCAGGGGGCCGCCCTTGCGCGCCAGTTCGCCCGTGGCGAGCGGGAACCAGGGGATGAAGCCCATGCCGTGCCGCTCGGCGTGGGCGAGGACGTCCTCGGCCGCCCGGTCGGCGAGGTTGTAGCGGTTCTGCACGGAGACGATGGTGGCGGTCCTCGCGGCCTCCTCGATCTGGGCCGTGGTCACCTCGCTGAGCCCGATGTGCCGGATCTTGCCCTCCTGCTGCAGCGCGGCGAGTTCCCCGACCTGGTCGGCGATGGGCACCTCGGGGTCGACGCGGTGCAGCTGGAGCAGGTCGATGCGCTCGACGCCCAGGTGGCGCAGGCTCAGCTCCACCTGCTGCCGCAGGTACGCGGGCCGCCCGACCGCGACCCACTGTCCGGGGCCCGGGCGGGCGAAACCCGCCTTGGTGGCGATCACCAGGTCCTGCGGATAGGGGTGGAGGGCCTTGCGCAGGAGCAGTTCGGCGGTGAAGGGGCCGTAGGCGTCCGCGGTGTCGATGAAGGTGACGCCGAGGGTGACCGCGCGCCGCAGGACCCGTACGGCCTCGTCGGGGTCCGCGGGGTCGCCCCACACGCCCTCGCCGGTCAGCTGCATCGTCCCGTAGCCCAGCCGGTGGACGGGCAGGTCGCCGCCGAGGTCGAAGGTGCCGGAGTCGCGGGCGTCGGCCTGCGCGCTCGTGGATGTCATGGGGGTCTCCTCGCGTCGTGCCGGCGGACGGCTGCTCACCAGCTTCGGGGCCGCGTCCGCTCCCCGCTCGGCGGACTACGCCGACCGGCGCCCCCCGGCCGGTCCCTCAGCTCACCGCCTGCCCGCCCAGGGCGCCCAGGGCGTACGTCGCGGCCGAGGCGGCGGCGACGATCAGCGACTGGCGTGCCGCGGTCCAGGCGGCCTTGCGGGGGCCCGCGCCGGAGCCGAGGCGCCGACCAGGAGCGAGGCGAGGGCGGTCACGGCGGCGGACGCGGCCACCGCGGCCGTCCCGGAGGTGAGGAACCACGGCAGCAGCGGCACGAGGGCCCCCGTCGCGAAGAGCAGCGGCGAGCTGACGGCGGCGACCATGGGCGATCCGGCCTCCCGGGCGCTGACGCCGAACAGGATGCGCAGGGTCGTCTGCCGGGTGGTGCGCTCGGCGGCGGCGATGCCCCCGCCGGCCCGGACCGCGGTCTCCTTGTCGGGGCCGCGGTCGCGCATGCGGCGCGTCATGTGCGCCGGCACGACGGGGGGCGACAGTGTCCACGCCCGGTGGAGCGCGTCCTCCATGCCGCCGGCAATCTGCCGCCGGCCGCGTGCGGAGACCCGCTCCCCCGCGGCCATGGACAGGGCGCCGGCGAGCAGGCTCGCGGGGCCGGTCAGCCGTACCGTCCCGGGACCGGCGCTCGCGCCCGCGACGCCGAGGATCAGACAGAGGTTGGTGACCAGGCCGTCGTTGACGCCCAGCAGGGCGGCCCGCCGCCGCCCGCGACGCGATGGGCGGTGCGGGCGAGCGCGGCGAGTTCGGCCCCCGCGACGGCGTCGCCCTGCGCGCTGCGCCGGGCGGGGGGTCCCAGCGCGGCGCGAGCACCGAACGGTCAGGACCCGTCGATGCCCTGCACAGCCTCCTCGCCGTTCGTCGCATCAGGCTGCGGTCGTGCCCGGTGCGGGGGCGGTGAAGGGCGGCGGGGCGGTGTGCCGGGCCCGCCGGGGGAGCGGCCGGCCGTCAGCCGACCGCGTCCTCGAGGCTGTCGTGACCGGTGGCGGCCAGGATCGACTCGCGGACCCCGGGGCAGCCCTGCTGCGCGGCGGCGTCGAAGTCCGCGGCCGTGCGCGGCTGCTGCTCCGGGTGGTCGGAGACCCAGGTGGCCAGGTCGATCGCCAGGGCGGCCTGCGCCCCGACATCGGAGCCGATGTCCTTCACCTTGGGCTGCTCATCGGTGAGGAAGGCGCAGAAGGCCGCGGCGTCGACCGGGTTGGCGTCGCCGTCCTTCGCCGGGTCCTGCGCGGAGGCGCTCCTCGACGCGCTCGCGCTCGCGTCCGGCGCCGGCGTGCCGGCGGAGGGCGATCCGCCCCCCGCTTCGGCGCCCTTGCCGCCGCACGCGGTCAGGAGCAGCAGCAACAGGGCGGCGGGCACTGCGTACTTCATGGTTCCCCCTCCTTCAGGACGCCCCCACGACGTCCGGTGCCGCCATCCAACGCCATCCGCCGGCGCATGTCCCGCGGGCACACGGGTTCGGTGGCCGGCGGTGACGGTCCCGGGACGTCGCGGCCGTCCGGCCCTGCCCCCGCTATTGGTTGACGCTTCATCACCGGGACATCCGGCGAGGCTCGACGTGTCACCGCGGTTCGGGAAAGATGAGCCGAGCATGTCAATCAGGCCGTGCATTCCCCCACCGCGGTCGACCAGGAGGAAGCAAGTGAAGAGAAGCTCGCGTACCGGCAGGGTCCCGGCTGTCGTCGGCAGCGCGGTCGCGCTGGTGATCGCCCTTCCGGGGACGGCGTTCGCCGCCCCGCCCCCCGCCCTGCCCGCCAACGCGGACGGCCTGGAGCAGACGTTCCAGCCGGCGTTCGACTACGACACGGACGGCTGCTACCCCACCCCCGCCATCGGCCCCGACGGCACCATCAACCCGGGCCTCAACCCCACCGGCGCCCTGAACGGCAACTGCCGCGACCAGTCGGACCTGGACAACACCAACGGCTACGCCCGCTACAAGTGCAACAACGGCTGGTGCGCCATCATCTACGGCCTCTACTTCGAGAAGGACCAGGCCATACCCGGCATCAGCCTCGGCGGCCACCGCAACGACTGGGAGCACGTCGTGGTCTGGGTGAAGGACGACCAGGCCCAGTACGTGTCCACGTCGGCGCACGGCAACTTCAACATCTACGGCCGCGACCAGATCCGCTGGGACGGGACCCACCCCAAGGTCGTCTACCACAAGGACGGCGCGGGCACGCACTGCTTCCGTCCCGCCAACACCAACGACGAGCCGCCGGAGAACCACTACCACGGCTGGCAGTTCCCCGACCTGATCGGCTGGAACGGCTACCCCGCGGGCCTGCGCGACAAGCTGAGCCAGGCCGACTTCGGCAGCGCGGTCTTCGGCCTGAAGGACGGCAACTTCAACGGCCACCTGGCCAAGGCCAAGCCGGCGGGCATCCCGTTCGACCCGAACGCCTGACGCGTGCGCCGGGACGGGGCGGCGCACCGCCCCGCCCCGTCCCGGGCACGGCCGTGTCAGACGGCGTCCAGCTCCGCGATCTCCTCGGCGGTGAGCACGAGTTCCACCGCGGCCACCGAGTCACGGATGGTCTCCGGCCGGCTGGAGCCGGGGATCGGGATCACGTAGGGGGACTTGGCGAGCATCCACGCCAGGCACACGCGCTGCGGGCTGACCCCGTGGGCCTGCGCGACCCGGGCGAACGGCGCGTAGGAGGAGCCGAGTTCGCCTGCCTGGGAGATGCCGCCGAGCGGGCTCCACGGCAGGAAGGCGATGCCGAGCTCGTGGCACAGTTCGAGCTCCGGCTCGCTGGAGCGGAAGGCCGGGGAGAACTGGTTCTGCACGGAGACCAGCCGGCCGCCCAGGATCTCGTCCGCCTGCCGGATCTGCTCCGGGTCCGCGTTGGAGACGCCGGCCATGCGGATCTTGCCCTCGTCGAGCAGGTCGCGCACCGCGCCGACGGACTCGGCGTACGGGACCTTGGGGTCGGGGCGGTGGAACTGGTACAGGCCGATGGCCTCCACGCCCAGCCGGCGCAGCGAGTCCTCGCAGGCCCGCTTGATGTGCTCGGGCGAGCCGTCGAGGGTCCAGCGGCCGTCGCCGGGGCGCAGGTGGCCGCCCTTGGTGGCGACCAGGACGTCGGAGCCGCGTCCGTGGGACGCCAGCGCCTTGGCGATCAGGGTCTCGTTGTGGCCGACCTCGTCGGCCCCCAGGTGGTAGGCGTCCGCCGTGTCGATCAGCGTGACACCGGCGTCGAGCGCCGCGTGGATGGTGTCGATGGACCGCGCCTCGTCCGGCCGGCCCTCGATCGACATGGGCATGCCGCCCAGGCCGATCGCGCTGACCTCGGTGGCGCCGATGCGGCGAGTCTCCATGTGTCCGTGGCCTTTCTCGGCTTGCGTCTCGTTCTTGCGCACTGATGGCGTGCCGGCACGGCCGGAAACGGGCCGCAGCCGTGCGGGCACGCGCTCAAGCCTCGCCGGAGCTGCACCCACACGTCCAATAGAAGAAAGCGAACGCATTCAGGAGCTAGGCTTCTGAATCATGGAGCTACGCCATCTGGAGTACTTCGTCGCGGTCGCGGAGGAGCACCACTTCACCCGCGCCGCCGAACGCCTCATGATCTCGCAGTCGGGTCTGTCCGCCTCCGTACGCGCCCTGGAGCAGGAGCTCGGCACGCCGCTGTTCGTGCGCAGCACCCGCAGCGTGGAGCTGACCGCGGCGGGCCGGGCCCTGCTGGACGAGGCCTGCCGCACGCTGGCGAGCGTACGGGCCGCCAAGGAGGCCGTGGCGGCCGTGCAGGGCCTGATGCGCGGGGTGCTCACCATCGGCACCGAGCAGTGCCTGGCCGGCGTCGACGTGCCGGCACTGCTGGCCCGCTTCCGGGCCCAGCACCCGGGCGTGGAGGTCCGGCTGCGGCAGGCCGGGTCGGCCGCCCTGGTGCAGGACATCACCAGCGGCCGGCTGGACGTGGCGTTCACGGCCCTGAGCGGCGAGGCGCCCGAGGGAGTGCGGCTGATGCCGATCACCCGGGCCCCGATGGTCCTGCTGTGCCACCCCGGGCACCGGCTGGCCGGGGCGGACTCGGCCGGCTGGGCGGACCTCGGCGGCGAGGAGTTCGTGGACTTCCACCCCGACTGGGGCGCGCGCGGGCTCACCGACCGGGCCTTCGCCGCGAACGGGGTACCGCGCCGGGTCGCCCTGGAGGTCAACGACGTGCACAGCCTGATCGACCTGGTCCACCACGGGCTCGGGATCGCCGTCGTGCCACGGCCCATCGCCCGCAAGGAGCACGCCGCGGGACTGCGCACCGTGACGCTGGACGGCGCCGAGGACCACGTCTGGGAGGTGTCGGCCGCCCTGCCCCAGGAGGACCGGGTCTCCCCCGCCGCCCGCAAACTGCTGTCCTACCTGCCGTGACGTCACCGTCCACGCCTTCGCCGGCGGCCCCGCCGTGGACCTGCGGGCACCCGCAGCCGCGCGCACACTGGTGCCGGGCGCGCGGTGCCGCGCTCCCGGCACGTACCCCCACCCCGTTCTCCGGAGGGGCATGAACAGCACGGCCCACGACCCGTACGTCCGGGTGCGCGGCGCCCGCGAGCACAACCTGCGCAACGTCGACGTCGACGTCCCGCGGGACGCGCTGGCGGTGTTCACGGGGGTCTCCGGCTCGGGCAAGTCCTCGCTGGCGTTCGGCACCATCTACGCCGAGGCGCAGCGCCGCTACTTCGAGTCCGTCGCCCCGTACGCCCGCCGGCTCATCCACCAGGTGGGCGCGCCGGCGGTCGACGACGTCCTGGGGCTGCCCCCTGCGGTCGCCCTGGAACAGCGCCGCGGGGCGCCCACCTCCCGCTCCTCCGTGGGCACGGTGACGACCCTGTCCAACACGCTGCGGATGCTCTTCTCCCGCGCGGGCCGCTACCCGCAGGGGGCGGAACCCGTGGACTCCGACGCCTTCTCCCCCAACACGGCCGCGGGCGCCTGCCCGGTCTGCCACGGGCTGGGACGGGTGCACCGGGCCACCGAGGAGCTGATGGTCCCCGATCCCTCGCTGAGCGTCCGGGAGGGCGCGATCGCCGCCTGGCCGGGCGCCTGGCACGGCAAGAACCTGCGGGACGTCACCCGCACCCTCGGGTACGACGTCGACCGGCCCTGGCGCGACCTGCCCCCGCAGGACCGGGAGTGGATCCTGTTCACCGACGAACAGCCGGTGGTGACCGTGCACCCGGTGCGGGAGGCGGGCCGGATCCAGCGCCCGTACCAGGGCACCTTCCAGAGCGCGCAGCGCTACGTCATGCACACCTTCGCCGACTCCAAGAGCCCGGCGCTGCGCGCCCGCGCGGAGCGGTTCCTGGAGAGCTCGCTCTGCCCCGCCTGCGACGGCAGCCGGCTGCGCCCGGAGTCCCTGGCCGTCACCTTCGCCGGCCGGAGCATCGCCGAGCTCAACGCGATGCACCTCGCACGGCTCGCCGACGTGCTGCGCCCGGCCGCCCGCGGCGCGGTGGACGACCTCCCCGAAGGCCCGGAACGGCAGATCGCCACGACGCTGTGCGCCGACCTCGTCGCGCGGATCGAGGTCGTCACCGAACTCGGCCTGGGCTACCTCAGCCTGGACCGCACGACGCCCACGCTCTCCCCCGGCGAGCTGCAACGCCTGCGCCTGGCGACCCAGTTGCGCTCCGGCCTGTTCGGTGTGGTGTACGTGCTGGACGAGCCCTCGGCCGGGCTCCACCCGGCGGACAGCGAGGCACTGCTGACGGTCCTGGTGCGGCTGCGGGAGGCCGGGAACTCGGTGTTCGTCGTCGAGCACGACATGGACGTGGTGCGCCGCGCGGACTGGATCGTCGACGTCGGACCCCTCGCGGGCGAGCGCGGCGGCCAAGTGCTGTACAGCGGCCCGGTGGACGGACTGGAGGCGGTCGCCGAGTCCGCCACCCGCCGGTTCCTGTTCGCCGCGGGACCCGATCCGGCCGCCGGGCGCACCGCACGGAAGCCGTCGTCGTGGCTGGGTCTGCGCGGCATCGCCCGGCACAATCTGCGCGGCATGGACGTCGACCTGCCCCTCGGGGTGTTCACGGCGATCACGGGGGTGTCGGGTTCGGGCAAGTCGACCCTGGTGGGCGTACTGGCCGGGGTGCTGACGGAGCACCTGGGGCCTTCCGGCACCGCGGACGACGCGGCCGTTCGCGCGGACGCCGCCGACGGCGACGGCGACGACGACGAGGCCTGGGAGGGCGCCGGCGCCGGGCCGGCGTTCGGCGTCCTGGCGGACGGCCTGCAGGCGGTGGACCGGCTGGTGCGGGTGGACCAGAAGCCCATCGGCCGCACCCCGCGCTCCAACCTCGCCACCTACACCGGCCTGTTCGACGCGGTGCGCAAGCTCTTCGCGGCCACCGACGACGCGCGGCGGCACGGCTACAAGGCCGGGCGCTTCTCCTTCAACGTCGCGGGCGGCCGCTGCGAGACCTGCCAGGGCGAGGGCTTCGTCGCCGTCGAGCTGCTGTTCCTGCCCGGCACGTACGCCCCCTGCCCCACCTGCCACGGGGACCGCTACAACGAGGAGACCCTGTCGGTCCGTTACCGGGGGCGGAACGTCGCGGAGGTGCTCGGCATGAGCGTGGACGCGGCGGCGGAGTTCTTCACCGACGTCCCCGCGGTCGCCCGCAGCCTGCGCACCCTCCAGGAGGTGGGGCTGGGCTACCTGCGGCTGGGGCAGCCGGCCACCGAGCTGTCGGGCGGCGAGGCGCAGCGGATCAAGCTCGCCTCCGAGCTGCAGCGCGGCCGCCGCGGGCACACCGTGTACCTGCTGGACGAGCCCACCACGGGCTTGCACCCGGCCGACGTGGAGCTGCTGATGCGGCAGTTGCACGAGCTGGTCGACGCCGGCCACTCGGTCTTCGTCGTCGAGCACGAGATGAGCGTCGTGGCGGGTGCCGACTGGGTCATCGACCTGGGCCCCGGCGGCGGGGACGCCGGAGGGAAGGTCGTCGCCACCGGGCGGCCCGCGGAGGTGGCCGGGGCCGGGGGCAGCCGTACGGCGCCCTACCTGGCGCGCCGGCTGACGGGCTGACCCTTCCCTCCGCGGTCCGCCCCCGGCTTCACACGGCCCGCCAGCCGCTCCAGCGCCCTACGGAGATCTCCACCACGGGCCCGGCGGGCGGACGGCCCGCGTACTGACCGTACTTGGCGGTCAGCAGGGCGACGCAGCGGGCGGCCGCTGCCGATCCGCAGGTCGGTCCGCCGGCCGGTTCTCCGACCGGGGGGAGGACGCGGGCCGTGCCGTCGGCGCGGGCCCACCACAGCAGGTCCCAGTCCTCGTCGTAGCGGTCGGCGAGCAGGCAGACCGACGGGTTGGCGTCGATGTTGGCCAGGCGTTTCAGGCGCGTGGTCCGTTTGGGTTTGTGGTCCACGGCCAGCGCGACCGTGTCACCGTCCACGGCGAAGACCACCGGCACCAGGTGCGGCACACCGACGGCGTCGGCGGTGGCCAGGCGTGCGACGCGTGCCGCGGCGAAGCGCTCGCGTGCCTCGCCGCTCGTCAGGGCCGGCATCGGGTCCTCCCCTCGTCGGGGTCCCGCCGGGTCAGCGGAACCGGTCGGCCAGCGCGGCCAGTCCGTCCAGGTGCTCCAGGGTCTCCCGTTCGGGCAGCGTCGGCAGGTGGAGCAGCACCCGTTCGACGCCGAGCCGCTGGTAGCCCTCGAGCTGCTCGGGGCCGCCGCGGACCCCGTACACCGTCACGGGCACGTCGCGCCCGGTGACCTCGCGCAGCCGCTCGATGCGCGGGCCGAGGTCGTCCGGCGCGTCACTGTTGGCGAGCCAGGCGTCACCGAACTCGGCGACCCGACGGAACGCGCGCTCGCCGCCGCCGACGTAGATCGGCGGATGGGGCCGCCGTACCGGCTTGGGCCAGGCGAAGACGGGGTCGAAGTCGACGAACCGGCCGTGGAACTCGGCCCTGTCCGCGGTCCACAGCTCGCGGATGGCCCGCAGCCGTTCGTCGGTGAGCAGGCCGCGCGTGGCGGGGTCGGCGCCGTGGTTCCGCATCTCCTCGCGGTTCCACCCGACGCCGACGCCGAGAACGGCACGGCCGTCGGAGACCAGGTCGAGGGAGGCCACCTCCTTGGCCGTGTGGATCGGGTCGCGCTGCGGGATCAGCGCGATCCCGGTGCCCAGCAGCAGACGCCGGGTGACGGCGGCGATCACGGAGAGGGCGACGAAGGGGTCGAGGGTGCGGTAGTACACCTCCGGCAGCTCGCCACCCATGGGGTAGGGGCTCTCGCGCTTGACGGGGATGTGGCTGTGCTCGGCGATGAAGAGCGAGTCGAACGCCCGTTCCTCCAGGGCGGTGCCGAGCGGGGCGGGGCGGATGCCCTGGTCGGTGATGAAGGTGGAGATCCCGATGTACACGACGGCTCCGTGGGTGGCGGCGAGCGGATGGCACCTCTGTGCTGCCTACCCCGTCCGGGTGGCCGCGCGCCCACGACCACCCGGGAGGAGCATCGCGCCGGGTGTCCCTCAGCCGGCCGCCACCGGGCGCGCGGTCACCGGCGCCCGCTCGCGCCGGTGCAGTTCCACGGCGAGCGGCGCGGCGGTGAACACCGAGGACCAGGTGCCCACGGCGAGCCCGATGAACAGGGCCAGCGCGAAGTCGGCAAGCGATCCCTCCCCCAGCACGGCGAGCGCGGCGAGGACGAACGCCGCGCCCATCCCGGTGTTCACGGTGCGGGGCACCGTCTGCAGGACCGCCGCGTTGGCGACACGGGCGAAGGGGCGCCTCCGGTCGCGCCGGGTCAGTTCCCTGACCCGGTCGAAGACGACGACGGAGTCGTTGACCGAGTACCCGACGACGGTCAGCAGGGCCGCGACGAAGACGCCGTCGACGGGCTTGCCGAGCCAGGCGAACACCCCCACCAGGACGACGACGTCGTGCACCATGGCGACCACCGCCGCCGCGCCGAACGTCCACCGGAACCGGGCGGCCAGGTAGAGGAGTTGGGCGGCCAGGGCCACGGCGAGGGCGATGACGGCGCCGCGGCGCAGCTCCTTGCCGATGCCGGGCCCGACGGACTCGTCACGGAGTTTCTCCGCCTGCCCGCCGAGGCCGCTGATCGCCGCGGTGACGCGGTCCTGCTCCGGCTCGGTCAGGTCCGCGGTGCGCACGGTGAGACGGTCGTCGCCCGAGGTCTGCACGACGGCCCGCGGGAACCCGGCACCGCCGAGGACCTCGCGTGCGCGGTCGGCGCTCACCGGCCGGTCCGTGGCGTACTCGATGAGCCGGCCACCGGTGAACTCCACCCCGAGGTCGGCACCCCGCACCAGGACGCCGGAACCCGCAAGGACGAGGACCGCCGCCGACACGGCGAGCCAGCGCCGTGGGCGCCGCATCAGGTCGGGGTCGCGGCGGGTGATCCGTTCCCGTACGGCGCCGATGCCCGCGATGCCGGACAGGTGCGGGCGCCATCGGACGAAGCGGCGGGCGACGGCCGTTTCGGCGAGGGCCCGGGTGATCACCAGCGCGCTGAGCATCGACGCGAGGACACCGATGCCGAGGGTGACGCCGAAGCCGCGCACCGGCCCGGAGCCCAGGAAGAACAGCAGCGCGGCGGCGATGAGGGTGGTGACGTTGGTGTCCGCGACGGCGCTGAAGGCCTTCCGGAACCCGGCGGTCAGCGCGGACCTCAGGCTGGCGCGGCGCCGTGCCGCGTACTCCTCGCGGGCCCGTTCGAAGACGAGCACGTTGGCGTCCACTGCCATGCCGATCGCCAGGACGAATCCCGCGAGTCCCGGCAGGGTGAGGGTCGCGCCGAGGGCTGCCAGCGCGGCGTAGGAGACCAGGCCGTAGCAGGCGAGCGCGACGACGGCCAGGGCGCCGACGAGGCGGTAGACCGCGATGACGAACAGCGAGGTCAGCACGGTGCCGATGCCCGCGGCCCAGACGGCGGCCGTGACGGCCGCGGCGCCCAGGGTGGGGCCGACCGTGCGCTGCTCGACGGTCTCCACGGGTACGGGTAGGGCGCCCCCGCTGATGAGCAGGGCCAGTTCGCGTGCCTCGGCGTCGTCGAACGTGCCCGTGATCCGGGTCGAGCCGCCGGTGATGCCGGTCCGGCAGGCGACCGACGGGTCGACCTGCGGGGAGGAGATCACCTTGTCGTCCAGGACGATGGCGACGCGACGCGACGGGTCGCCCGGGGGACGGCAGGCCGCCTCGCCGGTCAGGCGCGCCCACGCCTCCCGGCCCTCCCCCTTGAAGTCGAGGTCGACGTACCAGCCCGCACCGGTGTCCTGGTCGAAGCGGGCGTGCGCGCCCTTGACGTCCCCGCCGGTCAGGGAGGCGGCACGGAGCCGGAGCGACTGGCCTGACTCGTCGGCAAGGACGCGTTCCGCAGGCCGCTCGGGCAGCGGGGTCGTGACCTCGTCGCCTTCGCGGGCCGTGCCGAGCACGGCGTGGAAGGTGAGCTGGGCGGTGCGGCCGAGGACGGCGGCGGCTTGCGCCGGGTCCTGCACACCGGGCAGTTCGACGATGATCCGGTGGTCACCGGACTGCACGATGGCGGGTTCCGCGACGCCGAGGGCGTCGACGCGGCCGCGCAGCACCTCGACGGTGCGGGCGGTGGCCTCGGCGTCGGCGGGCGCCGAGGGGGTCGAGCGGGTCTCCAGGACGATCTGGGTGCCGCCACGCAGGTCGAGTCCGAGGCGGACCGGCACGGTGGCGGCGACGTAGAGGGAGAGGGCGACGGCAACGAGGGCGAGCAACGCCCGCACGCGCGTGGCGCGTGTCACGGGGGCCTCCAGCAGGCAGGGCGCAGCCGCACGGGGCGGCCTGCGAGGGAAATGTGAGGGAGTATCAGATGCCTGTGGAGGAGGGCGGGGAACGTCCGCGGCAGGGTGACGCCTGCGCGGTCTCGGGGGCGTCACCGGCTGCGGACGGTCGCGGCGTGACGGACCGCGGGCAGGTGAGGGCGGTCCGGGCGGAGGCGGTCGCGGCGTCGAGGAGCGGCGAGTGCCGCTCACCCGGGGCGTCGCGCCAGGACCGGGCGGACGCGGCACGGTCGGCGTACGGCCCGGTGGCGTACGGACCTGCGACGTACGGACCGGGGTCCCGGTCACCCGTGGCGGCGGGGGACGGCGGGGCGTGCCCGGGTCCTGACGCGGCGACGGCCGGGACGAGGAGCCCGAGGAGGGCAAGCAGGCCGGCGACCAGCGTCCCGGCGACCGCCGTCGCCGACCGGCGAGGGCCGCGCGGGCGGGCCGCGGGGGCACGGCGCGGCGCCAAACGGCACCTCCTCGTCGGTCGTCGGGGGTGGGGAGGGAAGCGAAGTCCGGGCGGCGGGCTCACGCCTCGATGAGGCCGGCCCTTATCGCGTAGCGGGTGAGCTGCAGCCGGTCGTGCAGGCCGAGTTTGCCCAGCAGGTTCGCGCGGTGCCGGTGGACGGTCTTGACGCTGATCACCAGCGTCTCGGCGATCTCCTTGGAGGAGTGGCCCTCGGCGACGAGCTTGAGCACCTCCTCCTCGCGCGCCGTCAGCACGTGGTCCGGGGCCTCCTGGCCGTGGCGGGCGCGGTCGAGGTAGTTGCGGATCAGGGCGGTGACCGCGCCGGGGTAGAGGAACGGTTCGTCGCGCATCGCGGCCCGGCAGGCGGCGACCAGGTCGCGGTCGGCGACCGACTTCAGCACGTAGCCGCAGGCACCCGCCTTGAGCGCCTGGAAGAGGTACTGCTCGTTGTCGTGCATCGTCAGCATCAGGATGCGCAGTCCCGGTTTCAGCGCGGCCAGGTCGCGGGTCGCCTGCAGGCCCGTGAGCCGGGGCATCGAGACGTCCAGGATGGCGAGGTCGACGTCCTGGGCGCGGGCCAGCGCGATGGCCTCCGCACCGTCGCCGGCCTCGGCGACGACCTCCAGGTCCGGTTCGCGGTCGAGGATCAGCCGCACCCCGCGGCGCACCAGGGCGTGGTCGTCGGCGAGGAGGATGCGGATCGGGGTCGGTCCGGTCGGGGTCATGAGCGGTCCCTCGGGGCGGGCACGGTCAGGCGGACCTGGGTGCCGGCCCGTGGAGTGGAGGTGATGTCGAGCGCGGCCCCGAGGAGCAGGGCCCGTTCGCGCATGCCGCGGATGCCGGCGCCCTCGTGGACGATGCCGGTGCCGCGTCCGTCGTCGCTGACGCCGAGCACGACGTGGCCGGCGCCGTGGCGCAGGCGCCTGGAGCACGAGCGCAGCACCCGGCTGACCCAGCTCCGGGCCGTCGCCGAGGCCGGCTGGGCGGCGGACGACCACGTCATGGTCGTGCAGAAGGAGGCCATCCAGCGGGTGCTGGGGGAGATCGAGGCCGCGTTCGCACGCCTCCAGGAGGGCAGTTACGGGGTCTGCCCCGACTGCGCCAAGCCCATACCGGCCGAGCGCCTGGAGATCCTCCCGTACGCGCGCTGCTGCGTCGCCTGCGGGCGCCGTGCCGCGTGACCCGTGACCAGCCGGAGAAAGGTGACGTGGTGAACCACCGGACCGCGGACGACCGCGCCGCTCATCTGTCCGCCGAGGACCTCGCCGGGCTGCGCGCGAGCCTCCACGAGCAACGCCTGTTCCGCCGGGACCAGTTGCGGCAGGTCGCCGCGGCAGGGCCGGCCGGGCCGCTCCGGCCGCCGGGAGAGCGGGCAGGAGAGCGGGCGGGAGAGCGGGCGGCCGCGCGGGAAGAGGTCCGCGCCGCGCTCGCCGCCTCGGCCCGGATGGTGCTCGCCGACGTCGAGGCGGCCCTGGAGCGCATGCGCGAGGGGCGGTACGGGGTCTGTCCGCTGTGCCGGGAGCCCATCCCGCTGAACCACCTGGTGGTCGTCCCCCAGGCCCGATACTGCGGCCGCTGCCTGCAGGCGCGGGGGGCCGAGTGATGAGCGCGCCGTGGCTGCCGGTGCGCCGGCAGACGGGCTTCGCCCTCGACCTGGGCAGTGCCCGCACGCGGGTCCGGGCCCTCGGCCGGGGCATGGTGCTCGACGTGCCCACGGTGACGTTCCCGGGCTCGGGCACCGTCCACCCCGTCCGCCGCGGCGTCATCGACGTCCCCGGCACCGCCCGGATGCTCGACCGGTTGCTCCGCCACCGGCTGCCCCGTCTCGGCCGCCCGCTGGTCGTGCTGACGGCGCCCGTCCTGGACGGCGTCGCCTACCGCGCGGCGGCCCGGGCCGCCGTGGAGGTCCTGCGGCCGCGCGCCGTCCTGACGGTGCCCACGGCGCGGGCCGTGGCCCTCGCGGCCCGCGAGGACCTGAACCGCCCGCTGCTCGTGGTGGACGTCGGCGCCCACCTCACGGAGACGGTCCTGCTGGTCGACGGCGCGGTGACCGACGCGCACCGCGCGGAGCTCGGCACCACCGGCCTCGACGCGGACCCCGGTGCCGCCGCACGCCTCGTCGACGCGCTGGTGGCCACCGTGGCGACCGTGCTGGAGGAGGACCGGACGGCTGCCGCACCGGCCGCCCTGGCGCACGGCGTCCTCCTCGCCGGCGGGGGCGCACTGCGCCCCGAGGTCGTCCACCGTCTCGCGCGCCGGCTCGACGTCCCCGTCAAGGTGGCGCCGGCCCCGCACACCGCGGCCGTGCGCGGCGCGGCCGAACTCCTGGGATCCGCCCGCCTCCACCCGTCGTTCACCGGCAACGTCCGCGCGCCGGTGCCGGAGTAGGAGCCGGCGCGGTCCACCGAGTTGCACGACCGGATGCGGGGTGGTGGCCTGAAGGGGTGTCGTGCCGGGGAGGCAGGGATGGCGACAGCGTCGATGCGTACGGTCCGGCTGTCCTCCAGGGACGTCCCCGCGCTCGGCCAGGGCACCTGGTACCTCGGTGCGGACCCGGGCCGCCGCCGCGAGGAGCTCGCCGCCCTGCGGCTCGGTGTGGACCTGGGCATGTCGATCGTCGACACCGCCGAGATGTACGGCGACGGCGCGGCGGAGGAACTGGTCGGGGAGGCGATCGCGGGACGCCGTGCCGAGGTGTTCCTCGTGAGCAAGGTGCTGCCGGACCACGCCGACCGCCGTGGCGTCGTCGCGGCCTGCGAGGCGAGTCTGCGACGGCTCCGCACGGACATCCTGGACCTGTACCTGCTGCACTGGCGGGGGCGGCATCCGCTGGAGGAGACGCTGGCCGGGTTCACCGAGCTGATGGCCGCCGGAAAGATCCGCACCTGGGGGGTCAGCAACCTGGACGCCGGGGACATGGCCGAACTGGTCTCCCTCCCGGGCGGTTCGGCCGTGGCGGTGGACCAGGTGCTCTACAACCTCACCCGGCGCGGCATCGAGTGGGACCTGCTGCCCTGGTGCCGGCGCAACCGGGCCGGAGTGATGGCGTACTCCCCCGTCGAGCAGGGCAGACTGCTGCGTTCCGCACCGCTGCTGGCCGTGGCGGACGGCCTCGGCGCCACGCCCGCCCAGGTGGCGCTGGCGTGGGTGCTGGAGCAGGGCGTGGCGGCGATCCCCCGCTCGGGGCGGCCCGAGCACGTGCGCGAGAACCGCGCCGCGGCGGACCTGCGGCTCCCCGCGGAAGCGCTGGCGGCGCTGGACGCCGCGTTCCCGCCGCCCCGCGGGCCCGTGCCGCTGGAGGTGCTCTGAGGGGTGCCGTGCCCGGTCAGGGAGCCGACGGCACGGGTGCGGGTACCGGTACGGGTGCGGCGAGGAGCCGTTCGATGCCCAGGTCGAGGGCGGCTTCCAGGTGCGTGAGCGAGCCCGTCGACATCAGGATCGAGACACCGCCCTGGATGCCCGCGAGGAGGGCGGCCGCGACACGGTCGGCGTCCATCTCCGGTGAGATCTCCCGCTGCTCCTGCATGGCCCGGATGCCGGTGGTGATCTGGGCCTGCCACGAGGCGAGGAGTTCCCTGGTGACGGCCTGCGCGCCGGGCGTGGCGGGGCTCAGCTGCGAGATGAGCGTGCCGAGCGGGCACTGCTGCCCCTGCCGCCGGTAGCGGTCGACGACCGCGTCCCGCCAGTCGTACCAGGCCTGCCAGGAGGTGAGCGCGCCGAGGTGCGGCTGCTGGTCGGCCAGGACCCGGCCGGCCTCGTGCCGGGCCACGGCGAGCAGCAGCTCCTCCTTGCCGCCGGGGAAGTAGTGGAAGAGCTGGCTCTTGCTGGTGGCCGTGCGGGCGCGGATGTCGTCCAGGGTGGTCTCGACCGCGCCTCGCTCGCGGATCTCCTCCGCGGCCCCCTCGACGATCCGCTGCCGGGTGGCGGCGCCCTTGGCCGTCAGTCGTGCTGCCATGCCTCCATCCTGCCACTTTCTGGACTTGCAGGTCCAATTTCTGGGTGGCACCTTGGCCGTTCCCAGCCGGTTCACGGAGAAAGGTGCGGAAACATGACCCAGCGACTCACCGGGCGGACGGCCCTGGTCACCGGTTCCACCACGGGCCTCGGCGCCGCCATCGCGGCGGCCCTGGCCGCCGAGGGCGCGTTCGTCGTCGTCAGCGGACGAGACGCGGCCCGCGGTGCCGACGTCGTGGCACGCATAGAGAAGGACGGCGGCTCGGCGGCGTTCGTCGGCGCCGACCTGTCGGGCGGCGCCGACGCGGTCGGCCGCCTCGTCACCGACGCGCTCGCGGCGGCCGGCGGCCGGATCGACGTCCTCGTCAACAACGCGGCGCTCCTGCTCACGCCCACGCCGACCGCCGAGGTCCCGCAGGAGACCATCGACCAGGCACTGGCGGTGAGCGTGCGGTCGGTGTTCCTCCTCACCGGCCTGCTGGCGCCGCCCATGGCCGAGCGCGGCCACGGCGCCGTGGTCAACCTGGGGTCCATCAACGGCATGCGGGGCACGGCGCATTCGGCGCTCTACAGCATGACCAAGGCGGCCGTGCACTCGCTCACCATGTCGTGGGCCGCGGAGTACGGACCGCACGGGGTCCGGGTCAACACCGTGGCCCCCGGTCCCACCCTGACGGAGAAGGTCGCGGCGATGGAGGAGCACCTGACCCCGATCATCGCGCGCATGCCCGCGCGCCGCGCCGGCGACCCGGCGGAGGTGGCATCGGCCGTCGTGTTCCTGGCGAGCGACGAGGCCTCGCAGATCCACGGCGCCACGCTCACCGTCGACGGCGGGTTCACCGCGGTGTAGCGACCGGCCGCCGACGGGTGACCGCGTCCGGTGCTTGCCACAATGAGGGCATGACCAGCGCCGGTCGCTACGGTGAGCACTTCTTCCGCCCGGAGGACGCCGGCGAGGGCGACCGCATCGACCTCGCCGCCGCCACGTACGACGACACCACCCTCGCCCGCCTGCGGCAGCTCGGGGCGGGCCCCGGGTGGCGCTGCCTGGACGTCGGCGCCGGCACGGGCACGGTGGCGCGCAGACTGCTGCGCGACGCCGGGGTCAGCGAGGTGCTCGCGGTCGACCGGGACGTACGGTTCCTGGCGGCGCGTCCGACGCCGGGCCTCACGGTGCGGCAGGCGGACGTCACCGTGGACGACCTCCCGCCGGGGCGGTTCGACCTCGTCCACGCGCGGTTCGTGCTGATGCACCTGCCGTCGCCGGACCGGATGATCGCCACGCTCGGCGGCCTGCTCGCCCCCGGCGGCGTCCTGGTGGTCTGCGACGCCGTGGACCTGACCACCGCCGCCGCCCCCGACACGCCGTACACGCTGGCCATGCGGGCGATGTGGCGGGGGCTGCGCGACACCATCGGCACCGACGTCTCACGGGTGCCGCGCTACCCCGGGATGCTCAGGGCGGCCGGGCTCCGGTCGGTCGCGGCGGAGATCCACGTTCCGCCGCTCCTGCCCGGCAGCACGATCAGCCGGTTCTGGGCGGAGACCTGGCACCGGACCCGGTCCACCATGATCGCCACCGGCCTCGTCGACGACACCCTCCTCGACGAGGCCCTGCGCTACCTGGACTCCCCCCAGTGCGCCGACCTGTCCCCCGGCATGCTCACGGCCTGGGGCCGGTCGCCGCTCTAGGCATGCCGCCGGGCACCGGCCAACGGCGTGACGCCACCCATGGGCGCGGGGAGCATCACCCGACCGGCCCCCGGTGGCGTGCGAGCGCGCGGGCCCACGACGAGGCTGGGCGATGGTGTAGTTGGAGGGCTCCGACTCTCCCCGTTCGAGCCCTCATCGCCATGAGTCGGGCCCCTGCCGCAACGGCGCGGCGGGGGCCTGCGGCATGCCGAGGCTCCCCTCCGCCGCGAGTGCTGCCCGCGGTCGGCGTACTTCGGCGACCACACTCCGCATCGGCGAACTCGGCACAGAGGAAGACGAAGAGCCCACCGAGTGACTGCCCGGAGTACCGCTACCCAGCCGGCGCGGCCGACCAGCCCCTGCACTGCGGGCCGCATCATTCGGCGAGGTCAGCCGATCTCGCACCCCGCAGTCACACCTTCACGAGCTGTACGTGCGGTTCTCTCCGCGGCGGTCCGGCTTTACCAGCCGCGCCTCCAGGACACCGATCCCGGAGTCGTCGGCTGCGCGACTCGTGCCGTCGCGATCGAAGCCCGCTCGTTCGTAGAACCGCATCGCCAGAGCGTTCGGAACGTACGCGTACACGCACAACGGACCGTAGCCGCGGCCCTCGAGGTCGGCCACCGAGTGTGCGAAGAGCCGGCGGCCCAGGCCGGTGCCGATGCGGTCGGGTTCGACGTAGAGGCCGTAGACTTCGGCGGCGCTGGGTCCGAGGTCCGAGTCCTGGTCCTGATCGGCCGGGCCGGTCCGGCAGAACCCGGCTACTGCGTCGCCTTGCTGTACGACCCACAGGCGGTGCTCGTCCGGGAGTTCGGCCAGGTAGTCGGCCCAGTCCTCGGCGTCGCTCACAGGGTCGAGCCCGTCGAGGAATCCCGGGCTCATGAAACCGGCGTACGCCGCTCTCCACGCACGGACCTTCAGTGCGCCGATGGTCCGTGCGTCCTCGGGAACGGCAGTGCGGATCATGGGCCGATCATAGGTACGGGTCGGTGTCCGATGCCCGGCGATTCCCTCACCCGAAGGGCTTGTTGCCGGGTACCGGGCCGCTGGACTCATACCAGCCTGCGACTTCGGCGTCCTGTTGCGAAGCGGAAGGCAGAGTCCCCAGAGCCGGGGTGCTGGGGATGGACCATGCCGGAGGCCGCATCCACCGGTACGCCTGTGCCTGCGGGGCACACCAGCGTTCGGACCGCGCCGCGAACGCATCGAAGTCCAGGTCTACGTCGAGCCGTTCGTCCGGGCAGCGAACTTCGCCTGCGGTGACCTGGGCGAGGTGAACTCGTCGCCCTCGTTCACCGCCTGACGATGCGCTCGCGGCACATCGCTCAATCGCGTCCGGACCGCGTCCGATTACGACCCTGCCCCGGTCAGCCACCAACGACGCCCGCCAAGTCCCCCGGCACCAGGGAGAACACGACGAGGTCGACCCGGCCGGTGTGCACGAACCCCGCGTTGCGCAGGACGCCTTCACGGCGCAGGCCGGCCTTCGTGGCGACGCGCTGGGAGGCGGTGTTGCCCGTCGCCGCGCGGAGTTCCAGGCGCTGGAAGCCCTGTTCGGCCAGCAGCCAGGTCGCGAGGGCCCGGGTCGCCTCCGTAGCGATGCCGCGTCCCCTCGCCCAGGGGGAGACCCAGTAACCGACCTCGCTCGTCAGTGCCCGCCAGTCGGTCCGTTTCAGGCCGACGGTGCCCACCAACCGTCCGCCGTCCGCGTCGGTGACGGCGAAGTGGATGCCGTCGCCGGACTCGCGCAGGGCGTGCGAGACCGTCGTGCACCAGGCCGTCGCGTCGTCGAGCGTGTAGGGGCGGGGCAGGGGCAGCCACCGCTGGGTGTGGGGGTCCTCACAGCTGGCCCGGGTGTCATGGGCGTCGTCCGGGGTGAACGGGCGCAGGAGGAGCCGTTCGGTGCGCAGGACCGTGTCCGGGAACACATCCGTCTCCGTCGTCGTCTCCGTCCGCCGCCCGCGGCGGGGTTGGGCAGACGCTAGCAGCACGCCGTGCCCTACCGGCAGCCCCTCAGGGGCCGTGACGCACTGTCACAGCTCGCTCCCTGCGTGGTGACGGTGCATCGAGGCGACATTTCGGACTTATCGTTGCACTTGCCACATATAACTCCCCAACTGAGAGTAGGCCCTTGACACTCCGCCCCCCGAGGTTCATGGTTCCTCACATCGCTCGTTTAAACCGGTTCAAACGCGAGGTGACGAGATCCCTTCGCGCTGGTTGCCCCGGTATGCGAGTGCAAGAACGTGCTGCCTCCGGCGCCGAAGGTGCCGCCGGACGGTGTGCCCCTCGGGGTACGCCGGCCGACGGGACCCGCGGATGCGGATGTGGCGCCCTTCCGCCGCCGTACACGGAGAGTCCGCATGGCCAGACGCCCCACGATCGCCGATGTCGCCCAGCTGGCGGGTGTGTCCAGGGCGACGGTCTCCTTCGTCCTCAACGACCGCCCCGGCGTGGCCGCCGCGACCCAGGAACGGGTCCGCGCGGCGGCCGAGAAGCTGGGCTGGACGCCGAGCCGCAGCGCCCGCGCGCTGTCGACCGGGCGGGCCAGGGCCGTCGGCCTGGTCCTGACCCGCGAGCCCGACCTGATCGGCACCGACCCTTTCTACCCGGCCTTCATGGCGGGCATCGAGTCCGTCATATCCGAGTCCGGTGACGGCCTCATGCTGCACGTGACGGGCCCCCGCAACGAGATGGACACCTACCGCCGCCTGGTGGACGACCAGCGCGTGGACGGGGTGTTCCTCACCGACCTGCGCATGGACGACCCCCGCCCCGCGCTGCTGCGGGAACTGGGCCTGCCCGCCGTGGCCGTCGGCGCCGACGACGGTGTCGAGGGGATCGCCACCGTGAACCTGGACGACCGGCCGGTGGTCGCGGGCGCCGTCCACCACCTCGTCGGACTCGGCCACCGCCACATCGCCTACGTCGCGGGCCCCGAGGAGTACCTGCACGCCCAGCGGCGGCTGGGCGCCTGGCGGGACGCGCTCGCGGAGGCGGGCCTGCCCCCGGGCCCGGTACTGCCGGGCGGCTTCACCGCCGAGGGCGGCGCGCTCGCGACGCAGGCCCTGATCACGCGGGGCGACCGGCCCACCGCCATCGTGTACGCCAACGACCTGTCGGCCACCGCCGGCATGGCGGTCGCGCAGGAAGCCGGCCTGCGGCTGCCCGACGACCTGTCGGTGGTCGGCTTCGACGACGTACCGCTGGCCTCCTGGACCAGACCCTCGCTCACCACCTGCCGTGCCGACGCCGCCACCTGGGGCCGCGCCGCCGCACTCGCCCTGATCGAGACGATCGAGCAGGGCACCACCCCGCACGTGGAACTGGACCCGGCCGCGCTCATGGTGCGCGGCTCCACGGGCCCGGCCCCCGCCGGAACCGCACGCCCCTGAACGCGCGCCCGACGCGCCCACGACGTTCTCCGCTCCCCGGAGGGCCGTCACCGAGGCAGGACGACGCCCCGGAACGGCCTCTCCCCACCCCTTGAGAACCCGGAGCCACCGCAATGAAGAAAACCCTCCTGACCGTCCTCTCGGCCGTCGCCCTGACCGTGCCCCTCGCGGCGTGCGGCAGCGGCGGGTCGGACTCCGCCGGGGGCGGCGACGCCGCCCACGGGCCGATCACGGTCTGGTACTCCAACAACGCCCAGGAGGTCGCCTGGGGCAAGAGCATGGTCGCGTCCTGGAACGCCGCCCACCCCGACGAGAAGGTGAAGGCGCAGGAGATACCGGCGGGCAAGAGCTCCGAGGAGGTCATCGGCGCGGCCATCACGGCGGGCAACGCCCCGTGCCTGATCCTCAACACCGCCCCCGCGGCGGTGCCCGGCTTCCAGAAGCAGGGCGGCCTGGTGGCCCTGGACGACTTCCCCGGTGGGGAGGCGTACCTCAAGGCGCGGACCGGCGACCGGCTCTCGCAGTACGCGTCGCCCGACGGCAAGTACTACCAGATGCCCTGGAAGAGCAACCCCGTCATGATCTTCTACAACAAGGACCTGTTCAAGAAGGCCGGGCTCGACCCCGAGCACCCCAAGCTCTCCACCTACCAGGACTTCCTGACCACCTCGCGCGCCCTGGTGAAGGGCGGTGCGCACGCCGCCATCTGGCCGGCGCCCACCTCCGAGTTCTACCAGTCCTGGTTCGACTTCTACCCGCTCTTCGCGGCCCAGACCGGCAAGCAGCTCGTCGAGGACGGCAAGGCCCAGTTCGCCTCGCCCGACGGCGTCAAGGCCGCCGAGTTCTGGAAGACGATGTACGCGGACCACCTGGCCCCCAACGAGCAGTACAACGGGGACTCCTTCGCCGACGGCAAGTCCGCCATGGCGATCGTCGGCCCGTGGGCCGTCTCCGTCTACGGCGACAAGGTCAAGTGGGGCGCCGTGCCGGTGCCCACCGCGACCGGCGCCGAGGCCAAGGGCACCTTCAGCGACGAGAAGTCCATCGGCATGTTCACCGCGTGCAAGAACAAGGGCACGGCCTGGGACGTGCTGAAGTTCGCCACCAGCAAGGAGCAGGACGGCAAGCTGCTGAAGGCCACCGGCCAGATGCCGATGCGGCAGGACCTCCAGGCCGCGTTCCCCGACTACTTCGCCTCGCACCCGGACTACAAGACCTTCGCCGAGCAGGCCGACCGCACCGTCGAGGCCCCGAACGTGCCGAACTCCGTCGAGATCTGGCAGACGTTCCGCGACGCCTACACCAAGTCCGTGATCTTCGGGAAGGGCGACGTCGAGGGCGCCTTCCGCGAGGCCGCGGGCAAGGTCGACGGCCTGGCGAAGCAGTGAGTCACGGCCATGTCCTCCACGCACCATGACGTCCTCCGCCCCGGGTCCGCCCGGGGCGGGGCCCGCCCCCGGGCCGACCGCGAGCCGCGGCCGCGCCGGCTGCGGTTCGCGGGCCGGCAGCCGATCGGCCTTGCCTTCGTCTCCCCGTACCTGATCTACCTGGCCGCGATCTTCCTGTACCCGCTCGGCTTCGCGGTGTGGATCTCCTTCCACGACTACTTCTTCGCCGCGCCGGGCGCCCAGGTGGACCGTCCCTTCGTGGGGCTGGCCAACTACACGGCCGTGCTGACCGATCCGGCCGTGTGGCGTTCCTTCGGCAACATCGCGGTCTTCCTGGTCATCAACGTGCCGCTGACGGTGGCGGCGTCGCTCGTGCTCGCCACCGCCCTCAACTCCAAGCTGCGGGCGCGCACGTTCTTCCGCACCGCCTACTACGTCCCGTACATCACCGCCAGCGTCGCCGTCGTCGGTGTGTGGCTCTTCCTGTTCAACTCCAACGGCCTGGTCAACAAGGCGCTCGGGCCGCTCGCGCCGGACCCGTCGTGGCTGGTCAACTCGCACCTCGCGATGCCGACCATCGCGCTGTTCGTCGCCTGGAAGCAGCTCGGCTTCTTCATCGTGCTCTACCTGTCGGCGCTGCAGAACGTGCCCGGCGAGCTCTACGAGTCGGCCGCGCTCGACGGCGCGGGCAAGGTGCGGATGTTCTGGTCCATCACCGTCCCTGCGGTGCGCACCGCGACGCTGCTGGTGCTGGTCATGGCGACGGTGACGGGCGCGAACCTGTTCACCGAGCCGTACCTGCTGACCAGCGGCGGCGGACCCGACGGCGCCACCACCTCACCGGTGCTGCTGATGTACCAGCGCGGTCTGCAGCAGGGCCACCCCGACGAGGCCGCGGCGATCGGCGTGATCCTCGTCGTGCTGATCACCGGGATCTCCCTCCTCTACCGCCGTCTGCTGGAGAGGGACTGACATGGCCGACGCACACGCCCCCTCGCTCCCGCGCCGCTCGGCGCACCACAGGCCGCACACGCACTCGCGCGCCCGCAGGATCCTGTCGCGGCTGGCCCTGCTCGCCGGGGCCTTCGCCTTCCTCTTCCCCTTCTACTACATGCTCATCGGCTCCCTGCAGCGCGAGCCGGACAGCAGCCCCGCCGGCGCCTTCCCGCAACCGGGGAACCTCTCCCTGCACAACTACGCGGAGATCAACTCGGCCATCTCGCTCGGCCGTTCCCTGATCAACTCCGGGATCTTCACCGGCGGCGTCATCGTCTGCACCACCGTCTTCGGCCTGCTGGCGGGGTACGCCCTGGCCCGGCTCCACTTCCGGGGCAAGGGCTCCACCTTCGCCCTGGTGCTGCTGGTGCAGGTCATCCCGTTCCAGCTGCTGATGATCCCGCTGTACGTGCTGATCGTCCGCGACTACGGCCTGGCCGACTCCTACATCGGGATCATCCTGCCGTTCGCGATCAACACCAGCGCGGTCTTCATCTTCCGGCAGTTCTTCCTGCAGTTGCCGCAGGCGATGTTCGAGGCCGCGCGCATCGACGGCGCGGGCGAGCTGCAGATCCTGTTCCGGATCGCGATCCCGCTGTGCAAGCCGGCGCTCGCCTCGGTGGTGCTGCTGAGCTTCACCGGGCCGTGGAACGAGTTCCTGTGGCCGTTCCTGGTCACCAAGGAGCAGGACATGCAGCCGCTGGCGGTGTCCCTGGCCAACTACATCAGCACGGTCTCCTCCGCGGCCGCCAACCCGTTCGGCGCCATCCTCGCCGGTGCCTGCGTACTGGCCGCGCCCGCGGTGGCCCTCTACCTCGTCTTCCAGAGCCGCTTCACCTCCACCGACCTCGATTCCGCCACGAAGGGCTGAACTCGCCGTGAACGACCGCACCACCAGCACCGCCCGTACCACCGGCTCCAACAGTTCCGTGCCCTACCGCCTGACCCGCGTCGGCGTCGTGATGTCGCCGCTGGCCGGCGAGGCCAACGAGGCCGAGGGCGTGCTCAACCCCGCGTCCGGCCGCACCCCGGACGGCACCCTGCACCTGCTGCCCCGCCTCGTCGCGGAGGGCAACGTCTCCCGCGTGGGCCTGGCCGAGGTCGTGATCGAGGACGGCGTGCCCACCGGCGTCGAGCGCCGCGGCGTCGTCCTCGCCCCCGACGCCGGCTGGGAGCGCGGCAAGAACAACGCCGGCGTGGAGGACCCGCGCACGACGTGGATCGAGGCGCTCGGGCTGCACGTCATGTCGTACGTCGCCTACGGCCCGCTCGGCCCCAAGCCGGCGCTGGCCGTCTCGAAGGACCTGGTCACCTGGGAGCGCCTGGGCCCGATCCAGTTCGCCTACCAGGCCGACCTCGACACCGACCTCAACCTCTTCCCGAACAAGGACGTGGTGCACTTCCCCGAGCCCGTCCCGGGCCCGGACGGCGAGCCCGCCTTCGCCATGCTGCACCGCCCGATGTGGGACCTGGGCTGGTTCCGTCCCGGGGAGGGCGTCCACCTGCCGGCCGGCGTGACCGACGAGCGCCCCGGCATCTGGATCTCCTACGTCCCGGTGGCCGAGGTGGAGAAGGACCTCAGCGCCCTGGCCCGCCCCCGTGACCACCGTCTGGTCGCGCTGTCCGAGCACCCCTGGGAAGAGCTCAAGATCGGCGCCGGCCCGGCCCCGATCCGCGTCGAGGAGGGCTGGCTGCTCATCCACCACGGCGTGTCCGGCACCATCGACGACCCCTTCGCCCAGCAGCAGAAGGTCAGCTACGCGGCGGGCGCCATGATCCTCGACCCGCAGGACCCGGCCCGGATCCTGGCCCGCACCGACGAGCCTCTCATGGAGCCGGAGACGGAGGAGGAGCGTTCCGGCACCGTGCCGAACGTCGTCTTCCCGACCGCGATCGAGGAGATCGACGGCGTGCGCTACGTCTTCTACGGCATGGCCGACGCCCACATCGGCGTCGCCCGCCTGGACCGTGCCGAGTGACCACGCTCGGTCTGGGCCTGGCCGGCTGCGGCGCGTTCGGCGCCTACCTGCTGGACGCCGTGGCCGACCTGCCCGGCGTACGCGTCGTGGCGTGCGCCGACCCCGACGGTGACCGTGCCGCCGCCCTCGCGCGGCGGCACGGCGCCGCCGTCTCCGCCGACGCCGCGGCGCTGGCCGGCCTGCGCGGGGTGGACGTCGTGGCGATCGCCACTCCCCCGGCCACCCACGCGGAACTCGCCGTCGGCGCGCTGCGCGCGGGCCGGCACGTGTTCTGCGAGAAGCCGCTGGCCGTGACGCTGGAGGACGCCCTGCGGGTGGAGGCCGAGGCCGAACGCTCCGCCGGCGTCCTCGTCGTCGACCACGTCCTGCGCTACAACCCCGTCCTGCGGATGCTCGAGCGGCTGCGTGATGAAGGGCTGCTGGACCCGCTGGTGCGCTTCGCCTTCGAGAACGACGCCGCCGACGAGGACCTGGGCCCCGGCCACTGGTTCTGGGACCCCGCCCACAGCGGCGGCATCCACGTCGAGCACGGCGTGCACTTCTTCGACGCCGCCCGCGCCCTCATGGGCAGCGAGCCCGTCGAGGTGCACGGCACGGCCGTGCGCCGCGAGGGCGGCCCGGTCGACATCGTCGTGGCCACCGCCACCCACCCCGGCGGCGCCGTCGCCACCCACACCCATTCCTTCACCCACGCCCATCGCGCCGAACGGCAGTTGATGCGCCTGGACTACGGCTTCGCCGAGGCCCGGGTCACCGGCTGGATCCCGACCCACGCGACGGTCACGGCCTGGACGGACGAGCAGGGCGCCCGCCGCTGGGAGGACCTGCCCTCGCGTGCCGCCGCGCTGCTGGCCGTACCGGGGCTGCGGCCGCACGGCGAGGAGCGGATCACCGTCACGGTGGAACGCGACGCGGGACCGGCGGCGCCCGCCCGCGGCCGCGGTGCGGAGCGGAGCGTCCCGCACCGGGTGACCTGCGTGGTCGACCTGGGCGGAGAGGCGCGCAAGCAGCACGTGTACGCCGAGAGCGTGCGCGCCGCCTTCACCGACCTGCTGCGCTGCGCGACCGAGGGCGGCACCCCGGTGGCCGACGCGCGGTCCGGGCGGACCGCGGTCGCGGTGGCCGAGGCCGCCACGCGTTCCGCGGAGACCGGCCGCACCCTGCCGGTCCCGTCCGGCCCGACAGGAGCATGAGGAGCACCGTGAGCACCACCATTCCCGCACCGGACACGCCCTGGTGGCGGGACGCGGTCTGCTACGAGATCCACCCGCGCGCGTTCGCCGACGGCGACGGGGACGGCGTCGGCGACCTCGCCGGCGCCGCCGCCCGCCTGGACCACGTGGCCCGGCTGGGGGCGGACGCGGTGTGGATCACCCCGTTCTACCCGTCCCCGCTGGCCGACGGCGGCTACGACATCGCCGACCACACCGCCGTCGCCCCCGACCTCGGCACCGACGCGGACTTCGACGCCTTCGTCGCGCGCGCCCACGGCCTGGGGCTGCGGGTCCTGATCGACCTCGTTCCCAACCACACCTCCGACACGCACCCCTGGTTCCGGGAGGCGCTCGCGGCCGGCCCGGGGAGCGCGGCGAGGGACCGCTACCTCTTCCGCACCGGACGCGGCGTGGACGGTGAACTCCCCCCGAACGACTGGGAGTCCGCGTTCGGGGGTCCGGCGTGGACCCGTGTGCCCGCACCGGACGGCGGCCCGGGCGAGTGGTACCTGCATCTGCACGCGCCCGAGCAGCCGGACCTCAACTGGCGCCGGCCGGAGGTCGTCGCCGACTTCGAGCGGATCCTGCGGCACTGGCTCGACCGCGGCGTCGACGGTTTCCGCATCGACGTGGCCCACACCCTCTTCAAAGCCCCGGGCCTGCCCGACGCCGGACCCGGGCAGCACCAGGACATCCTGCGCAACCACCTGCTGCCGTACCACGACCAGGAGGAACTGCACCCGCTGTTCCGTTCCTGGCGCCGGCTGCTGGACACCCATCCGGCACCGCCCGGCGCGGTCCCCCCGGGGCAGCGCGTGATGGTGGCCGAGGCCGCCGTGTTCGAACCGGCCCGGCTGGCCCGGTACGTCAGCCCCGGCGAGATGCAGCAGGCCTTCAACTTCGCCTTCCTGGAGTCCCCTTGGGACGGGAGGGAAATGCGCGCGGTCATCGGGCGGTCCGTCGCGTCGATGCGGGCCGTCGGGGCGCCGGTCACCTGGGTCCTGTCCAGCCACGACGCGGTCCGCCCGGTCACCCGCTACGGCGGCGGGCAGCGCGGCCGGCGCCGTGCCCGGGCCGCCGCGCTGCTCATGCTCGCGCTGCCCGGCGCCGCGTACGTCTACCAGGGCGAGGAACTGGGGCTGCCGCAGGCCCACGTGCCGGACGAGCGGCTGCGTGATCCCCTCTGGGAGCGTTCCGGCCACCGCGAGCGCGGCCGCGACGGCTGCCGGGTGCCGCTGCCCTGGGAGGGCCCGGCGGCTCCTTACGGTTTCAGCAGCGCCCCCGCCGAGGCCTGCTGGTTCCCGCAGCCCGACGACTGGGCGGACCTGACGGTCCGGGCCCAGGAGGACGACCCCGCCTCGATGCTCGCCCTGTACCGCTCCGCGCTGCGGCTGCGCCGCGCCGCACCGGTCCCGGCGGAGGCGGCGCCGGTTCCGCAGGGGCCCGCGGACGGTTCCTGGTTCGCCTTCGACCGCGCGCCGGGGCTGCGGTGCCTGACCAACTTCGGCCCGGATCCCTTGGCCCTCGCGGAGGGGGACGAGGTGCTGCTGGCCAGCACCCCGCTCGACGGCCGCTCGGTGCCCGCGGACACCACCGTGTGGCTCCGCCCCGCCGGGGCCACGACCGGGGTCACGTCCTAGACGGGCAGTCCCAGGGCGGACCGGGACTCGCGGGGGCACGGGGACGTGCGTCCGCGCTCCCGCCGCCGGGCGTCGTCGGCCGCGATCCCCGGTCTCACGGCATCCGGGGAAGCGACTCCAGCGGCTTGAGGTCGGCGTGCTGCGCGGTGGCGACCAGCGCCTGCACCATCACGGACTCGGGATCGCGGCGGAAGGCGACCAGCCCTATCTCGGCAGCCCGGGCGGGCTCCACCATCGGGACCGCCCGCACCCCGGGCGGCACTCCCAGGGCATGGATCCACGCCAGAGGGGCGATCCCGGCCCATCGCCCGGGCACGACGTGGGCGATCAGCGAGGCGAACGAGTCGGTCTCCACCCTCGCCGTCGGTTCGGCCCCGGCCGCGGCGAAGAGGGCGTCCATGGTGCGCCGTCCCCGCATGGTCGAGGTGAGCAGGCACAGTGGCAGGGCCGCCGCCTCCGCCCAGGTCGCCGTGGCGCCGCCGGCCGGGGCCCACGAGGCGTCGGTGAGCAGTGCGTACTTCTCCCGGTACAGCGGCACGGTGCGAAAGGCGGCACGCACCTCGTCGTCCAGGTAGGTGACGGCGGCGTCGAGGGTGAAGTCCCTGAGCATCGTGAGGATGTCACTCGACGTCAGGTCGTTCACGATGTGCGCGGTGAGCAGCGGGTGCCGCGTGCACAACGGGTCGACCAGGCGCGGCACGGCGGTGGCCGCGCTGGGCACGACGCCGATGCGGATGCGGCCGCTCAGTCCGGTGCGCATGGCGGCGACCTCGCCCTCCATGGCGTCCCGGTCGGCCAGGATCTGCCGCGCCCACACCACGACGCGCTCGCCCTCGGCGGTGAGGCCGTCGAACCGCCGGTCCCGCTGGATCAGCGGGACCCGCATCTCCTCCTCCAGCTTGCGGATGCCCTCGGACAACGAGGGCTGGGACACCCCGCAGCTCTGCGCGGCACGGGCGAAATGCCCCTCCTGCGCCAGGGCCACCAGGTATTCGAGCTGCCGGAAGAGCACGGCTGAGCACCTCTCAGGATTCCACCGGCCGGGAGACGCGTCGGACCTGTTCCCGGGTTCCGAGCTGTATACCAAGTCGCTCCCGGCGGGCCGACGGCGCCCGCCTCCGCGAAGTGCCCGGAGCGCCCGTGTTCCCAGTGAACCGGTGAGTGCCGTGCGCGGCGAGTCGAGGATGCGGTCACGCCGGCACCGGGCGCGGAACGGGTGCCGCCCGGACGGGCGGCACCCCTCGCGCACGCACCGCCGGGCGACGCTCCGCGTCAGGCGACGGGCTGGGCCACGCGCAGCCGCCCGGCGCCGGTGTACACGTTCGCCGAGCGGCCGCGCAGGAAGCCCACCAGGGTCATCCCCGTCTCGTCGGCCAGGTCCACGGCGAGGGAGGACGGCGCGGACACCGCGGCCAGCACCGGGATGCCCGCCATGGCCGCCTTCTGCACGAGTTCGAAGGACGCCCGCCCGCTGACCATGAGCACGGTGCCCCGCAGCGGCAGCAGCCCCTCCTGCAACGCGTGGCCGACCACCTTGTCGACGGCGTTGTGACGGCCCACGTCCTCACGCAGGCACAGCATCTCGCCCTCCGTCGTGAACAGCCCGGCAGCGTGCAGCCCGCCCGTGCTGTCGAAGACCCGCTGCGCCGCCCGCAGCCGGTCGGGGAGGGTGAAGAGCACCTCGGAATCGATCTCCGCGTCGTCGCCCGCCACGCTCCAGCGCTGCGTGGTCCGCACCGCGTCCAGGCTCGCCTTGCCGCACAGACCGCAGGAGGAGGTGGTGTAGAAGTTGCGCTCCAGGGAGAGGTCGGGCAGGCGCACGCCAGGGGCCAGGACGACGTCGACGACGTTGTAGGTGTTGCCGCCGTCGTCCGTGGCGCCGGCGCAGTAGCGGATGCCCAGCACGTCGTCCGGACCGTGGATGACGCCCTCGCTGACAAGGAAGCCCACCGCGAGGTCGAAGTCGCTGCCGGGGGTGCGCATGGTGACCGTCAGCGCGCGGCCGCCGACCCGGATCTCCATCGGCTCCTCGGCGGCCAGCGTGTCCGAGCGGTGCCCGGGCACCCCGTCCCTGATCCGCAGCACCCGCCGCCGCGCGGTCACCCGGCCCATGCCGCCGCCTCCAGTCGTACGACGACGGCCTTGGAGGTGGGGCAGTTGCTGACGTCCGCGACGCTGTCCAGCGGGACCAGGACGTTGGTCTCCGGGTAGTAGGCGGCGGCCGACCCCCGGGAGGTGGGGTAGGGCACCAGGCGGAAGGACTCGGCCCGGCGCTCGCTGCCGTCGGTCCAGATGCTCACCAGGTCCACCATCTGCATCTCGGTGAGCCCCAGGGCCGCGATGTCCTCGGGGTTGACCATGACGACCCGGCGTCCGCCCTGGATGCCGCGGTAGCGGTCGTCCATGGCGTACGGGATGGTGTTCCACTGGTCGTGCGACCGCAGGGACTGCAGGATGAGGTGGCCCTTGGGCGCCCGCGGCATCTCGAAGTCGTTGCGGGTGAAGACGGCCTTGCCGCTCGGCGTCCGGAAGGTCATCGCGTTCACCGGGTTCGGCAGCTGGAAGCCGCCCGGTTCGGCGACGCGCCGGTTGAAGTCCGCGAACCCCGGGACGACCCGGGAGATCCGGTCCCGGACGGTGCCGTAGTCGGCCTCGAACTCCTCCCAGCCGATCGCCGGGGAATCGCCGAGGGTGGCCCGGGCCAGCCGGGAGATGATCGCCACCTCGCTCAGCAGGTCGGGGGAGGCGGGCGCCAGCTTGCCGCGGGAGGCGTGCACCATGCTCATGGAGTCCTCGACGGTGACGAACTGCTCGCCGCCCGCCTGGACGTCCCGGTCGCTGCGGCCCAGGGTGGGCAGGATCAGTGCGGTGTCACCGCACACGGTGTGCGAGCGGTTGAGCTTGGTGGAGATGTGCGCCGTCAGCCGGCAGCGGCGCATCGCCCGCTCCGTGACGTCGCTGTCGGGGGTCGCCCGGACGAAGTTCCCCGCCACCCCGAGGAAGAACTTCGCCTCGCCGTCGCGCATGGCACGGATGGCGTCGACGGAGTCGTGGCCGTGCTTGACGGGGGGTGTGAAGCCGAACTCCCGTCCCAGGGAGTCGAGGAAGCTCTGCGGCATCTTCTCCCAGATGCCCATGGTGCGGTCGCCCTGGACGTTGCTGTGGCCACGCACCGGGCACGCCCCGGCGCCGGGCTTGCCCAGGTTGCCGCGCAGCATCAGGAAGTTGACGATCTCGCGGATGGTCGGCACACCGTGCTTCTGCTGCGTGACGCCCATGGCCCAGCAGACGATGACGCTCTTGGCGGCCAGGACGCGCTCGTGGACCTGCTCGATCTCCTCGCGCGTCAGGCCGGTGGCCGTCAGCACGTCGTCCCACGACGTCTTGCGCGCGTGCTCGGCGAACTCCTGGAAGCCCGTGCTGTGCTCGCGGATGAAGTCGTGGTCCAGGACCGTACCGGGAGCGGCGTCCTCGGCCTCCAGGAGCAGCAGGTTCAGCGCCTGGAAGAGGGCGAGGTCGCCGCCCGCGCGGATGTGGAGGAACTGGTCGGCGATGACCGTGCCGCGCCCGATGACGCCGCGCGCCTTCTGCGGGTGCTTGAACCGCATCAGCCCGGCCTCGGGGAGGGTGTTGACGGCGACGACGCTTCCGCCGCCCCGCTTGGTCTCCTCCAGTGCGGACAGCATGCGCGGGTGGTTGGTGCCGGGGTTCTGTCCGACGACGAAGATCAGGTCGGCCTCGTGGATGTCGTCGAGGCTGACGGTGCCCTTGCCAACGCCGAGCGTCTCGTTCATGGCGGCGCCGCTGGACTCGTGGCACATGTTGCTGCAGTCCGGCAGGTTGTTGGTGCCGTAGGCGCGGGCGAAGAGCTGGAGGAGGAAGGCGGCCTCGTTGCCCACCCGCCCGGAGGTGTAGAACAGGGCCTCGTCCGGGGAGTCCAGGGCGCGCAGCTCCTCGGCCATCAGGGCGATGGCCTCGGGCCAGGCGATGGGCTCGTAGTGCTCCGACCCGGGCCGCTTGACCATCGGTTCGGTCAGTCTGCCCTGCTGGTTGAGCCAGTAGTCGGACTTACGTCCCAACTCCTCGACGGTGTACTGCTCGAAGAACTCCCGCCGCACGCGGTGCGACGTCGCCTCGTCGTTGATGTGCTTGGCGCCGTTCTCGCAGTACTCGTTCATGTGCCGCTTGCCGGGCGCCGCCTCGGGCCAGGCACAGCCGGGGCAGTCGATGCCCTTGGCCTGGTTGACGTTCAGCAGGGTCAGCATGGTCCGGCGGGGCGAGGTCTGGCTCAGTGAGTACCGCAGTGCGTGCGTGACCGCGGGGAGACCGGTCGCCCAGGTCTTGGGCGAGGTGATCTCCAGGTGCTCGTCCGTTGGGTCCTCCAGAGCGCTCATGCCTGCCCTGCCTTCCCGGCTTCCGACACCGCGGAAACCGCCGCGAATACCGATCCGCAGAAAAGCTAGACCCGCTTCACCGGCCCGTCAAAGAGGCCGTTCCTTTTGCTTGATAGGCGGCGCCGATCAAGGAAGAGCAGGGCGAACTCCCAGCTCGTCGCGGCACTGTACGTATCCGGGGGAACGCGGCGAAAAAGCGGGCGCAAAAAAACGTCTCGCCATCCGGGGATTTCACCGGGGACGTCCGTTCCGCCGCCCACGAGAATTCAGGACCGGCTCCGCGCGCCTCTAGACGGCGAGGGTCTGCTCGGTCCAGATGGTCTTGCCGCGCTCCCGGTAGCGGGTGCCCCAGCGCTCGGCGAACTGGGAGACCAGCAGCAGGCCGCGGCCGCCCTCGTCGGTGGTGCGGGCGTGGCGCAGGAAGGGTGCGGCGCTGCTGGTGTCGGAGACCTCGCAGGTCAGCGCCCGGTCGCGGATGAGCCGGAGCTGGATGGGCGGTGTCGCGTACCGGATGGCGTTGGTGACCAGTTCACTGACGATGAGTTCGGTGGCGAAGCACTCCTCGTGCAGGGCCCACGCCGCGAGCTGACGCGTCGTCAGCGTCCGTGCGGTGGCCACGGCGGCGGGGTCGCACGGCAGGTCCCAGGTGGCGACGGAGTCGGGGCCGAGCGGCCGGGGGCGGGCCACGAGCACGGAGGCGTCGTGGTCCGGGTCCGCGGGGACCAGGGCGTCCGTGAGCAGCAGGCTCATGTCCTGGGGGGAGTCGCAGGGCGTGGCCAGCAGCCGCTCGAACTCCGCCCGACCGGTGCCCGCCGGGTGGCTCTGCAGGAGCCCGGGGGTGCGGAGCACCAGCATGCATCCCTCGGGCAGTTCCAGGGTGGCCATCTCGAAGGACGGCTCGGGGCGGCCGAGCGGTTCGCCCGCGGGGGCGTCCGGGATCCGAACGGTGTGGTCGGGGTGGACGACCGCCGGCGGCGGATGGCCCGCCGAGGCCATGGTGCTCTGCCGGGTCACGGGGTCGTAGACCATGTACAGGCAGGTGGCCCCGACCGGGGAGGCCGAGCCCGCGCCCTCGTGCTCCTGGGCGAGGTTGCGCACCAGGTCGTCCAGGCGGGCCAGGACCTCGTCGGGGGCCTGGTCCAGGTTGGCAAGGGTGTGCACGGCCGCCCGGAGCCGGCCCATGGTGGCGGCGGTGCGCATGCCACGGCCGGGGGTGCTGCCGCTGACGAGGGCCACGCGTGCGCCCGGCAGCGGAATGACCTCCGTCCAGTCGCCGCCGGCACCGGAACGCACCAGGTGGTGGGCCCACTCCACGGCGCTGGGCGCGGGCAGCCGCTGGGGCAGCATGCCGCGCTGCAGGGCGAGGACGGCGTTGCGTTCGCGCACGTAGCGGTGGGCGTTGTCCAGCGCCATCGCGCCGCGGCCGGCGAGGTCGACGGCGAGCGTGAGGTCGTCGTCGTCGAAGGGGCCCAGCTCCGGGTCCCACCGGTGGAAGGTGACGAGGCCCAGCACGCAGTCGCGGACCAGCAGCGGCACCACCATCAGGGAGTGCACCCGCTCCTCCAGCATCCTGCCGCCCCGTACGGGGTCGTCACCGATCCACGTGCTGTCCTGGCTGAGCCGGGGAACGAGGCGCGGCTCGTGGTCGGCGAGCACCTGCAGGGCGGGCGAGCCCACCAGGTGGGTGCTGACCGCACCCGTGGTGTACGCCCCGGTCTGGCCGCAGCGGGCGGAGGTGGCGGCGCGCCGCAGCCCGGTGTCGTCCGCGACCGGCCCCGCCGCCATCTCCTCGCCGCCGAGGAGGGGGGCCAGCAGGTCCACGTTCACGCAGTCGGCGAGTGCCGGGACACCCACCTCGGCCAGTTCCTGCGCCGTGCGGATCGGGTCCAGGGTGGTGCCGATCCTCCGTCCCGCCTCGGCCATCAGGGCCAGGCGCGCCTCGGCGAGGTGGCGTTCCGTGACGTCGACGACGGCGTCGGCCACGCCGAGGATGCGGCCGTCCTCCGACTCGAGCCGGAAGGCGGACGCCGAGTAGACGTGCTCCCTGGCGGGATCGCCGGGCGGACGGCCGCGCTTCTCGAACGAGATCGCGGCCTCTCCGGTCCTGAGCACCCTGTTCATCACGCGCTCGGCGAGCTCCGCGCTGAAGTCGGGCCACGCCTCGGTGGGCCGCCGCCCCAGGGCGAGCTGCGAGCGGTGGTCCTGCATCCCCTCCGCCGCCGGGTTGAACCGCATCAGCCTGAGCTGCGGGTCCAGCACGAACAGCCCGATGGGCGAGCGGGTGAACAGTGCCTCCAGGAGGGCGCGGTCGACGTCCGGGGAGAGGCCCGACACCCCGGTCAGCAGGTCGACGGTCAGGCGCGGGCCCGTCCCGTCGTCACGCACGGCCCGCAGGCTCGGCCGGCAGGCCACCGTCCGCCCGTCACGGTGCCGGAGGAGGACGCATCCGGGCCCGGCGCACGCGCCGGATCCGGCGTCGGCGGTGCCGGGGGCGGGGACGGGGGCGAGCAGGTCCAGCGCGGGCCGGCCGAGCACGTCGCCCGCCGGGCGGCCGAGGAGGCGCTCCGCCTCCGGGCTCCATGCGACGACCGTGCCATGGGCGTCGATCACCATCCGCGCCGCCGTACGCCCCGCCGGCTCCTCGCGCTCTTCGCCGCGTTCCCGCGATGCCCAAGTGCCCATGACCGTCCCATCACGTTCCGGTCCTCAGGTTCCCAGTCTTGCGCAGGCGGGCGAGGTCACCACTCGGGGCCGCCTCAGCCGTGCAGGAAGGCCGTCACCTCCGCGAGGGACGGGACCTCGGCGGGTGTGAAGCGCCGGATCTCGCCGCGGAAGGAGCGCACTTCAAGCCAGCTGCCGGGGTCCGCACCCGGCAGTGCCGCCAGGAGGGCCTCGAGATCGGCGGCGCCGAACACCTTGAACGTCCGTGTCCGCCGGTAGTGGGACGGCTGGACGTCGAAGCGGAGGTCCACGACCGGTTGCGGCCGGCGGGCCCAGTCGGCGTACGGCAGCGAGCCGTGCCCGTGGATCCGCGCGTCGACCAGGACCTCGGGATCCGCGTCACCGATCTCGCAGTCGAAGACCGGGAAGGCCGCGGCGACGCGGTCGGCGATGGCGGGGTAGGCGACGCAGCCCCGTCCGAGGGCCGGTGCGCACAACAGCGCGTGGCTGAACGCCCCGACCGGCTCCGGCAGCGGCACCTTGTGGTGGGAGCGCCCGCCGAAGGGCAGGTCGCGACGGGTACGGACGAAGTCCAGGAAGGCGGACACCGCTGCGGCGTCACTCCGGTCGGACCGCACGGCGAAGCGGACGGCGCTGCGTCCGTCGTCGCGCAGGACCACGTACTCGTGGAAACCCGCCGGCCGCCCCGGCGCGAGCACATGGCGGTACACCTGCTCGAAGCCCTCGACCGGCAGGTACTCCAGGGCCGGGGCGTGCAGCCGGGCGTGCGGGCGGGCGCCCGCCCTCAGCACGTCGAGGACCTTCGCCTGGTCGGGTCCGGCGTCGTCCTCCGGCGGGTCGACCTCCACGAAACCCTTCCGCAGCCACTCGCCGGCCTTGCGCGCGGCGTGGCGCCGGGCGTGCTCCTCGTCGTCGAGCGTCGAGGTGCTCCCCTTGCCGTTCGCACCGACGGAGCCCCAGCGCAGGAAGCAGCGGATCCCCTCCTGACGGATCTCCCGGTACTCGGTCCTCCCGGCCCCCGGGGCCTCGAACCGCCGCCACCTCGTCATCCGTGTCCGTCCTCCGGCGTCCGCGGCGCCGCCCGTGCGCTGCGCGCCGCCTCCGGCGGTCATGTCAGGGCGCCTGGACCGGGGCGCCCGCCGTGATCCGGTACAGCACGTTGGGGCGCAGCGGCCCTTCGGGGGCGGTGGGGTCCTCGAAGTCGCCGGCGGGGTCGCGGGTCATGCCGATGCGGCGCATGACGGCCTGGGAGCGGAGGTTCCCGGCCGTCGTCACCGCGAGGATCTCATCGAGCCCGAGGGTGCCGAAGCCGAAGGCCAGGACGGCCAGGGCGGCCTCGGTGGCGTAGCCCTTGCCCCAGGCCGCACGCGCGAGGCGCCAGCCGATCTCCACTCCCGTGAACGGCAGGCCGTCGTCCACCCGGTCCAGGCCGGCGAAGCCGGCGAACCCGCCGGTCGCCCGGATCTCGACCGCCCACCAGCCGTAGCCGCGCTCGTCGAATTCGGCCAGGAACCGGGCCACGGACGCGTCGCTCTGCTCCCGGGTCAGCGGCTCCCCCAGATGCTCCCGCACCTCGGGGTCGGCGTTCATCGCCGCCCAGGGCGCGAGGTCGCGGTCCTGCCAGCGGCGGAGGATCAGGCGTTCGGTGCTCAGTTCGGTCACACCGCCCAGCCAACGGCAACCGCGGCTCCGGGGCAAGGTCATTTCCCATCTGAGTTGCTTTTCAGAATCCAGCTGACCTAGATTGGAGATACCTACTCAGCCCAACGGAACGAGCGCTCCTCATGGACATCAAGAACTCCGTCGCCGTCGTGACCGGCGCCAACCGCGGCCTCGGCCGTCACCTGGCGACCCAGCTGCTCGACCGGGGCGCCGCCAAGGTCTACGCCGGCGTCCGCAACCCCGACGCCCTCGACCTGCCGGGCGTGGAGCCGCTCCGGCTGGACATCACCGACCCCGAGTCGGTCGCCCGGGCGGCCCGGACCGCCTCCGACGCCACCCTCGTGATCAACAACGCGGGCGTCAGCACCCACGTGGGGCTCGCCGAGGGGAACATGGCCGACATCCGCCTGGAGATGGAGACCCACTTCTTCGGCTCCCTGGGCGTCACGCGGGCCTTCGCGCCGGTGATCGCCGCGAACGGCGGCGGAGCCGTCCTCAACGTCCTGTCCATCCTGTCCTGGATCCACCTCCCGGGATACGGCGGCTACAGCGCGGCCAAGGCCGCCGAACTGGCGATGACCAACGTCCTCCGGCAGGAGCTCGCCCCGTCCGGCATCGACGTCACCGCGCTCCACGTGGGCTACATGGACACCGAGATGGCCGACTACGTCGACCCCTCCGACAAGGTGGACCCCGCATGGGTGGCGGGCCTGGCCCTGGACGGCATCGAGCAGCGGGCGCTGGAGGTCGTCGTCGACGACCGGAGCCGCGGCGTCCGGGCCGCCCTGTCCGGCGGACTCGAACTGCTCTACCCGGGCCTGCCCGCACCGGCTGCCCGCTGACCGGCACACGCCGCGCCGGCAGCTGAATTGGAAATGTCAATCCAGAGGTACATTGGCGGCATGTCCAGCGCCAAGGCCACCCGCAACGCCACCGGCAAGGAGGAGACCGTCTGCTCGATCGCCCGGACCCTCGAGGTCGTCGGCGACAAGTGGACGCTGCTCGTCCTGCGTGAGGCGGCGATCCGGGGCGTGACGCGCTTCGCGGACTTCCGCCGGGAGCTCGGCATCGCGCCCGATCTGCTGACCGGGCGCCTGGGCTCGCTCGTGGACGAGGGGATCATGGAGAAGCGGCCGTACCGGGAGCCGGGCAGCCGGACCCGGTACAGCTACCACCTGACACCGGCGGGCGAGGAGCTGCGGCTGATCCTCGCGGCGCTCCAGCAGTGGGGCGACACGCACCGGACCCCCGTGCGGGGGCCGAGCCACCTGCGGCGCTCGGCGGCCGAGGGCCGCCCGGTCAGCGTCGCCTTCGTCGACGACGCCGGCACCGTGCTCCCGCCGGAGGGCGTGGAGTTCACCCCCTCGGAGGGCGTCGCCCGCTGACCGCGCCACCGTGGCTCACGACCACCCGGGCGCGATCCGGGCGAGCGCGTCCGCGCGGATCCGGTTCATGGGCCTGCTGCTCACCCGGTAGCGCCCGTTGGGCACCTCGCCGGACCGGACGATGCGCACGGTGACCGGGCCGGCCCACTCGTAGCCGCGCCGGTCGGCGTGGCGCAGCAGCGAATCCGTCAGGGCCTCCCCCACGCGGGCCCGATGCGGGATCAGCTCCCTGTGCGGAGCGTCGGCCAGCTCCACCGTGTACACGTTCGGCACCACCACGCGGCTCGAACTGCACACCACCGCCCGTTCGTCGCACTCCCGGCGCAGGGCGTCCACCAGTTCCACCGGCTCACGGTGGATCAGCTTCGCCACCAGCACCTGTTCCCAGCGCTCGATCACCCGTTCCCATCGTTTCAGTGTTCCCATGACGATGCGCCTGCCCGGGGCCCGGGCCCTGATGCGGCCGCGGCCACCCCATCAGCCGTACCGGGTCGATTCCGGCCACCGGACCCGGCACCCCCGTGAGCCCGGGGGCCACCGGCCGATCAGGGCCCCGTCGCCCGCATGCCGCAGGCTCTGGAGTGGCGAGGTGTCAGATCCGTCCATAGCGTCTGTTTTCGGCTGATCACATGTCACGGAAAGCAGGTGCACACACATGAAGCTCTGTCGGTCCCGCAGGGCCGTCGTCGCGGCGGCCGCCACGGCGACCATCGTGGGGGGCGCGGTCGCGTGCGGCGGCGAGTCGCAGCCCACGGCCTCGCAGTCCGCGGACGCGCAGAAGAAGATCTCCGTCCGCGCGGGGGAATCCATCCAGTCGGCGGTGGACCGCGCCAAGCCCGGTCAGGTCATCGACATCGCGGCCGGTACCTACCACGAGAGCGTCCAGATCAGCACGCCGCGGCTGACGCTGCGCGGAGCGGGCACGGGCACCGTCATCTCCCCGAGCACGAAGGGCAAGGAGAACGCCTGCGCCAAGGCGGGCGAGGGCATCTGCGTCACCGGTACGGCGCAGAAGAAGGCGTCCGACGTGACGCTGGAGTCGCTGACGGTCGCCGGGTTCAAGAAGGCCGGCATCCACGCGACGCAGGCCGACGGCCTGCAGGTCGTCCGCGTCACGGCACGGGACAACAAGGTGCAGGGCATCCTCGCGGAGAAGTCCGTCCGCACCGTCTTCCGCGACAACACCGCCCGCAACAACGGCGATTCCGGCATCTTCCTCGCCAACTCCATGGACACCGAGGGCGGTGCGCTCGACACCCAGGGCGCCGTCATCGACGGCAACAAACTGACGGAGAACCGGATCGGCATCGGACTGCGCCGCGTCCGGGGCGTCACGGTCGAGAGCAACCAGGTCACCGGCAACTGCGGCGGTGTCTTCGTCGTCGGCGACGAGGGCGTCCCGCGCGGCGGTGCGCTGACCGTCACCCGCAACACGGTGACCGGCAACAACAAGTACTGTGCGCCCAGCGCCCGCCTCCCGTTCATCCAGGGCACGGGCATCCTGCTCACGGGCGTCGAGAAGACCGTCGTGACCGACAACGACGTGCGCGACAACAGCGGCAAGTCCCCGATGTCCGGCGGCATCGTGCTGTTCGGCAGCGTCGTGGGGACGTCCAACTCCGAGAACACCATCCGCGACAACGTCGCCCGCGGCAACAAGCCCGCCGACCTCGCCAACCGCGACCTCAAGGGCAAGGGGAACACGTTCGTCAACAACACCTCGGAGACCACCGAGCCCAAGCAACTGCCCAACAGCTCGCCCAGCGGCGCGTCGAGCACCGCGCCCAGCACCGCACCCAGCACCGCACCCAGCACCGCACCCAGCAGCTGACGTTCACAGACCCGGCAGACGACGGAAGACCGCCCGGGCCCACGTCGGCGGGTCCGGCGGCGGTCCCGGGGGCGTGGGGAGCACGGGCGCCCGGGGCGTCACCCGCGTCGCCTGGTGGTCGGGGGAACCGCCCCGCGCGGAACCCTCCTCCGGCGCGGTCGCGGCAGCGGCCGCCCGCAGGGCACCCACGAACTCCAGGCAGGAGTCGTAACGGTCCTCGGGGACCTTCGCGAGCGCTTTGGCCATGACGTCGTCCATGGCCGGCGGGATGTCCGGCCGCCGCTCGCTGAGGGGTGGCGGCTGGTCGTACTGGTGCGCCCACAGCAGGGCCATGTCCTCCTCGCGCTCGAAGGGCAGGCCACCGGTCAGGCTCTCGTAGACGACGCAGGCCAGGCTGTACAGATCGCAGCGGCCGTCCACCGGGCGCCCGGAGATCTGCTCGGGCGCCACGTAGTCCAGGGTGCCGACGAACTCGCCGACGGTGGTGAACCCGGTCAGCGACAGCGACTTCTTCGTCAGCCCGAAATCCGTGAGGTAGACGTGCTCGGGGTGCTCGCTGTCGGTGCCCTTGGCGACGAGCACGTTCCCCGGTTTCACATCGCGGTGCACCAGGTCGTGGTCGTGTGCCGCGTCCAGTGCGGAGGCCACCTGGGTGGCGATGCGCAGGGCGGTGCGAATGGGGAGCGGACCGTCCCGGTCGAAGAGCGCCCGCAGGTCGAGGCCCGAGACGTAACGCATCGCAATGTAGAGGACACCGTCGGTCTCCCCGGCCTCGAATATCGGCACGATGTGGGGGTGGTCGATCGCGGCCGCCACCCGTGACTCGTGCGTGAAACGGCGGCGGAAGGTGTCGTTGCGGGCCAGCTCGGGGGCGAGCAGCTTCAGGGCCACCGTACGGTCGAGCCGCAGGTCCCGGGCGCAGTAGACCACGGCCATGCCGCCGCGGCCGATCTCCCGCTCCACGCGGTAGCCGGCGATCTGGGCCCCGATGAGCCCGGAGGACCGCCCGGCGTACACGCTCACGTCATGCGGAATCGAATTCATCGCGCACCACCGCCACGCGGCCCGACATCGGAGACCTTTCCGCGCTCCCTTTCTGAATTGTATCGACCGGGCCCCGGCAATTCGCGGTCGCGCCTTTCCCTCGAAGCCTGAGGTACAGTTCCTGGGTCCTGTCGTCTCCAATAGAGGTGGACGTTGCTCATCTGAGGTCCGCGATCATCGCGCGCACGGCCCCACCGCCGTCCGCCGGTCACGCAGCAGTCGGCCTTCCCGCCGCCCGTGACCCCGCGCGCATGCGACCTCGGTGCACGAGCCGTCCCCGTTCCCCGGAGGACCGCACCCCCCGTCCCCCCACGGTCGCCGCGTGGTGCTCGCACCCGAAGCCCGCCACCCCTGCGCTTGCGACTGCGAGGACCATCATGTCCACTCACACCCCCACCGCCACCGGCCCGTCCCTGGGCTGCTCCGGCCTCTCCTTCCGGTGGCCGGACGGCACACCCGTGGTCGACAGGCTCTCCCTCACCATCGGCAGGGGCCGCACCGGGCTCGTCGGAGCCAACGGCACCGGCAAGTCCACCCTGTTGAAGCTGCTGGCCGGCCGGCTGCCCCCCACCCGGGGGTCGGTGACCGTCGGCGGCAGCCTCGCCTACCTGCCCCAGGACGTCACCCTCGACACCGCGCTCCGCGTCGACCAGGCCCTCGGCATCGCCGAACGGCGCGCCGCCCTGCGGGCCATCGAGGCGGGGGACGCCGGGGAGGAGCACTTCGAGACCGTCGGCGACGACTGGGACGTGGAGGAACGCGCCCTGGCGACCCTGGGCTCCCTCGGGCTCGGCGGCCTCGGACTGGACCGTACCGTCGGCCGGATGTCCGGCGGCGAGACCGTGCTGCTGCGCCTGGCCGCACTGCTGCTGGGCCGCCCCGACGTCCTCCTGCTCGACGAACCCACCAACAACCTCGACCTCTTCGCGCGCCGCCGGCTCCACGAGACCGTCGGATCCTGGCGTTCCGGCGTCCTCGTCGTGGTCAGTCACGACCGCGAGCTGCTGGAACGCGTGGACCGCGTCGCCGAACTGCGCGCGGGCTCCGTCACCTGGTACGGCGGGGCGTGGTCCGACTACGAGGGGACCGTGGCCGCCCAGCAGGAGACTGCCGGGCGCGCGCTCCGCGCCGCCGAGGCCGACGTGCGCCGCCGGCGCCGCGAACTGGGGGAGGCGCGGATCGCGTCGGACCGCCGACGGCGGCACAGCCGGAAGATGGACGCCCAGCGGCGCGCCCCGCGGATCGTCGCCGGCGAACGCAAGCGTTCCGCGCAGGAGTCCGCCGACCGGCTCCGGGGCGTGCAGGAGGAACGGCTCGCCCAGGCGCGCGAACGCCGCGAGGCCGCCGCGGACGCGCTCCGCGACGACGCGGAGATCCGGGTCGACCTGCCGCGCACCGCGGTCCCGGCGGGCCGCACCGTGCTCACCCTGCGGGGGCTGCGGCCACGCTTCGGCAGGCTGCGCCAGGGCGACCTCCACGTCCACGGGCCGGAACGCGTCGCGCTGGTCGGCCGCAACGGGGCCGGCAAGACGACGCTGCTGCGCACCCTCACCGGCGAACTCACCCCGCTGTCGGGCGAGGCGAGGACGCACGTTCCGCTGCGGTACCTGCCGCAGCGCCTCGACGTCCTGGACGAGGAGCTGAGCGTGGCGGCGAACGTCGCCCGCGTGGCTCCCGGGGTCTGCGAGAACGAGATCCGCGCCCGGCTCGCGCGGTTCCTGTTCCGGGGCGCCCGCGCCGAACAGCCCGCGGGCACCCTCTCCGGCGGGGAGCGTTTCCGCGCCGCCCTGGCGGCGTCGATGCTCGCCACGCCGGCCCCGCAACTGCTGATGCTCGACGAGCCCACCAACAACCTCGACGTGGACGGCGTCCGTCAGCTGACGACCGCCCTCGCGTCCTTCCGGGGCGCACTCGTCATCGCCGGCCACGACCTGCCGTTCCTGGAGTCGGTCGGGATCACACGCTGGCTGCTCGTGGGCGAGGAGCTCCACGAGACCACCGCCGAGGAGGTGCGCGGCCTGCTGGAGGACGCCGGGGACGACTGAGCGTGGGACCGGGACCGCCCCGCTCGTGCGGGGCGGTCCCGGGCGCCGACGCCGTCAGCGCTCCGGGTCCGCCGCCCTCGGCGCCGGTACGGCGAGCGGACGGCGGCGCAGCAGGGTGGGGTTGACGGCGGACGGCGGCCTGCGCAGCCGGGTCGCCTGCTCGTAGTCGTGCGCGTAGCCGAGGAGCAGCGGTTCGCTCCACGCCCGTCCCAGGAAGGTGATGTTGAACGGGCGGCGGTTGGCCGCGAGGTAGCCCGCGGGCACGGTGACCGAGGGGTAGCCCGCCTTGGCGCCGATGGACGAGCTGCCGCTGTTCGCGAACAGCAGGGCGGTGACGGCGTGTTCGGCCATCAGGGCGTCGATGCGGTCCTTGCTCTCCTCCAGGTCCCGGGCGCGGGCCGCCTTGTACTCGACGGTGTCCGCGCTGTCCGGACCGAGGTCCCTGGCCTGCGCGGCGAGCGCGAGCGTCTGCCCGAACTTCAGGGCGACGTCCGCGTGGGCCTCGTTGTGGGCGATCACGTCGGCGAGGGTGCGCACCGGTGCACCCTCGGGCAGCCGCGCGAGATAGGCGTTCAGGTCGCGCTTGAACTCGTGGCTCAGCACCGGGGAGGCGACGTCGTACCGGCGGCGCGCCTCGATGCCGACGTCGACGAGTGCGGCGCCGCGTCGCGCCAGTGCGTCCAGGGCCGCGTCCCACAGGGCCCGTTCGTCCGTGCCGTCCTCGGGCGTCTGTTCCGCGACGACGCCGATGCGCACGCCGCGCAGGGCGTCGGGGGACAGGTCGGCGGTGAAGTCGTGGCCTTCGAGCGGGTTGCCGGCGGTGGCCGGGTCCTCGGGATCGGTGCCGGTGAGGACGGTCAGCAGGGCGGCGGCGTCCGCGACCGTCCGGGTCATCGGGCCCGCGGTGTCCTGGCTGGAGGCGATGGGCACGATGCCGGTGCGGCTGACGAGGCCCAGGGTGGGCTTCACCCCGACCCCCGACGTCGCGGACGCCGGGCTGAGGATGGACCCGTCCGTCTCGGTGCCGATGGTGACGGCGGCCAGTCCGGCCGCGGCGGCGACCCCCGAACCGGCGCTCGAACCGCTCGGCGTCTCGCTCAGGTCGTACGGGTTGAGCACCTGACCGGCCAGCGAGCTGTAGCCGCTGGGCATGCCGACGGTGAGGTAGTTGGCGAACTCCGTGAGGTTCGCCTTGCCGAGGATCACCGCACCCGCCTCGCGCAGCCGGGTCACCAGCGGGGCGTCCTGCGCGGGGTGGGAGTCGGCGAGCACCACCGAGCAGGCGGTGGTCGGCATGCCGAGGACGTCGATGTTGTCCTTCACGAGCACCGGTATGCCCAGCAGCGGGCCGCCGGGGTCGCCGCCGGCCCTGCGCGCGTCGGCCGCGGCGGCCTCCTCCAGGGCGGCGGGATTGACGCAGCGCACCGCGTTCAGGGCCGGTCCGCCGACGTCCAGGTCCTCGATGCGCCGCAGGTAGGCGCGGGTGAGGGAGACGCTCGTGATGCGGCCCGAGGCCATCAGGGCGGTCAGCTCGGCGACCGTCGCGACCTCCAGGTCGGCGGGGAACGGTTCGTGCGGCGCCGCGTCGGCGGCGTCGGTCCGGCTGCCTGTCGATGCCGGTTCTGGGCCGGTGTTGACGTCGATGTCGCCCTCCAGGGTGAGCGGTGCGCTGACGCGCCCCGGTGTCCGTACGCCCCCGCGGCCGTCTCGTGGGGCGACACCATGATGCTCACAGGAAGCGGCGGATGGGCGCGGTCGCCACCTCCTGGGCCCGCTCCAGTGAGGAGCGGGTGCGCCAGCGCGTGCCGTCGACGGGGTCGCTGCGCAGCAGGTCCTCGTCGAAGTGGGCGTCGAGGACGGACGTGAAGTTCTCGTCGAGCACCGCCAGCATCACCTCCTCGTCGTGGTCGAGGGAGCGGCGGTTGAAGTTGGTCGAGCCGATCAGGGTGGCGACCCCGTCCATGGTGATCACCTTGGCGTGCATCATGGTCGGCAGGTAGTGCCAGATCCGCACGCCGCAGTCGAGGAGCCGCTGGTAGTAGCGCTGCCCGGCCAACTGGCAGACGCGCTTGTCGGTGTAGGGGCCGGGCAGCAGGATCTCGACGTCCACCCCGCGGGCCGCCGCGTGGCAGAGCAGGCCGACGAAGTACGGGTCGGGCGCGAAGTACGCGGTCGCGAGCCGGATGCGCTGCTCCGCGGAGGCGATCACCACCCGGAGCAGGGTGCGCATGTCCTGCCAGCCGACGCTCGCCGAGCCCCGGACGACCTGGACGATCGCGCCTCCGCTCTGCTCGTGCTCGCCGAAGCGGTCGCGGTCGTCGAAGAGCCCGTTGCGCCGGCACTCCGCCCAGTTCTGCGCGAACGCCGCGGCCAGGCCGTCCACGGCCGGCCCGGTGACCCGGACGTGGGTGTCCCGCCATTCGCCGGGGTGCCGGGCGTCGCCGCACCACTCCTCGGCGATGCCGACGCCGCCGGTGAAGGCCACCTCGGCGTCGACCACCAGGACCTTGCGGTGGCAGCGGTGGTTCTGCTTGAACGGCGACAGCCGCACGGGCTTGCGGAACCAGGCGACGTCCACGCCGGCCCGGTCCATGCCGTCCAGCAGTTCCTGCTCGATCAGCCGCCCGCCGAAGCCGTCCAGCAGCAGCCGTACCCGCACCCCCTCCGCAGCCTTGGCGGCCAGCGCGTGCGCGAAGTCACGCGCGATCTGGCCGCGCCAGTAGACGAAGGTGGTCATGTCGACGGTGTGTTTCGCCGCGCGAATCGCGTCCAGCATCGCGGGGAAGATCTCGTCCCCGTTCCGCAGGGCCTGCAGGCAGTTGCCCTCGGTCGCGGCGATGCCGATGAGCCGTTCCAGGCGGCGGCGCAGTTCCTGCTTGCGGTCGGCGACGGAACGCTCCGGCCGGTCTCCGTCGGTGCGGTCGGTCTCCTCCAGCGAAGCGCCCATGCCGTCGTGCCCCCCGGTTCCGGTGCCGCCGCGGCCCGTCCGGCCGCGGCGTCGCGTGGCGTACTCCAGCCGTATGCCCGGCAGGAGGCGCCTTATCCGGAGTGACTACGCGTTCCCGTGGGACCCGGGGGACTCCCTCCTGCTCCTGCGCACCTTGGCGCGGCCGGCGAGCGGCACCGTCGCCGCGAGGAGTCCGGCCGCGAGCGCGGCCGCGCCCCAGGCGGGGGCCGGCCGCCAGCTCAGGCCGAGGACGTGGTCGAGCGACCACTCCCCCGGCCCGGTGAAGCCGAGGCACGCGGCGACCGCGCCGTAGAGGAACGGCACCTCGCAGCCGCCCTTCAGCGCCCAGAAGCCGCCCGGCGCCGTCGAGACGGCCGCCACCGTCATCGTCCCGACGACGACCGCGCACCCGCCGGGCGTCAGCAGTCCGGCCGCGACCGACGCCGCGCCCGTCAGCTCGGCCACCCCGGCGACCAGGGCCATCCGCGGCCCGGGGACGATGCCGTAGCGCTCGAAGACGGCGCCGGTACCCGCCAGCCCCGCCCCGCCGAACCAGCCGCGCAGCTTTTGCGTGGCGTGGCCGAAGAGCAGGGCGGCGAGCAGCAGTCGGAGCAGCAGCAGCCCCACGCTCATCTCTCGGTTCTCCTTCGTGTCGCTGGTGTAACCCGTGCCGGCGCTGTCACCGGTGTCACCGGCCGTGCGTCGAGGCGCTGCGGTAATCGGTGTAGGTGTAGGGGTTGTCGAGCACCTTCGTCTCGGGGACGTCGGGGTTCATCCCCTTGCGCCACTCCTCCTCGCCCATGGCGGACCGCAGGTGGTCGACGGTCTCCTCGACCTCGCGCCGCACCGCGGCCAGGTCGACGCCGACCAGGCGGTGCTCGTGCTTGACGACCCGTCCGTCGACGAGCACGGTGTGCACGTCGCCGCGCTGCGCCTGGAAGGCGACCTGGCCGTACGGGTTGAGCAGCGGGAAGGAGACCGGCGAGTGGTCGTTCTTCAGCAGGACGATGTCGGCCTTCTTGCCGGCCTCCAGGCTGCCCAGGTCCCGCTCGCGGCCGAGGGCCCGGGCCCCGCCCAGGGTGGCCCACTCCACCACCTGGTCGGCGCGCAGGGCGCAGTGAGTGACGGTGTCGCCCTTGGCGTGCGCCTCCAGGTGCGCGCGGGCGCGGTCGGCGCCGAGGGTGGTGCGCATGGCGGAGAACAGGTCGCCGCTCCACCAGACGCTGGTGTCCATCGACAGGGAGACGGGGATGTCGTGCGAGCGGATGGCCCAGGTCGTCGGGTAGCCCTGGCCGGCGCTCTGCTCGCTCTCCGTCGACACCGAGACCGAGCCGCCGGTGGCCGCGATGCGGTGGTAGGAGTCGGCGCTGAGCGTCGAGGCGTGGACGTACACGGTCTGCGGGGTCATGAAGCCGTTCTCGTACATCAGGCGGATGCCGTCGTCGTTGGTGGCGCCCCACACCCCGGCGTGGGTGGTGACGGCGACGCCCAGTTCGCGGGCCACCTCGAAGGCGGGCCTCTCGGGGAAGGCGGGGTCGCCCGTGACGTCGAAGGCGAGCTGGAAGCCGAGCATGTCGTCGCCGTCGATGCGGCGGGCGACGAAGTCGCGGAACTCCGGCGCGGCGGTCCATTCCGCGGGTGCCTGCTGGATGTTGCCGTAGGCCAGGACGAAGCGGCCGGGCACCGACCGCAGGGCGTCCACGGCGGCGTCGGCGTGGTCCACGGTCTGCAGGCCGTGCGACCAGTCGACGACGGTGGTCACGCCCGCGTCGAGGGCCTCCACCGCGGCGAGCCGGTTGCCGGCGTGGACGTCCTCGGGGCGGAACTTCCTGCCGTGTTCCAGGTAGTACCAGACGAAGTACTGGGTGAGGGTCCAGTCGGCGCCGTAGCCGCGCATCGCGGTCTGCCACATGTGGCGGTGCGTGTCGATCATGCCCGGCATCACGATGCCGCCCGTGGCGTCGATCTCCACCGTCCCGTCGGGGACCGCCAGTCGCGGACCGACCGCCGCGATCCGGTCGTCGACGACGAGCACGTCGGTGTCCCCGAGGACCTCGCGCTCACGGTTGACGGGCAGCACGGTCCCACCCCGCAGGACAATGGGCCGCCCCGGGGTGAATGCCTCGACCTTATCCACGTTGAACTCCCTTGGCCGCTTGACGGACACAGGTACGCTATTCGGCCAATGGACCGAGCGCTAGCCTCGCGACGCAGTTCGGAGCGCACACGCCCGCGGATGGGCCCCGGCCCTGTCGCAAAACGAGACACCGCAGTGCCGGCAAGCCTCTGACCGGCCACGGCGGTGACGATCACCCTTGACGCCCCCGGCTTTCAGCAACAGAATCACGGTGACGGACGGATGTCCGTCCTGCGGTCAGATGAAAGGTGACACTGGATGTCAGAGAGCACCGCGCCTGCGCGACCGGGCCCGGCGGGCCCGCTGTCCGGGCTGCTGGTGGCCGACTTCTCCCGCATCCTCGCCGGGCCCTACGCCACGATGCTGCTGGCGGACCTCGGTGCGGACGTCGTCAAGGTCGAGGGCCCGCGCGGGGACGACACCCGCAGCTGGACGCCCCCGGTGCGCGGCGAGGTGTCCACCTACTACCTCGGCATCAATCGCGGGAAGCGTTCCATCGCACTCGACCTGCACGACGGGGCCGACCTGGAGGCGGCGCGCGAACTCGCGCGCCGGGCGGACGTCGTCATCGAGAACTTCCGGCCCGGCGGCCTGGTCAAGTACGGGCTGGACTACGCGTCGGTGCGGACCGGGAACCCGGCCGTCGTCTACGCCTCCATCAGCGGTTTCGGTTCCGGCGCCGGGCGCAAGGTGCCCGGCTACGACCTGATGGTGCAGGCCGTCTCGGGGCTGATGAGCCTCACCGGGGAGCCCGACGGCCCGCCCTACCGGGCCGGGATCTCGGTCTTCGACGTCATGGCGGGCAACCACGCGGCCATCGGCATCCTCGCCGCGCTGCGCCACCGCGACGCCACCGGCGAGGGCCAGCACGTCGAGGTCAACCTGCTGTCGTCGGCGCTGACCGGACTGGTCAATCACAGCTCGGCCTACGTGGCAGGGGGTGAGGTCCCGTACCGGATGGGCAACGCGCACCCGAGCGTGTTCCCCTACGAGCCCTTCCCCACGGCCGACAACGACCTGATCGTGACCGCCGCCAACGACGGCCAGTTCCGCAAGCTGTGCGAGGTCCTCGGCATCCCCGGGGTCCCCGACGACCCGCGCTTCGCGCGCAACGCCGACCGCACCGCGAACCGGGAGGAGCTGCGGCCGCTGCTCGTGGAGCAACTGGTCAAGCGCGGCGCGAACGAGTGGTTCGAGCTGCTGGTCGAGGCCGGGGTGCCGAGCGGGCCGATCAACACCATCGACGGCGGCTTCGCCATGGCCGAGCGGTTCGGGCTGGACCCGGTCGTCACCGTCGGCGAGGGCGACCGCGCGGTGCCCACCACCCGCCACCCGGTCACCTTCTCCGCCACTCCCGCCGTGTACCGGCTGCCGCCGCCCGAACTCGACGAGCACGGCGCCGAACTGCGCGCGTGGCTGGTCCAGGACCCGGAGGACACCCGTGACTGACCCGTCCGCGTCCGGCGGCTACCCCACCGCGCTGGGCGCCTCGGACCGCAAGAGCATCACCCTGCTCGGCCAGGACCTCGCCGAGGACATCATGGGCACCGTCGGCTTCGGCGAACTCGCCTTCTGGCTGGCGACGCAGCGCCGTCCGAGCCGCGGCGAGACCCGCGTCTTCGAAGCCGTGCTCGCGGCCCTGGCCGACCACGGCTTCACGCCCACGGCCATCGTCACCCGGCTGACGTACCTGTCCGCGCCGGACTCCGTCCAGGGCGCGCTCGCCGCGGGTCTGCTCGGCGGGGGCTCGCGCTTCCTCGGCGTCACCGAGGACACCGGGACGTTCCTGCACGAGGCCCTCGCCGCACACGGCGAACCGCCCCACGACGAGTCCGGCTGGGACGAACTGGCGCTGCGCCTGGTGCGCGAGCAGCGGGCGGCCGGCCGCTTCGTCCCGGGCCTCGGCCACCACGTACACAAGGACGGTGACCCGCGCACGCCCCGGCTGATGGCCATCGCCGCCGAGGAGGGCCTGTTCGGCCCGCACCTGTCGCTGTTCGCGGCCATCGGCCGCGTGCACCCCGAGGTCCTCGGCAAGGCCCTGCCGCTCAACGGCGCCGGCGTGTGCGGAGCCGCACTCGCCGACCTCGGGCTGCCGCTGCCGCTGCTGCGCGGCTTCGCCCTGCTCGCGCGCACCGCCGGGCTCATCGGCCAGCTCGCCGAGGAGATGCGCGATCCGGTCGCGAACGACATCTTCCTCTCCGTCGACCTCAACAACCGGCCCGTCCCGCCCCGGCCGGACACCGAATCCGCAGGGAACACCAAGGAGTGACCGTGTTTGTCAACGAGGACAACCTCACCGAACTGGCGGCCGGGCGCTGGGCGACCGCGCACGCCCCGCGCCAGGCCGAGCTCCTGTCCGCGCTGGTCCGCCACCTCCACGCGTTCGCGCGCGAGGTGGAACTCACCGAGGACGAGTGGATGGCCGCGATCCAGTGGCTGACCGAGGCGGGCCGGATCAGCGACGACAAACGTCAGGAACTGATCCTCGCCTCCGACGTGTTCGGGCTGAGCACGCTCGTGGTGCAGCTGAACAACAGGTTCGCGCCGCGGGCCACCCCCGCCACCGTCCTCGGCCCCTTCCACATCGACGGGTCCCCCGCCGCCCCGTACGGCTTCGACATGTCCGACGGCATCCCCGGGACGCCGTTGTTCATCACCGGCAAGGTCACCGACCTGGACGGCAAGCCCGTGCCCGGGGCCGTCCTCGACGTGTGGCAGGCGGACGCCGACGGCGCCTACGAGGCGCAGCTCCCCGAGGTCGACGAGGCGCGGCTGCGTGCGAAGTACCGGGCCCGCGAGGACGGCACCTACTGCGTCCGCACCATCGCGCCGCGCGGCTACGCCATCCCGATGGACGGCCCGGTCGGCGACCTGATCAGCACCACCGACATCAGCCACTTCCGCCCCGCGCACGTCCACTTCCTCGTCGACGAGCTGGGGTACGAGAAGCTGATCACCCATCTGTTCCAGGAGGGCAGCGCGTACCTGGACAGCGACGTCGTCTTCGGCACGAAGGAAGCGCTGGTGGTCCGGTTCACCGAACGGCCGGCGGGACCCGCCCCCGACGGAACGGCCGTCGACGTGCCGTACCTGCTCGCCGAGTACGACTTCGTGCTGCAGCCCCGCTGACGCGGCGTCGGCCGCAGGGGCGGTGCGTCGCCGCCGCCACGGCGCGGTGCCCTGTTCCGGCAGGGCGTCAGCCGGCGGCGGGGCGCACCTCGCCGTGCGGCCGGCTCTGCCACAGCGCCCAGTCCGCCGAGACGTCCCCGGCCGCGCGCAGCAGCAGGGGCAGGTACGTGCCGGTGAGCACGTCCACACTGGTCTCGGCGGCGTGCACGGTGACGTTCATCGCCGCCCGGACCAACCCGTCGCCGTCCCGTACGGGCACGGCGACCGACCGTACGCCGGGTGCGAGTTCCTCGTCGGCCAGCGCCCAGCCGCGGGCCCGGACGGTGCGCAGCTCCGCGGCGAACTCCTCGGGCGTCCGCCGCGGGGACTCCGGCAGCCCGGAGCGGCTGGGCTCGGCCAGGACGGCCTCCAGCTCCTGCGGGCCCAGGGCGGCCAGCAGCACCTTGCCCTGGGAGGTCTGCGGGGCGGGGAACCGGGTGCCGATGTCCACCCGCAGCGCGATGATCTTCGGTACGGAGACGCGGGCCACGTAGACGATGTCGGAACCGTCCAGCTGCGCCATCGAGGACGACTCCCCGGTCCGCGTGACCAGCGCCTCCATGTGGGGGCGGGCCACGTCCCACAGGCCGAGCGAGCCCACGTAGGACATGCCCAGGCGCAGCACGCGCGGCGTGAGGGTGAACGCGCCCTGGTCGGCGCGGACGTAGCCGAGCTCCTCCAGCGTCAGCAGCAGTCGGCGCGCCGTCGGCCGCGCCAGCCCCGTCGCGGCGGCGATCTCGCTCAGCGTCCGCCGGCGGTGCCGGGCGTCGAAGCAGCCGAGCACGTCCAGCCCGCGGGCCAGCGCCTCCACGAAGTCCGGACCGCTTCCGCGCCCTGCCATCCGATGCCTCCCGCGTCCACGACCGCGATGCCCCGCCCACCGGTGACCGCAGGGCGGACCGCCCGCAGACGGCGTCGCGCCTGCGTCCGTTCCCCTTCACCGGCTCCCGACCGCACGGGCATCCTCTCGGCGGCCATTATACGGACGATCGTCCGCCGCCGGCGCGGCCTTGGTGGCACCCGGCCACGGCCGCCACAACAGGAAAGGCCCGCATTCCGCCGGCGATGACACCCGGGCGATGATTTCCGGTGCCACGCATCAGGCAGAGCAAGGTCGGACCGCATTCGGGAACCCCCGCCGCGGCGAACCGGTCATCGGCTTCTTCCTGCGGCTCCACCCGCCACGCAGCGCGACTTTACCCATGGCCGAATTTCCGTTGACCCGGCCTTGCATTACGGATTGCATGCCGATGACATAGCGCGTCATTTCCCTTGTGACGTGCAACTCCTTTTCCTTCACGACGCCTCGACGGACCTAGCATCGGGAAAACCAGGACGGACATTCCGGTACATCAGTGAAGAGGTGACACCATGCCGATCCCCGTGTCCCAGGCCCTCGACGAGCAGGGGCGGACGGCCGCCGAGAAGGCCGCCGGCCTCCGCAGCCCGGGCCGCTACCTGGTCAGCTCCCTGCTGGCCGGGGCGTTCGTCGGGGTCGCGGCGGTGCTGCTGCTCACGGTCACCGGACCACTGGCGGCCGCGGGCTCGCCGTCCACGAAACTCGTCCAGGGCCTGCTGTTCGGCGTGGCGCTCACCCTGGTGGTCTTCGCCGGCGCCGAACTCACCACCGGCAACATGATGACGACGGTCCAGGGCGTCGTCGTCCGCAGCATCAGCGGCGCCAACGCGGTGGCCCTGGTCGTCGGTTCGTTCGTGGGCAACCTCATCGGGTCCGCCCTGTTCGCGCTGCTGGTGCACGGCAGCGGGGTCATCACCGCGGGCGCCGCCCCCGGGCACACCGCGCCGGCCCTCGCCCTGCTCTCCACCCTGCTCAAGACGAAGGCGGCGGAGTCCGGCGGGGCGCTGTTCTTCCGCGGTGTGCTCTGCAACTTCCTGGTCTGCCTGGGCGTCTGGATGGCCGCGCGGACCCGTTCGGACGGCGCCAAGATCGCGCTGATCTTCTGGGCCCTGCTGGCGTTCGTCGGCTCCGGCTTCGAGCACGTCGTGGCCAACATGACGTACTACTCGCTCGGGATGCTGGAGCACGTGCCGGACGCCACGGCCGCCGCCTTCGCGCGCAACCTGCTGCTGGTGGGCCTCGGCAACCTCGTCGGCGGCGGACTGCTGGTGGGCGCGGCGTACGCGTTCGTGGGCCGCGGCAGGCCGGGGCGGCCCGCCGGCGGGCCCGCCCCCGTCGAGGCTCCGGAGTCGGTCCCGGTCTGAGCGACGCCGACCGGTCCGGCGGCGGACCCGGGTGGCCGCCGCCGGACCGCGCCGGTCAGTGCGTGTTCCCCCGCGACTTCAGGGGCACCCGCGGCAGTTCGGGCGCGGGCAGCGCGTCGCCGTCGTAGCCCTTGACCTCACCGAACCGGGTACCCGTCATCCAGTCGGAGCGGGCCTGTTCGATGTCCTCCTGCGTGCGGCCGATGAAGTTCCACCACATGATGATCCGCTCGCCGAGGGGAGGCCCCCCGAGCAGCACCGCCCGGGCGGGCTCGTCGGCGTGGTTGGTCAGGGTCAGGGTGTCGCCGCCGGGGGCCAGGTAGCCGAGTTCGGCCGGGCTCAGCCGGGTGCCGGCCATCTCCACGTCGCCGGCGTCGACGAGCAGGCCGTGCTCGTAGGCCGGATCGATCGCCAGGGTGACGGTCGCACCGGGATCGAGCGCGAGTTCGGCGCCGAGCAGCGGGGTGAAGGTCGGCACCGGCGAGGTGTCGCCGGCCAGGGACCCCAGGAACACCCGTGCCACACCGCCGCCGAGTGCCACGGGCTCCGGGACGTGGTGCTGGAAGGCGGGGGCGGTGTCACGGTGCCGCTCGGGGAGCACGACCCACAACTGGACGCCGTGCAGGACCGTGGTGCGCTCGGTGGAGACCTCCGAGTGGCTGATGCCGTGGCCGCCGGTCATGAGGTTGAGTTCGCCGGGCCGTACGTAGGCGTGCGTCCCGAGGCTGTCGCGGTGCTCGATCTCGCCGCTGAAGAGCCAGCTCACGGTCTGCAGCCCGGTGTGCGGGTGGGGCGCGACGTCCATGCCTCCGGTGTCGGAGACGTCGTCCGGCCCGTAGTGGTCGGCGAAGCACCAGGCGCCGATGAGCGAGCGGTTCCGCTGCGGAAGGGTGCGCCGCACCGTCATCGCGCGGGGTCCGCCGAGCGGGACGTCACGGGCGGACAGGATCTCCACGGTGCCCTTGGGCGGGGTCCCGCTCATGTCGCGCTTCTCACACAACGACTGCTTCGAATTTCAACAATCATGGAGTTGATGATACGGCGATGCCCCCGACGGACGACGGCGCATCCCACAGCGGCCGGAGACGGCCCGGCGAAGGAGTACTGGTGAGCGACACCACGGCGGTTCGGCAGAGCAGGCGGATCTTCATCGACAAGCAGAGCCCTCGGGCCTACAAGGCGATGCTGGCGGCCGCCGAGACCGTACGCGCGGTGGCCACCGAGGCCGGGCTCGAACACGACCTCGTGGAGCTGGTGAACATCCGCGTGTCGCAGCTGAACGGCTGCGCCTTCTGCCTCGACCGGCACACCCGGACCGCCCTCAGCGCGGGCGAGACCCCGCAGCGGCTGACCGTGCTGCCGGCCTGGCGCGACACCGAGCTGTTCACCGCACGCGAGCGCGCCGCGCTCGCGGTGGCCGAGGTGACCACGGACCCCACCGACGCCGCCGCCCAGGAAGAGGCCTACCAGGCCGCGCGCGAGGTGTTCGGCGACGACGAGCTCTCGGCCCTGATCTGGGTGGCGATCACCATCAACTCCTTCAACCGGGTCTCCATCCTGAGCAAGCACCCGGTCCGCCCCGGCCCGCGCCGGTGAGCCACGACCGTGACCGAAGGGGCGCGGCCCGCCGTTCGTGACGGCCGGGCCGCGCCCTTCCCGTCACGGCGGGGTCCCGTCCGTCACGGCGGGGTCAGCCGTCCAGGTCCCGCTGGGCTCCCGGGCCGGAGTGCACGCGCTCGATGTACTCCGGGGCGAGCCGGCTGACCTCGTCGAGCGCGGCGAGGTCGTCCTCGGTGAGCGTGAGCCCGGCCGCGGCGAGGTTGCCCTGCAGCTGGTCCATGCGGCTCGCGCCGACCAGCACGCTGCTCACCCCGGGCTGCTGCATCACCCAGGCCAGGGCCACCTGCGCGACCGTCGCGCCGTGCCGCCCGGCGATCTCGTCGAGGCGGTCGACCACGTCGTGTCCGCGTGCTTCGTCGACCGGCGGGTTCGAGCCCTTGCCCCAGCGCGTCGACCGGTCGCGCTCCGCTCCCCGGCGGAACTTGCCGCTCAGGAAACCGCCCGCGAGGGGGCTGTAGACCAGCAGGCCGAGCCCCTGGTCACGCACGGCGGGGAGGATCTCCCGCTCGATGTCCCGGCCGACGAGGGAGTAGTAGGCCTGCAGGGAGGCGAAGCGCTCCAGGTCGTGCAGGGCCGAGACGCCCAGCGCCTTCATCAGCTGCCACGCGGCGAGGTTGGAGGCGCCGATGTAGCGCACCTTGCCCTGGCGGACCGCGTCGTCGAGCGTGCGGAGGGTCTCCTCCAGCGGCGTCAGCGGGTCGAAGCTGTGGATCTGGTAGAGGTCGATCCGGTCCGTGCCCAGCCGCCGCAGGCTGTCCTCCAGCTGGCGCATGACGTGCAGGCGCGACAGGCCCATGTCGTTGGGGCCGGCCCCCATCCGGCCGTAGACCTTGGTGGCGAGGACGACGTCGTCGCGCCGTCCGCCGAGTATCCGGCCGAGCACCTCCTCCGACTCCCCGTCGGAGTAGATGTTCGCGGTGTCGATCAGGTTCACGCCAGCGTCGAGCGCGGCGTCCAGCATCTTGCCGGACTCGGTGTCGCCGAGGCCCCCGAGCACCTTCCAGAAGTCGTGGTCGCCTCCGCCGAAGGACATGGTGCCCAGGCCGAGCCGGGACACCAGGAGGCCGGTGTTGCCAAGTCGCGTGTAGCGCATGTCGTCGTCTGCCTTGCCTTTGCGTGTCACTGCCTCGCGGACCGGACAGCGGTGCACCGTTCACGGGGCACATCGGACAGTATGCACGACATAGTGTCGGACACAGTGTCCGAGACAGTACGGTGACCTAGGGGACGGAGAGAATGGGCGTCCGGTCAACCAGGGAGCAGCACACATGGCATCGATCACCCGCCCGACCCGCCAGACCAGGCGCCGCGCGGACTCCGAGGCGGCGGTCCTCGCCGCCACCGAGCGGCTCCTCCAGGCCGGCGCCACCTTCACCGAGCTCGGCGTCCAGCGGATCGCCGCGGAGGCGGGCGTGGCCCGGTCGACCTTCTACCTGTGCTTCCGGGACAAGACCGACCTGCTCATCCGGCTGACCGCCCACATGAAGGAGGAGCTGTTCCGGATCGGCGGCGACTGGCGTCCGACCGGGCCGGACGGCGGCCCCGACGGCCTGGCGGCGATCTACGCGGAGCAGCTGCGCTACTACCGCGAGCGCGGGCCCCTGCTCGCCGCCATCGCCGAAGTGGCGGCCTACGACGCCGAGATGCGCGAGGCCAGGGCGCGGGAGATCGACCGGTTCACCCGGCACATGACCCGGCTGATCGAGGAGGAGCAGGAGGCCGGCCGCCTCCACCGGGGGGTGGACGCGACGGCCGCGGCGCAGGTGCTGGCCTGGGGCGGTGAGCAGGTCATCGCACGTCAGGTGGCGATCGGCGACCCGTCCCGGGACGAGGCCGTGGCCCGCGACCTGGCCGGGTCGCAGTGGTACGGCACCTACCGCCGCCCGGAGGCCTGAGTCCTTCCGTACGGCGGAACACGTACGGCCCGAGATTTGACTCGGTCAATTCTCGCCTTTACGTTCGAGGGGCGGGCGACGAGAGCCGCGCCCCTCCCCCCACCCCACGGAGCGAACCCGCGTGAAGTGCTACGACTGCGCCCAGGAAGCGCGCCACGACAGCGAAGGCATCGGCGTCTGCACCCGTTGCGGCCTGTTCACCTGCGCGGACCACTCCCGCGTCGTCCGCCTCCCCGTCCACCAGCCCCGCGGGCTCGGCCGGGCGACCAGCCGCCTGCCCGCGCGCCGCGTCGTCTGCGCCACCTGCCACACGGCCGAGACCGCCGAGTGAGCACGGCCACGGCGACACGTGCACTAAAATTGACTGTGTCAAATCTCGTGCACGAAGGAGCGTGACGCCGCCATGGAGCAGTCAGTGGGCGACCTGCTCAAGAGCAAGGGGCTGCGCAGTACGGCACAGCGCCGCGCCCTCCTCAGCGCCCTGCAGGGCCACCCCCACTCCACCGCCTCCGAGCTCGAGGCGAGGATCGGCGTCGGCTCCCCGGGCGCGGGCGGACTGTCCAAGCAGGGCCTCTACAACGTGCTCGACGACCTCACCAGGGTGCAGTTGATCCGCTGCATCGAGCCCGCCGGTTCCGCCGCGCGCTACGAGCTGCGCGTCGGCGACAACCACCACCACCTGGTCTGCCGCAACTGCGGACGGGTCGAGGACGTCGACTGCACGGTCGGCGCGGCCCCCTGCCTGGACCCCGTGGAGGACAAGGGCTTCGTCATCGACGAGGCAGAGATCACCTGGTGGGGCCTGTGCGCCGACTGCCAGAAGGCCGCCACCGGCATCTAGATTTGACCGGGTCCAATCTAGGCGTAGTGTGGGAAGCGCACCAGGACGAAGGCCGCCACCGGCCCCCTCACCCCCCACCTTGCCGGCCGGACGCGGACCTCGCGGCACGCACCGCACACCGCCCGCCCATGGGAACGGAGTCCATCGTGACCACGACCCTGCACGCCTCCCCCACCAACCGGCGCCGCGCTTTCGACGCCGCCCCGTTCACCGCCTCCGCACCGCTGGCCGCCACCCTCCAGGACGTCCTCGTCGACCTGCTGGAACTGCACGCACAGACCAAGCAGGCGCACTGGAACCTCGTCGGCCGCGGCTTCCGCAGCCTGCACCTGGAACTGGACGAGATCGCCGCGACCGCCCGTGAAGCGGCGGACGAGATCGCCGAGCGGACGCGCGCCGTCGGCGCCACCCCAGACGGCAGGAGCGACACCGTGGCACGGACCACGACGCTCCCCGAGTTCCCGGCGGGCCGCATCGAGGACACCCGCGCCGCGACCCTCGTCCTCGGCCGCCTCAACACCGTCGGATGCGTGCTGCGCGCGGCATCCAGTGCCACGGGCGCCGAGGACCCGGCCACCGGGGACCTGGTCAACACCACGCTGCAGTCCGTCGAGAAGCACGCCTGGATGCTGCGCGACCGCCTCGCCCACGTCTGACCTGCCGTCGCATTCCGCGCGGGCAGGACACCCTGACGAGGTCGGACGACGGAAGCGTGGTCACACCTGCCGGACCATGACACCCGCCGCGGTCAGTGCGCCGACCGCGTCCTGCGGCGCGGAGTCGTCCGTGACGACGGCGTGCAACGCGGTGACCGGGGCGACGAAGGCGAGGGCGGTACGGGAGAGCTTGGCCCCCTCCGTCACCGCGATGACGCGGCGGGCGGAGCCGATGGCGGCCCGCTTCACGGCGGCGTCGTCCAGGTCGTAGGCCGTGAGGCCGTTGGCGGCGTTGAGACCGCAGCAGCCGATCACCGCGGTGTCGAAGCGCAGCGCGGCCAGCGACGCCTCGGTCAGCGGGCCGGTGAGCGCCAGTTCACCGGGCCGCGGCCGGCCGCCCGGGACGAGCAGGGTCAGCTGCGGGGCGCCGGTCAGGGCGTTCACCGAGTGCAGGGACAGGGGCATCACCGTCAGCCGGCGCCCTTCGAGCGCCCGGGCCACCTCCAGGCAGGTCGTACCGCTGTCCAGGACGACGGCCTCGCCGTCGGAGATCAGCCCGGCGACCTCGGCGGCGATGCGCCGCTTGCCCTCCTGCCCCTCCTGGGACCGGAGCCCGAAGGGCGGTTCGTCACCGCGCAGCAGCAGGCTCCGCGCGCCGCCCCGGTAGCGCTCCAGGACACCCTGGGCGGCCAGCACCTCCAGGTCGCGGCGGACGGTCATCTCCGAGGCGCCGGTGAGGACGGCCAGCTCGGCGACGCCGACGCGCCCCGCCTCCTGCACGGCCTCGGTGATCTGCCTGAGTCGGTCGGTACCAGCCATGAGCGCATTGAACAGCAGGCATGTTCAAAAGGCAAGGTTTCGAAAGTAATCGATGTTCGCTATGTTCGAAGCGTGAACACAGCACCTCGGGCCGCCCGAATGGCCACCTTCGCCTACTTCGTGCTGAACGGCTTCGTGCTGGGCATGTGGATCGTGCACATCCCGGAGATCGAGCACCGCACGGGGATCGGCCATGCCACGCTCGGCTGGCTCTTGCTGCTGCTCGGCGCGGGGGCCTTCGCGGGCATGCAGATCGTCGGCCCGCTCACCGACCGCCTCGGTGCCCGTACGGTCGTGCCCGTCAGCGCGGCGCTGTGCAGCGCCACCGTCGTCCTGCCGGGCCTGGCCGGCGACGCCTGGACCCTGGGGGCCGCCCTCCTGCTGCTCGGCATCGGCAACGGCAGCCTGGACGTCAGCATGAACGCCCACGCCGTCCAGGTCGAGCACGGCTACGGACGGCCCGTCATGTCGGCCTTCCACGCCACCTTCTCCATCGGCGGCGTCCTGGCCGCGCTCGCGGGCGCGCGCACGCTCAGCAGCGGCTGGAGCCCAGCGTGGACGCTCGGGGTCGTCGCGGCGCTGGGCGTCGTCGTCGCTGTCGCGGCGGCACCCGCCCTGCTGCGGCCCGCAACCCACGCCCCCGGTACGGAGCATGCGAAGGCTCCGGTCCGCCGGCGGACGCCACGGCGCATCTGGGCACTCGCCGTGCTCGCGTTGATGATCATGATGTGCGAAGGGGTGGCCAACGACTGGAGCACGCTCCACCTGAGCACCGTGCTGGACGCGCCGGCCGCCACCGCCGCGCTCGCCTACGGGGCCTTCTCCACCGCCATGACGGCCGGCCGGTTCGTCGTGGACCGCGTGGCCACGCGGCTCGGCCCCCTGGCCGTCCTGCGGGGCGGCGCCACGGTGGCCGCGGCCGGGCTCTTCACGGCGGCCCTCTCACCCTGGGTGCCCCTGGCGGTGGCCGGCTGGGCCGTGTTCGGCGCCGGACTGTCCGGCTGCGTGCCCCAGTTGTTCAGCGCGGCGGGCCACGCCGACCCCGCCGCCGCGGGCGCCAACGTCTCCCGCGTCGCCGGGCTCGGCTACCTCGGCATGCTCGCCGGGCCGGCGGTCATCGGGCCGCTGACCCATCTGATGCCGCTCAACATCACCTTCCTGCTGCCCGTGGCATGCTGTGCCGTCGCGGCCGCGGCGGCCGGCATCCTGCGGCCGCCCGCGCGCACCGCACCGGCGCACCAGGAGGTCTCGGCGGCATGACCGGCACCGAACGCACCGGCGGGAACCCCGCCACGATCGAGTCGTTCACCGTGGACTGCGACGGGGAGACCCTCAGTTGCACGGCGGCGCGCCCGGTCACGGACGACCGGGGAGCGGCCGGGGCCCTGACGGCCGTCGTCCTGCACGGCGCGGGAACCAGCGACAGGCAGCGGCTCACCGGCCTGCTCGGCGACGTCGCCGCCCGGGGTCACCACGCGCTCGCCTTCGACTTCTCGGGGCACGGCGACAGCACCGGCCTGCTCGCGGACTCCAGCCTGAGGCGGCGGTTCCTCCAGGCCCGGGCCGTCATCGACGGACAAGTCCCGGCCCGGCACCGCCTGGCCGTGATCGGCTTCAGCATGAGCGGGCAGACCGTCGCCGACCTGGCGCGGCACTACGGTGCACGGGTGGCGTCCGTCGGCCTGTGCGCTCCTGCCGTGTACGCGGCCGACGCGTGGACCGTGCCCTTCGGGGCGGGCTTCACCGAGATCATCCGGAGCCCGGAGAGCTGGCGGAACTCGCCCGCCCTCGACGTCTTCCGCTCCCTGTCCGGCCGGGCGGTCCTGGCGACCCCGGCCGCCGACACGGTGATCCCGCCCGCCGTCACCGAGGCCGTCGCCACCGCGCTCGGGGGCTCCCGCGCGCGCTTCACCCGGCTCACCTACCCGGACGCGGAGCACCGGCTCGCCCTGTGGTTCACCGGCAACCCGGAACCGCGCGGCCGCTTCGTCGACGCCGTCCTGCGCGACGCGGCGTGAAGCTCCGGGCCCGTCAGCCCCGTTCGTACGGCCGCAGCGCGGCGACCGAGCGGCGTACGGCCTCGGCGTGCCCGAACAGCCCGGGCAGGCCGCCGGTGTGCAGGAAGACGGTGCGCCGCCCGCGGCGGATGTCGCCGTCGCGCACCGCCGCGGCCAGACCGGCCATGGCGCGGCCGGTGTAGGTGGGGTCCAGGGCGATGCCCTCGGTGGCCGCCGCCGTACGCATCGCCTCGAGGACCGGTTCGTGGAGCGTCGCGTAGCCGGCGCCGACCTGGTCGGTGCGGATGCGCAGCGAGTCCGGGGCGACGGCACGGTGGGCGACCTCCCCCACCAGGTCCGCCACGATGGCGGCGGGTCCGGTCACGGCGCCGCAGTGGACGCCCAGGACCCGTTCCTCACCCAGTGCGGCGACGAGACCGGCCATGGTGCCGCCGGAGCCGAGCGCCACCACCACGTGGGCGACGTCCGGCAGTTGGGCGTGGAGCTCCTCACCGGCCTCGACGTAGCCGCGGGCCCCGGTCGGGCTGGATCCGCCGAAGGGGATGAGGTGGGGTAGCGCGCCCTCGCGGCGCAGTTGCCCGCACACCTCCTCGGCGACGCCCGCGAGGTCGGCGGGCTCGGCGTCGCCGGCCCAGACGACCCTGGCGCCGAAGAGGCCGTCGAGCACGAGGTTGCCGGTGCCGGACCCGGCTTCGGGTTCCTTGCCGGGGAAGACGAGGACGACGTCGAGCCCGAGGCGCGCGCCGGCCGCGGCGGTGAGGCGGGCGTGGTTGCTCTGCGCCGCGCCGACCGTCACCAGGGTGTCCGCGCCCGCGTCGAGCGCCTCGCCGACCGTCCACTCCAGCTTGCGGACCTTGTTGCCGCCGCCGCCCAGCCCGGTGAGGTCGTCCCGCTTGATCCACAGGTCGTCCGCGCCCAGGCCGAGGGTGGCGGCCAGGCGCGGCATGGGCTCGACGGGGGTGGGCCAGGTGGACAGCGTGATCTTGCCGGGCATCGGCTGCGCTCCAGGGTCAGACGACGGTGGTGACCGGCGTTCCGGACGCCGGTGGGGTCCATTGTGGGCGCTGCCGGGCGGCCCGCCGCTCCGGAAGGGCGGAAGGGGGCCCGGTGGCTGCCTCCTCGCGGCGAAGGGACACTTGAAGTCTCCCCCTGAGGAGGTGGGATCGCCGTGAGCGAGTTCGAGCGCTCCATGAACATGTCGGCCTCCGCGGACCGCGTCTTCGACCGGGCGGAGGACCTCGGCCGTATCGAGTCCTGGCTCCCCGACGAGCTGCACGTCCACGCCGCCGAACCGCCCGCCGTCACCGTGCACGACGACGACACCGGACGGGACGCGGCCGCGCTCTTCCGGGCCGACCGCGCGCACAAACGGCTGGAGTGGGGTACCAGCGAGGACGACCGCTACGCGGGCTGGCTGCAGGTGGACCGGACCGACGAGCGGACCAGCGAGGTGACCATCCACCTGTCGTTCTCCGACGAGAGCATCGCGCCGCCGGAGGACGTCGTGGACCAGGCCTTGGACGACAGCCTGCACCGTCTGTCGCGCATGGTCACCGCCTGAGTCCGGCGGCGCGTCCGGGCGCCGGGGCCAACTGTCGGCGCCGGCCGCACCGCCGGGGCGAGAGGACGGCTCCCGGGATGACGCACGTCCCAGCGGACCCGGACTCCGTTCCCTCGTGCATCCCAACGTAAATCTCAGTTTGGACTGAGTCAAATGTCGGCGGTCGCCCCGGGCCGGCCCCGTGCCACCGTCGCCGGACCTCCTGGGACTGCGGGTACCAGGCACCCACGCGGCCCGCGCAGCACACTGGGGGCATGGCGGCGACGGAATTCGGCAGAGCGGTGCGGCGGTGGCGGGAGCGGGTGGCCCCCGAGGCCGCCGGGCTGCCGGTCGGCGGGCACCGGCGTGCCCCGGGACTGCGCCGGGAGGAACTGGCCCAGCTGGCGGGGATCTCCGTCGACTACGTCACCCGGCTCGAACAGGGCCGGGCCTCCCATCCGTCGGCACAGGTCGTGGAAGCCCTGGCCAGGGCGCTGCGGCTGTCCCCGGACGAGCGCGGGCACCTGTTCCAGCTGGCCGGTCTGGCGCCCCCGGGGCCGGACACCGTCCCCGCCTACATCACGCCCAGCGTCCAGCGTCTGCTCGACCGGCTGACCGGCACCCCGGTCGCCGTCTACGACGCGTCCTGGACGCTGCTGGTGGCCAATCCCCCGTACGCGGCGCTCATGGGCGATCCGTCCGGGTGGCGCGGCAACCAGCGCAACGGGGTCTGGAACCACTTCGTCGGCGGGGGCGAGCGGATCCGGCGCACCCCGGAGTACCTGGCCGCCTTCGAGTCGGCGCTCGTCGCCGACCTCCGCGCGGCCGCCGACCGCTACCCGGCCGACCCGCAGGTGCGCCGGCTCGTCTCCGACCTCCGCGCGAACAGCGACCGCTTCGCCGAGCTGTGGGACGCCGGCGCGGTCGGCCGCCACGAGGCGGCCCGCAAGACGTTCGACCACCCGCGCGTGGGCCCGCTGACCCTCGACTGCGACGTGCTCACCGTGACGGGCAGCGACCTGCGCATCATGGTCTACACCGCAGAACCCGGCACCGAGGACGCCGACCGCCTGGCGCTGCTCACCGTGCTCGGCACCCAGGAACTCACCGGGTGACGGCCGCCAGTCGCTCGAACGCGGTCGGGAACGGCCTGCGGGGCAGGAAGTCACGGATGCGGCGGGCACACTCCGCCGCGGAGGCCTCGGTCGTGTCGCACTCGACGTCGTAGAGGCCGTGGGCGTGGACGAGTCCGGACTGACGGGCCGCCAGGCCTTCGGGGCGGTCCCCGCGCTCACGTTCGCGCCGCCGGAGTTCCCCGGGCGAGCAGTGCACCCCCACCAGGACGACGTCCCTCGGGGGGAACAGCCCGAGGCAGTCCCGCAGGCGCCAGGGCTCGCTGAGGACGTGGTCGACCACCACGTTGTTGCCCCCGGCGGCCATGCCGGCGACCGCGCGGTGGAATCCCCGCCAGGTGCGCCGCAGTACGCCCGGCAATTCCTCCGGGCCCACCTCGCGACGGGACCGCATGGCGTGGAACGCGTCCACCGGCATGTGGAAGTAGGTCCCGTCCAGGGTGAGCAGCAGTTCCCTGGCGATGCTCGACTTCCCCGAACTGGACGTCCCGTTGAGGAAGACGATGAGGCCGCCTGGCCCGGCTTCGGTGGTTGCGCCGGTATCGGTGGTCACATCGGTATCAGGGGTTGCGCCGGCTTCGGGCAACGTGCCTCCTCCGCCGCCGGACCGCCGGGGGCCGTGGTGGGCGGTCGCCCTACGGCGCTTGCGTGCCGGGCGCGTTGGGGCCCGCCGACGGCTGGGTGGGGGGAGGACTCACGATCCGGTCCTCCACTGCGGACAGGACGAGCATCAGCCCGAGCAGGAACACCGGCAGCCCGAGCACCAATGCGGCGATCATCGCAGATCCTCCGCGTGCGGCAGGGACGTTCGCCGACTGCGGGCGAGGGCGTCGGACGGGTGGCGGCGGTCGTGGACACGGGGGGACACGGGCGACATGGGCACCTCCACTGTGGCGTCGGATGCCCGCCTTCCCCGCTTCGGGCGTTGTATGGGGGCGCCGGGGAAGCCGGCGCTCCCGCGTCCCGGTTCCGGTCCCGGGCGCCGCGCCCCGTCGGGTCAGTAGCGGAAGGCGTCGGGACCGTCGAGCCGCCCGAACCGCCGCGGGTGCGGGATCTGCTCCGGCCGCTGGGCCCACCGGGCACGTCGGCGCCGGGCGCCTCCGTGCTCGCCCCAGTAGAGGACCGCGACGACACCGGCAGTCGCGCACAGCAACGCGCCGACGACGACGCTGTAGACCGTGCCCGCCGAGAGCACCCCGACCACGGTGCCCAGCACGACTCCCAGCATTCCCGCACCGAAAACGAGCCTGCGAATCTTCAAATCCATGAAGAATCACTCCCTTTCGCCAGAACGCATTCCCCGGTGAACGCCCGTCAATCCACGGATCGCCTTAACGAGTGACACCCGGACCGGGTTTGTGACACATCATCACGCGATTCCCCCCGCATTCCTCCACGCTCGGGAAGCCGCGGTTTCACACGAGGGCGTCCATCGCCGTGCGGTACAGGACCTCCTCGGCCCGGTCCCACGACCAGCCGTTCTCCACCACGAGCGTGCGCCAGCCGGTCGGGCCGAACCAGAACCAGAGCAGGTCGGCGGTCTCCTCCGGCGAGTAGCGCGGGGCGGGTGCGCTCACCGCCAGGAAATGCCGGGCGACCGCGCGCAGCGCCTCCCGGTAGTCGGCCGTCGCCCTTTCCCACAGCGCCTCGCCGTTCTCATGCACGGGCAACGCCTTCTGAATCGCCTCGTGCGCCTTGAACTGGCTCTCGTTGCCCGCCCGGGTGCCGCCGGCGAGCGCCCGGAGGACGCCCTCGGGCGTCCGTACGGCCAGGATGCGCGCGACGGCCCCCTCGTAACCGGACCCCACGACGGCCTTGTCGACGATCCGGTCCAGGACGTCCGATTTGCTGCCGACGCTCGCGAAGACCGTCTTCGACGCGACCCCGGCCGCCGCCGCGATGTCCGCGACGGTCACCCGCCCGTAGCCGCGTTCGGCGAAGAGCTGCTCCGCCTGTTCGAGGATCACCGCACGCGTCCGCGCCGCGGCCTGTTCACGGAGCGGGGAGACGTATGCGCGCTTGGTGACCATGCCGTCATCCTACTATCAGTGCCGCTTTGACCTATCCAATCGGTCCTCTATAACCTCAATATCGGATGCGCGGCTCGCGCATCCGGTGAGACCGGCCCGCAGGACGGGCGGGCGAAAGGTGGGAACGATGGCGATGGACGCCAAGGACCTGGCCGAAGGGCTCTTCCGGATCCTGGAGACGGGCGACGCGGCGCTGGCCGCCGAGGTCGTGGGCGCCGACAACCACAACCGGGAGGCGGCCGTCTCGCCCGCGGCCTGTTCGACACCCGGCCCGGCGGGGACGCTGGCCTCTGGCGCGTGGCTCCGCTCGGCCTTCAGCGACCTGCGCTTCCCCGTGCTGGGCATCGCGCGCAACGACGATCAGGTCTGGATCCGGCTGCGCATGCAGGGACGGCACACCGGCCCGTTCGTGCGCTTCCGGGACGGCGTCCTCGACCAGGCGATCCCTCCCACGGGGCGCGAGGTCGACTTCGAGCAGGTGCACCTGCTCGACCTCCGCGACGGCAAGGTCGTCCGGCACGAGGCGCTGCGTGACGACGTCACGATGCTGGGCCAGCTCGGCGTCTTCCCCCCGTCGCCGGCCGTGGCGATGCGCATGGTCGCCTGGAAGGTCTCCGGACGCGCCAAGCGGGCCGCCGACGAGGTCACGAAGCTCGCCGCCGAGGCGGCCGGGCAGGCGCGCGCGTAGTCCGGCGGGCCCGGGTCAGCGGGCGCCCGAGGCGCCCCGTGCCAGCAGGAGCAGCGCGTCGACCAGGCTCTCGGCCGAGCTGCCGGTGGCCAGGCGGCGCAGCTGCATCCCGAACACCAGGGCCACGACCGTCGAGGCGGCCTCCTCGGCGTCCGGCACGCCGAGGGCGGTCAGCACGGACGCGGCGAGCCGGTCGTAGGCGGCGAAGCACTCGGCCGCGGCGTCCCGCAGCGCGGGGTCGCGGCCGGCCTGGACGTACAGCTCGAAGGGCGCGAGGTGGGTGCTGTCGAAGCCCGTCCCCTCGGCGACCTGCCCCACCAGCGCGGCGGCACCCTTGAGGTCGATGCCCTCCTCCTGCCCCCGGGCGGCCAGTTCGGTGAAGCGGCCGGTCTCCTCCTCCACGAAGTGGAGCAGGCTCTCCCGCAGCAGGTCGTGCTGCGTGGCGAAGTGGTAGGTCACCGAGCCGAGGGACACCCCGGCCTCCTGGGCGATGCGCCGGTTGGTGACCGCGGCGACACCGTCCTGACCGATGATCCGCAGGACGGCACTGATGATGTTCTGGCGGGTGCCGGCGGGGTTGGGCATGCCTGTCATTGTGTCACCGCGGCGGGGGCGCGCTGCTCGTACCAGCGCTGATCGCTCTCCAGCTGTGCGGCGAGCGAGATCAGCAGGGGCTCGCTGTGGGCCGGCCCGAGGAGCTGGGCGCCCACCGGCAGGCCGTCGCCGAAGCCCGCCGGGACGCTGATGCCGGGCCAGCCGAGCACGTTCCAGGGCCAGGCGTACGGGCAGGCCGCGATCACCGCCTGGTCGGTGCGCCGCCCGGACAGCTCGGTCATGGCGCCCACGGCCGGGGGCGGGGTGGCGGTGGCGGGGGTGAGGAGCACGTCGAAGCGGGAGAAGATCTCGCCGATCCGGCGGTGCTGGCCGCCCTCCGCGCGGCGGGCGCGGCGCAGGGCGGCCCCGGCGAGCAGGCGCCCGTTCCGGGAGGCGGTCAGGGTGCGGGGGTCGAGGAGCGTACGGTCCGGGACGCGGTCGCTCCACTGGCTGATGCCGGCGAACGCGCGGGGCAGGAAGCTCAGTCCGATCAGGCCGTAGCGCGGCTCGGCCTCCTCCACCTCGTGGCCCAGCCGGGCGAGGGCGTCGGCCAGGTCCCCGAGCGCGCGGCGCACGGACGGGTGGAGCGGGGCACGGGCGGCGACGAACGGGGGCCGCCAGGACACTGCGATCCGCAGCCGGCCCGGTTCGCGTCCGGCCGCCTCGACGGCGGCGATGCCCGGGGGCCGGTGGAGGTCGCCCGGGTGCTGTCCGGCGGCGGCATCCAGCAGCAGCGCCGCGTCGCCAACGGTGCGGGCGAGCGGGCCGTTGACGGTCAGGCCGTGGAAGGACTCGGCGTCGGGCCAGGTGGAGACCCGGCCACGCTGCGGCTTGATGCCCACCAGACGCGTCCACGCCGCGGGGATGCGGACCGAACCCGCCCCGTCCGAGCCCAGCGCCGCGGCCACCACCCCGGCGGCCACCGCTGCCGCGCCGCCGCCGGAGGAACCCCCGGGAGTGTGCCCCAGGTCCCACGGGTTGCGGGTGGCACCGAAGGCGGGGCCCTCGGTGAACGGCCACTGCCCCAGCTCACAGGTGTTGGTCTTGCCGACGACGATCGCGCCGGCCGCGCGCAGCCGCCGTACCGCCTCGCCGTCCTCGGACTTGGCCGGGAAGGCCCCGGCGCAACCGAACGCGGTCGGTTCGCCCGCCAGGTCCGTGTCGTCCTTGATCGCGACGGGGACGCCCAGCAGCGGCAGCCGCTCGCCGCGCTCCAGCCGCCGGTCGGCCTCCTCGGCCTCCGCCAGGGCGGCCTCGGCACGCACGCGGCGGAAGGCGTTGACGGTCGGCTGGGTGGCGTCGATGCGGCCGAGCGTCACGCGCACAAGCTCCGCCGCGGTGACATCGCCTTCGCGCAGCGCCCGGGCCTGCGCCGCAAGCCCCTCGGTACGGGCAGTGGACACGGCCGCCCCCTCTCCCTATTGTTCGTTCGAACGAACGAGACGGGAGGTTAGACGGATGCGCATCGCCGGTGCAACTGTTCTGCTCACCGGTGCCACGGGTGGGCTCGGCCAGGACATGGCGCGCGAACTCGCCGCCAGGGGCGCGCGGTTGACCCTCAGCGGGCGCCGCGCCGACGTCCTCGAACCCTTGGCCAAGAGCCTGGACGCGAGGGCCGTCCCCGCCGACCTCGCGGATCGCGCCGACGTGGAGCGGCTGGCCGCCGAGTGCGCCGGCGTCGACGTCCTCGTGGCCAACGCCGCCCTGCCGAGCAGCGGCGAGCTGCTGGACTACTCCCCCGACCAGCTCGACCGCGCCCTGATGGTGAACCTGCGGGCACCGGTCCTGCTGGCGCGGCTGCTGGCGCCGGCCATGGTCGGGGCCGGGCAGGGCCACATCGTCCTCATCGGCTCGCTGTCCGGCAAGGCCGCCTCGCGGTCCACCTCCCTGTACAGCGCGACCAAGTTCGGCCTCCGCGGCTTCGCCCACGGCTTCCGCGAGGACCTGCACGGGACCGGTGTCGGGGTGTCCCTGGTCCAGCCCGGATTCGTCCGGGACGCGGGCATGTTCGCCGACACGGGTGCCAAGGCGCCCGCCGGGGCGCGTACCGTGACGCCCCGGCAGGTCACGGCGGGGGTCGTCCGGGCCGTCGAACGCAACCTCGGCGAGGTGAACGTGGCCCCGCCCGAGCTGCGCCTGCTCAGCGCCGTCGCCGGGCAGTTCCCGGTCTTCGCCGCCCGCGTCCAGCGGCTCAGCGGATCCGCCGAGCGTGCGACGCGGGACATCGTGACGGCGCAGCGGCACCGCCGCTGAGCGGCCGCCGTACGGGTGTGACGCCGTCCGGTACGACCGTACGGGGTCACATCTGCGGGTACCGGCGCCGCCGCCAGGTCCACGCCACCGCGGCGGCCGCCACCGCCCAGCCGAAGAGCACAAGGTACGGGAAGGCGTACTGGTTCTCGGCGAAGTAGATCGCGTTGTGCTGGGCGTTGACCGAGGCCCCGGGCGGCAGCCAGCGGCCGACGGCCCCCAGCGGCTCGGGCAGGAGCAGCCAGGACACCGCCCCGCCCGAGGACGGATTGCCGAGCAGCACCATGAGCAACCAGGTCGGCAGGATGGCCCACTTGCCGAACAGCATGTAGAACGCCGTGAACACCAGCCCCGAGGTCACCATCGTGAGGGTCAGGATCGCCCAGGACTGGAGGAAGGGCAGCCGCAGCACGTGCAGCCCCCAGTCCACCACCGCGACGATGGACAGGCTTCCGAGCGCGGAGTACGCGACGATCGTCAGGAAGCGCTCCAGCGGTCTGAGCTCCGACGCGTGCACGGTCAGCTGCACCGCGCCCAGGAAGCCCACGATGACCGCGGCGAGCGTGATGTAGAAGATCGCGAGCCCCTGCGGGTCGCCGGGCTGCAGCGGTCTGAGGTCGCCCAGGCTCAGCTGCACCCCTGCCTGCGCGGCCGCCACCGGGGCCGCCGCCGCCAGCACACGCGCCACCGAGGCCCCCGCGGCCGGCACCAGGTCGAACGAGACGCCGCCGCCCCCGGCCCTGGTCTGCGCCACGGCGAACACATGCTGCCGGTCGACGGCGTCGACGGCGGCCGCCCGCGTGGCGAAGCGGCGCTGCAGCAGTTCGGTGCTCAGGCCCGAGTCCATGCCCGCCACGAACTTCTGCAGCTGGGGGGAGTCGTCCACGACGCCGATCGGGATGTGATGCGGTGTCGGATGCGCCATGGCGAAGCTGTACGAACCGGCGAACAGCCCCGCCCCCACCGCCAGGAGCAGGACGATGACCACGGCCGGCCGGAAACGTGACAGCCCGGAGGGGGCAGTCATCGGCTTACCCTCATCGCACCCTCCGAAAGGCCGAGCTCCGTCCCCGGCGGCCTCGCGGCACGGCCGGCGGTGCGGGGCGAACCCGCCGCCCAAGTTACTGCCGGTGATCCACCCCCGCTACCTGACGGGACCTGGGTCCGGCGCACCGGCGTGAGGGCCCGGCGAGCCGTCCGGTCACGCGGCGGCGGCCTCCAGGGCGCGGACGGCCCAGTCGAGGGCGGGCTCGCGGCTCTCCAGGACGGGCCAGCCGTTGACCACCGCGAGCAGCCGGGCGTACCGCTCCCGGCGCGGGTCGGACGCGGTCCGCAGACGGGTCAGCAGCCGTCGCCGGAGCTCGGCGCCGTCCGCGGCGCCGAGGAGGTCCGCGTACTCCGCGGCGACGGCCGCGACGACCGTACGCGCCCGGTCGGAGGCGGGGTCGACGCCGGCGGCCACGGCGGGGCCGACCCGCTCGCCGACCGACGCGACGACGTCGCGGCGCGGCGACGTGGTCCCGGCCCGGGCACGGTCGGCCGCGTGCTCCCCGGCCATCCGGCGCATCGTGGCCCGGAAGCCGGGGTCCTGTGACAGTTCGGCGAGCTCCACCCACGCCTGGACCTGCTCCGGCTCGGGGTCCTCGGGCAGCGCCGGGGTGAGGGAGCGGCGCAGGCCCGCGAGCGCGGGGGCGTCCGCGAGGTCACCGGATCCGCCGAGGACGGCGTCGAGGAAGTCGTCGATGAGCCGTCCGCGTTCCGCCGCGGACAGCCCGGCCAGTTCGTGCATGAGCTCCGTCTCCTCCGGGGTGGACCCGCGCCGGGCCACGGCCGTCAGCACCGCGCGCCGCAACCGCAACGTGCGGATCTGCGCCTCCAGGGCCGCGGCATGGGCCGCCGCGACCTCGGGCAGGGACAGCTCCCGGTCCACGACCCGCCGGATCGTGGCCAGGTCGAGTCCCAGCTCGCGCAGGGTCCGCACGAGTTCCAGCCGGGCCGGGGCCTCGTCGCCGTAGCGGCGGTAGCCGGCCGGACTACGGCCGGCCGGCGTCACGATCCCCCGGTCGGAGTAGGAGCGGATGGTCTTGACCGTCAGCCCGGTGCGCCGGGCCAGGTCGCCGATCGAGTAGCGCGCGTCGCCGTTCACACCTCCACTCTTCCGTCTCCCCCCGGGGGAGACTCAAGCCCCCGCGCGGGCCGCGACGGCACGGGCCGCCGCCGCGATGTCGCCCCCGCGGGTCGCGCCGGTGAGCGGATCGCTCGGTGCGTAGCGCACGGCGACGCCGTACTGGGCGCAGCGGGCGGCGATGGCGGGGCAGGCACGCTCCGCGAGGGCCGCGATGGTCAGGGAGGGATTGACGGTGAGGGAGGTGGGGACGGCCGCACCGTCCGTCACGAAGAGGCCGGGGTGGGTGCGCAGCTCGTTGAGCTCGGTCAGCGCGGAGATCGCGGCGGAGTCGCCGAGCCGGCAGGAGGCGAGGGGATGGGCGGTCACCGTGCCCGCCACGTCCTCGTTCCACGGGCGGACGGTGGCGAGGCCGTCCCGTTCCAGTACCGCCCGTGCGTGGGTGTCGGCCTCGGACCAGCCGCGCCGCGTGCCGGCCGTCGGTGCGAACCGCATGGTGCCCAGGCCCAGCCCGTTGGCCAGGCGGGTGAAACTGCCGGTGAGGGGCGGCACGCCGAAGCTGCCCTCGGCCTCGTCCTCGGTCATGGCGAGCACGGTGAGCCAGGAGCGCCAGCGGGCCCGCATCTGCTTCTTGGCGACGCCCGACCAGCGCCCCCCGGCGGTCTGGGCGAGGGAGTTGGTGACGGTCGGGAAGTAGATCTGCTGGAGGGTGAAGCGGGAGAACTCCGGCGCCCGGGCGTCGAGTCGGTCGAAGGACGCCGCGGTGATCGGCATCCCGATGTGCAGCGCCTCGTACGCGACCGTCGCGCTGCGCGCCAGCCCGAGCAGGGAGCGGACCTTGCCCTCGTCCATCTCCGCGACGCTGACCCGGTCGCCGTTGCCGGAGAAGTAGCCGCCGACGGCCGGCGGGACTCCCCCCAGGGCGAGCGCCGAACGCTGCAGCAGGACCGGTGTGCCGACCGCGCCCGCGGCCAGCACCAGGACCTTGGTGTGGACGGTGCCCGCGCCCGTGGGGCAGGTGTAGTCCGCCGGGTCCACGGTGGTGTAGTCGACGGCGTAGCGGTATCCGGGCACCGTGGACGGGCGGATCAGCTGCACCTCGTGCAGGGGGCGGATCTCGGCCCCGTGGGCCTCCGCGGCGGGCAGGTAGTTGAGGAGCATGGAGCGCTTGGCGCCGAATCGGCAGCCCGAGAGCATCCAGTTGCAGTCGGTGCAGCGGGCCCGGTCGACGGCGACGGGCACCGGGTTGCAGGTGTGCCCGGCGCGGTCGCAGGCGGCGGCCAGCACGCCGCCCGCGTACGAGACGTCGGGCCAGTCGAGCTTCGTCACGGGCAGGGCCTGCTCGACCTGCTCGTACCAGGGGTCGAGGGCGGCGCGGGTGAGGGAGGCGGGCCACAGCCGCCGTCCCGAGGCGTCGCGCCGGTCGAAGACGAAGGACGGCGCGCGCAGCGACGCGGCGAAGTAGACGACGCTGCCGCCGCCCACGCAGTTGCCCGCGACGACCGAGATGCCGTCTCCCTTGATCACGTCGACGATGCGGGGGTACGCGCCCAGGTCGAGGTCGTGGGTGAAGTCCTCGGTGGCCAGGCGCGGTCCGCGTTCGAGGACGGTGACCCGAGCTCCCGCGGCGGCGAGGTGGTAGGCGGGTATCGCACCGCCGAAGCCGCTGCCGATGACGAGGACATCGGTGGTCTGGGGGCTCATGCGGGGCTCCCGGAGGGGGTGGTGGCGGGGTGCGGCTCGGCGAGGGCCGTGCCGTAGGAGTGGGACGGGTAGCGCCACAGGCCGTCGGCGTCGGGCGGCGGGAAGCCGGTCCAGACCAGACCGGGGTGGCCTTCGGCGAGGGCCTGCGCGGTGTGGCGGTGGGCGGCGGTGTCGAAGGCCAGACCGACGAGGAAGGCGAGCAGTTGCCAGATCGGGCGGTCGAGGTCGTCGGCCCGGAAGAGCCCGGCGACCAGGGTGGTGCGGTGGTCGAAGGAGAGGCCGACGAAAGGCGGGCGGTCGAGCGGGAGCAGGATGAGCCGGCTGATCGCGTAGGCGGTGGCGCGGGCGTCCAGCAGCGCCGCGATGCCCGGCAGGAGCGCGTTCAGCGGGAGGTCGGGCGAGGTGAGCAGGGTGATGACGCCGGCCTGTACGGCGCCCGGGCCGGAGGCGGCACCGGCGATGGCGCGGTCGGAGGGGGAACGTCGTTCCCCCGGCACGAGGGTGTCGGCGAAGGCTTCCAGGGTGGAGACCGGCTGCCAGGAGCCGAGCGCGGCGGCCGCGGCGGGAGCGGCCGCGGCGGGAGCCGCCGCCGTGCCCAGTGCGGGCAGGGCGGCGACGGCGGCGGCCAGACCGCGCAGCACGGCGCGCCGGTCGATGCCGGGGAGCGGCTCCACCGGCTACCACCCCGCGCACAGAAGGCTGAAGGGCAGCGTGACGGAGAGCCCGCTCTCGCCGGCCTCGTCCCCGTACGCGTCCAGGACGTCCGCGACCTCGGGCAGTTGCGGACGCAGCGCGGCCACCAGGTCGCCGATGCCCACGGTGACCCCGTTGAGCCGGAAGTTCGTCAGGAGCATCGCCGCACGCCGGTTGCGCTTGTCGAACCAGTAGCGGCCGTCCCAGGAGACGTACGGGACCGCGCCGGTGGTGGACTGCACGCTCCAGTGGTCGCGCTGGTAGTAGCGGCACACGGGCAGGGCGAGCGCGAAGCGGGCGGGTTCGGCGAGCAGGAAGCGGACGGCGCCGCCGTTGTCGAGGGTGATGTCGCGCTTGGAGTACTCCACGCACACCGGGTCGGACAGCCAGAGCCACGGGTCGGGGGTCTCGCCCTCCCCGTACGCGTGCCAGTCGCAGGCGGCGGCGAACGGCGGCTCGGAGTACGGGTCGGGAGCGTTGGCCGAGGCGGGGGCGGTGGCGGTCACCGCGAACAGGGCGGCCGCGGCCAGGGTCAGCAGGCGTGAGGAACGGCGGAAACGGGGCATGGGCAGACTCCGGCGGTCGTGGGGACGGGGCGTACGGGGCCTGGGCACCACGCAGGATGCCGCTGACGCGACGTCAGGGCAAGAGGTTGCACACAGACTCATTGAATGAGTGGCTCATCCACTGCCTGAGTGTGTTGACGCGGTCCCCGTTGCTCGGTGGGCTTGGACCGGACCGCTTCGAGAGGACGACCACGGTGGAGCCACTGCCCCGCGAGACCATCGTCGACGTGCTGGAACGCCGCCTGCAGGAGGACATCCTGGGCGGCACCCACCCCGCCGGCACCCTGCTGCCCCCGGAACAACGCCTCGCCGAGGGCTACGGCGTCACCCGCACCACGGTGAAGCACGCCTTCGGCCGGCTCACCCAAGCCGGTCTCCTGGAGACCCGCCACGGCGTCGGCACCCGGGTCCGCGACTACCTGCGCCTCGGCGGTGCGGACCTGTTGCCCATGCTCGTACGGCACAACCCCGGATGGCTGGCCGACATCTTCGAAGTCCGTGCCGGTGTCGGCACGTTGATCGCCGAACGCGCCGCCGTCAAGGCCACTCCCCCGCAACGCGCCCGGCTACGCACCCTCCTGGACGCCGTCGGCACCGCCGCCGACCCCGACGCCGTCCAACTGGCCGACGCCGAGGTCCACCGCGCCCTCGCCCAGGCCACCGGCAACCGCGTCTACGTGCTCCTCACCAACACCCTCTTCGCCGCCTACCTGCCGTTGCGCGCCCGCCTCGTCGCCCCCTTCCGCGACCCGGCGGAGGCGGCCGCCCGCCTGGAACCCCTCGTCACCGCCGTCATCGACGGTGCCGCGACCACGGCCCGCGCGGCGGCCCAGGCGTACCTCGCCGAGACGCAGCGCATCATGCTGGAGTCGCTGGAGCCGTCCTGAGCCGGGCGAACCGCCGCGGAAGGGTTCCCCGGTCCGCGGCGGCCGGCCTCGTCAGCGGGCCTGGTCGGTGGGCCGGATCAGGATCTCGTTCACCGCGACGTGGTCGGGCTGGGTGACCGCGTACAGGACGGCGGCGGCGATGTCCTCGGGCTGCAGGGTCCGCATGGACTCGGCCATGCTCTTGGCCATGGCCTGGATCGCCGGGTCGGTGATGTGGCTGGTCAGCTCGGTCGAGACGAAGCCGGGTTCGACCAGGACGACCCGGACGCCCTGTTCGGTGACCTCCTGACGGAGCGACTCCGCGAAGGCGGTGACGCCGAACTTGGTGGCCGAGTACACGCCGCTCGCGGCCGTCGCCGTGCGCCCCGAGGTCGAGGAGACCTGGACCACGGCCCCCTTGCGCTCCAGCAGGTGGGGCAGGGCGGCGTGGACCGCGTACATCGAGCCCAGCAGGTTGGTCTCGACCATGCGCGTCCACTCGGTGGTGTCCGCGCCGAGGATCGGGCCGCTGAGCATGACGCCCGCGTTGTTGACCAGGATGTCGAGACCTCCGAAGCGCTCGACGGTCGCCGCGACCGCGTCGCGCACCGATGCGTGGTCGGTGACGTCCAGATCGATGGCGAGCATCTCGCCGGGGGCGTCCTGCACGAGGTCCTTCAGCCGGTCGGCCCGCCGGGCCCCGACCGCGACCAGGGCGCCGGCCTTCGACAGGGCGATGGCCGTGGCCCGGCCGATGCCCGAGGACGCGCCGGTGACGAGGACGACCTTGCCTTCCAGGGTGCCGCTCACGTTGTTCTCCCAGGGGTTCGTGTTCGTGGTTCGCGACCCGGGCAGAAGGTGACCGCCGGGTCATGTTGAGCGTAACAGCTAACCTGACCCTCCGGTCACGTTGGTGATAGGCTCCACACCTGGGAGGAGGCGCGGATGAGCGGGACGACAGCCACTCCGGGCCAGCGGGCGGACATGGTCCGCAACCGACGCCTGCTGCTCGAGGCGGCGACGGCGGCGTTCGCCGAGCGCGGGGTCGACGTGCCGATCGGTGAGATCGCCCAGCGGGCCGGCCTCGCCAAGGGCACCGTCTTCCGGCACTTCGCCTCGAAGGAGGACCTCCTCGCGGCGATCATGCTCCAGTTGCTCGACCAGCTCGTCGGCTCGGCCGGCCGCCTCCTGGAGGCCGACGACTCGGGGGCGGCGCTGCGCGAGTTCATGACCGACGGCGTCGAGGCGCTCGCCACCGACCGCGCGTTCTGCGAGGTGATCGGCCGCCCGTCACTGCAGCACGCCGAGGTCCGCGACCGCATCGCCCTGCTCTGCGACGCCGCCGAGGCGCTCACGGCCCGGGCGCGCGAGCAAGGCGCCGTGCGCGGCGACATCACGGGGACCGACGTCGTCCTGCTGCTCGGCGGGATCCACCAGACGGCGGCACCGCTGCTCCCCATCCAGCCGCAGGCGTGGCGCCGCTACCTCGCGCTGGCCTTCGACGGGCTGCGCGCCGCCGACTCCGGGCCCTTGCCGGAACCGCCACCCGCGCGCCTGGAGATCGCCGACCCCGCGACGTCGCCGTAGGGCACACGCACCCACCCCTCCCCCGACCAGCGGAACATCGGGCCCGCCGGCGCATGCCGCCGGCGGGTCTTGACCGCATCCATGCCCATGGGAGAGCATTGCTCTCATTTATAAGCACTGCTCTCGACGGGGGATGGGGATGAAGCTGTTCTACGCGGGCCCGCCGCTCGGGGAACTGCACGAGGAGTACGCGAAGAAGGGCCGGCTGGACGAGCGCGCCCCGGTCAGGTCGACCAGTTCGGTCACCGTTGACGCACCGGTCGCCACGGTGTGGCGGCTCGTCAGCGACCTGCGCGCCTGGGACACCTGGCGCTCCGACGCCCGCGTCGTCGAGCTCGGGGCCGTGGAACCGGACGCACGCTTCCGCTGGAAGCTGCGGGGGACGCGCATCACGTCCTCCTTCGCCGTGGTGGCGCCCGAGCGGGAGCTGTCGTGGACCGGGCTGGCGATGGGCTGGATGAAGGCGGTCGACCGGATGCGGATGGCACCCACGGACGACGGCCGGACGGTCGTCACGATCGAGGAGTCGCTCTCCGGGCCGCTCCTCACGCTGTTCTACGACAGCACACGGCTCCGCAGGGGCCACGAGGAGATACTCCGCATGCTGAAGGCCGCCACGGAGGACAGCGCGGAGGAGAGCAGGGCCTCGTGCCGGCCGGGGACCTAGGACCAAGGGACCACTGGTCCGGTCCGCGCCGGTTGCGGGATGCTCCCCGCATGATCGAGCGCGAGGACGCGGTCCGGAGGGTTCAGGAGCACCTGGACCGGTGCTTCCCGGGGCGCATGGCGGTGGTGGAGGCCGAGGAGCACGAACTGGTGTGGGTCGTCGTCTACCAGTCCGCGGAGTACGTCAGGACCGGCGACGCGGAGCATCTCCTGGCCGGCAACGGACCGTACCTGGTGGACCGTGCCGACGGCCGCATGCACGCGATCGGACCTGTGGACTACCTCATGGGCGGATGGGAGGACGAGTACCGGGCGCGTGTCCGCCGACTGCCGGTGCGGACCGCGGTGGACGATCTGGACGACCGGATACGCACGTCGGTGTCCGCCCGCGGCCGCGTGTTCGCCATGGTCGAGCTGCGGGAACGGATACCGGCGCTCACCCCCGCCGACGCCTTGGCCTACGTGACGGCCGTTCAGGCCGCCCGCCCCGCGCCCCGGCGTCCGCTCGCCGTCGTCAGCCAGGCCCTGGTGCCGTACCGGGAGCCCGTCATCAAGCCCGTCCCCCAGAGACGCGAAGACGCCGGTCAGGACGGGGGAACCTGACCGGCGCCGGTCTGCGTTGCGGGGCCGCGGTGGCGGTCGCCCCCGGCGAGGGGCTCCGTGGGGCTTCAGCCGAACGATCGTCCCCACGGGCGAAGGGATGAGGCCCGGGGTCACTGGCCCACTCACGGCACCCGCATCAGGTGGAACCGTGCCCCGGCCCGGATTGTTCCCGCGTCCCGGTGGTCCGCGGCCGCGGAAGGCATGCCCGGGGCCCGCTGCGGGGAAGCGCGTTGCATGACGAAGACCGGTCTCCCGGAGGGCATCCGGGCCTGCCTGTTCGATCTCGACGGAGTGCTGACCAAGACCGCGGTCGTGCACGCCGCCGCCTGGAAGGAGGTGTTCGACGACTTCCTGCGGCACCGGGAGGGTGCGGACTTCCGCCCCTTCGACAAGGTGACCGACTACGACGAGTACGTCGACGGCCGCCCACGCGCGGACGGCGTGCGGGCCTTCCTGGCCTCGCGCGGCATCGAACTGCCCGAGGGCTCCGCGGACGACCCGCCCGAGCGCGACACGGTGCACGGGGTGGGCAACCGCAAGAACGTGATCCTGCTGGAGAAGATCCGCAGCGAGGGCGTCGAGGCCTACCCGGGCTCGGTCCGCTACGTGAAGGCCGTACGGGCCGCCGGCCTGCGGACGGCCGTGGTGTCCTCCAGCGCCAACTGCCGCGACGTGCTGGTCGCGGTCGGCATCGAGGACCTCTTCGACGTGCGCATCGACGGTGTGGTGGCCGCCGAGCGCAAGCTCCCCGGGAAACCGCACCCCGACACCTTCCTTGAGGCGGCGCGCGAGTTCGGGGTGGAGGCGAAGGCGGCGGTGGTCTTCGAGGACGCGCTGGCCGGCATGGACGCCGGCCGCTCCGGCCACTTCGGGTACGTCGTGGGGGTGGACCGGGTGGGCCAGGCCGACGCCCTGCGCGCGCACGGCGCCGACATCGTCGTACGGGACCTCGCCGAGCTGCTGGAGGCGGACGCGTGATCAGCCACTCCTCCTACGTGGTCGAGCCGTGGTGCCTGCGTGAGACCGAGCTGGACCTCGACGTGCTCGCCCAGAGCGAGTCCGTGTTCGCCCTCTCCAACGGCCACGTCGGCTGGCGCGGCAACCTCGACGAGGGCGAGCCGCACGGACTGCCCGGCTCCTATCTGAACGGTGTCCACGAACGGCACCCGCTGCCCTACGCGGAGGCGGGTTACGGCTACCCGGAGGCCGGCCAGACCGTCATCAACGTCACCAACGGCAAGATCATCCGGCTGCTCGTCAACGACGAGCCGTTCGACGTGCGCTACGGGCGGCTCGTCTCGCACGAACGGGTCCTCGACCTGCGCGCGGGGCACCTGCGCCGCACCTGCGAATGGACCTCCCCCGCCGGCTGCACCATCCGGGTGACCTCGACCCGCCTGATCTCGCTCACCCAGCGGTCCATCGCCGCGGTGGTGTACGAGGTCGAGGCCGTGGACGACGTGCGCCTGGTCGTCCAGTCCGAGCTGGTGGCCAACGAGCAGCTGCCGACGACCTCGGGCGACCCCCGGGTCTCGGCCGTGCTGGACTCCCCCTTGCAACCGGAGGAGAACCTGGCCCTGGACAACCGTCTGCGCCTGGTGCACTCGACCTCGGTCACCGGACTGCGGGTCGCGGTGGCGGCCGATCACGCCGTGGAGGGGCCGCCGTCCACCCGGAGCTTCAGCGAGAGCAACGACGACACCAGCCGGCTCACCGTCACCTCGTCCCTGGCGGCCGGGGAGAAGCTGCGCCTGGAGAAGATGGTCTCCTACGGCTGGTCCCAGGTCCGCTCGCTGCCCGCCGTGCGCGACCAGGTGGAGGCGGCGCTCGCGGGCGCCCGCAGCACGGGCTGGCAGGGGCTGTGCGACGAGCAGCGCGACTACCTCGACGCGTTCTGGGCGCGGGCGGACGTGGAGATCGACGGCGACGCCGAGATCCAGCAGGCGGTCCGTTTCGCCATGTTCCACGTCCTGCAGGCGGGTGCGCGCGCCGAGCAGCGGGCGATCCCGTCGAAGGGCCTGACGGGCTCGGGCTACGACGGGCACTCCTTCTGGGACACGGAGACCTTCGTCCTTCCGCTGCTCACCCTGACCTCGCCGGAGTCCGTCGCGGAGGCCCTGCGCTGGCGCCGTGCCACCCTGCCCGCCGCCCGGGAGCGCGCCCACCAGCTCGGCCTCGAGGGCGCCGCCTTCCCGTGGCGCACGATCGACGGCTCGGAGGGCTCGGGCTACTGGCCGGCGGGAACGGCCGCGTTCCACATCAACGCGGACATCGCCGACGCCGTCGTCCGCTACGTCTCCCTCACCGGCGACGAGGACTTCGAGCGCGAAACGGGTGTGGAGCTCCTGGTGGAGACCGCGCGCATGTGGCACTCCCTCGGTCACCACGACCCCCACGGGAACTTCCACATCGACGGGGTCACCGGGCCCGACGAGTACAGCGCCATCGCGGACGACAACGTCTACACCAACCTGATGGCCCAGGCGAACCTGCGCGCCGCCGCCGACGTCGTCGAACGCCACACCAAGGAGGGCGCGGCCCTCGGCGTCGACGACGAGGAGACGGCCGCCTGGCGGGACGCGGCCGCGGCCATGACCGTCCCCTACGACAGCGCGCTCGGCGTCCACGAGCAGTCGGCGGGCTTCACCCGGCACCAGATGTGGGACTTCTCCACCACGCAGCCCGACCAGTACCCGCTGATGCTGCACTTCCCCTACTTCGACCTGTACCGCAGGCAGGTGGTCAAGCAGGCGGACCTGGTACTGGCCATGGTCAAGCAACCGGAGGCCTTCGACGACGAGCAGAAGGCACGGAACTTCGCCTACTACGAGCCGATGACGGTGCGGGACTCGTCCCTTTCGGCGTCGACCCAGGCGATCATGGCCGCCGAGGTCGGTCATCTGCGCCTCGCCTACGACTACCTGGGCGAGGCGGCGCTGATGGACCTGCACGACCTGGAGAACAACACCCGCGACGGCCTGCACATCGCCTCCCTCGCCGGCACCTGGGCCGCGCTGGTCGGCGGCTTCGGCGGGATGCGGTACCGGGACGGCCGCGCCGCCTTCGCACCGCGGCTGCCGGAGAAGTTGCGGCGGCTCGCCTTCACCCTGCAGGTGCGGGGGCGGCGGCTGAGGGTGGAGATCACCGGCGCGGCGGCGACGTACACCCTGCTGGACGGGGAGCCGCTGGAGCTCTACCACTACGACGACGGGTTCACGCTCACCGTCGACCGCTCGCAGACGCGCAAGGTGCCGACCCTGCGCACGCGTCAGGCGCCGGAGCAGCCGCCGGGCCGCAGTCCCCGGCACCGCTGACCTCCCCGCGTGCGCGGCGGGTGCGCGGCGCCGGTCCCCCGAGGGGGCCCGGCGCCGGGTCAGCGCCCGGGGAAGTGGGGCAGGACCTCCTCGGCGAGTTCGTGCAGTACCTCCGCGACCGGACGGTCCCCCGGACGGAGGTTGAGGGAGACGTGGGCGACGCCCAGGTCCGCCATCGCGCCCAGGTGTTCGACGAGGGCGGTGCGCCCGGTGCGCAGGCCGAGGCGGATCGGCTCCGGCCGGGCCGCGGGGTCCGCGACCAGGTCGAGCAGCATGGGCGTGAGGTAGGGCTTGGACCTCCCGCCGGTGAGCTCCCGCCACCGCTGGACGTCGTCGCGCAGGGCGTCGAGGGGCCGGGGGTAGTTCAGGCCCGCGTCGGCGTGCCCGGCGATCCACTCCGGGGTCTGACGGGCGCTGCCCGCCACCGCGATCGGGATGTCCCCGCCCACGGGCTTCGGCAGGACGTCGATCCGCCGCTCGGCCCGGAGCCCGGTGCCGGGCAGGGTCAGCCCGAGCCCGGGAGCGGGGGTCTCCCAGGCGGCGCGCAGGGTCCGCACGCCGTCGCGGAAGGCCTGTCCGCGGCCGTCGAAGTCGGCACCGAAGAGCGGGTACTCCACCGGGCGGTCCCCGCTGGCCAGGCCCAGGACGAGGCGTCCTGCGGAGAGCACGTCGACGGTGGCCGCGGCCTTGGCCACGTGCAGCGGGCTGCGCAGCGGCAGGACGACGGCGGAGGTGCCGAGCACGACGTGTTCGGTCAGCGCGGCGAGGTGCCCGAGGTACGCGAAGACGTCGAAGACGGATCCGGCGTCGCCGAAGGCGAGCGGGTCGTACACCGGTACGTCGCGCAGCCACAGGGCGCTGAAGCCGAGGCGGTCGGCGAGCCGGGCGAGGTCGGCGTGACCGCTCAGGTCCGGCACCCCGAAGGGGCGGCCGGCCTGCTGGTCGGCGGCACGGCGGCCGGCTCCCCAGTCGTTGTCCAGGGGGAGTTCGAGTCCGAGGGTGAGCCGCTGGTGCGGGCCGGTGAGGCGGGTGAGGGCGGTGCTGGTCATGGTGCGGGCCTTCGTCGGTGCGGTGTCGGGGCCGGGACCGGCGGTGCCCGTGGTCCCGGCCCCCGCGGTCAGTGCCGGGAGGTGAGGGCCGGCTGCTCGGCGGGCGCGGCCCCGGTGACGACCCGGCTGGTCCGGCCGCCACGGCCCTTCTCCAGTGCCGCGGAGACAACCGCGAGCACGAGGGCGGAGGCGGTGAGGACGGCCCCGACGAGGTTCGGCGCGGTGTAGCCGAAGCCCGCGGCGATGACGACCCCGCCGAGCCAGGCGGACAGCGCGTTGCCGAGGTTGAAGGCGCCGATGTTGACGGCCGAGGCCAGGGTGGGGGCGCCGGACGCCTGGTCCAGGACCCGCTTCTGCAGCGGCGGCACCGTCGCGAAGCCCAGGGCGCCGATGAGGAGGATCGTCACGCCGGCCGTGACCTCGTTGTGGGCGGTGAGGGTGAACAGCGCCAGCACGGCGGCCAGGGAGCCCAGCGCCGTGTACAGCATCGGCATCAGGGCGCGGTCGGCGTACTTGCCGCCTACCAGGTTGCCGACGACCATGCCCGCGCCGAACAGGACCAGCAGCCAGGTGATGGAGGAGTCGGCGAACCCGGTGACCTCGGTCATCATGGGCGCGATGTAGGTGATGGCCGCGAAGACGCCGCCGAAGCCGAGCACGGTCATCGCCATGGCCAGCAGGACCTGGACGTTGCGGAAGGCGCCCAGTTCGTGCCGCAGGCGCACGCCCTGCGGCTTCGGCATGTCGGGCACCAGCTTGAGGACGCCGGCCAGGCCGACGACGCCGAGGCCCGCGACGACGAAGAAGGTCACGCGCCAGCCGGCGTTCTGACCGATGAAGGTGCCCAGCGGCACGCCGATCACGTTGGCCACGGTGAGGCCGGCGAACATCATCGAGATCGCGCGCGCCTTCTTCTCCGGGGCCACCAGGTCGGCGGCGACGACCGAGCCGATGCCGAAGAAGGCACCGTGCGTGAAGGAGGCGAGGATGCGCCCGGCCATCATCACGCCGAAGGCGGGTGCCAGGGCGGAGACCAGGTTGCCGAGCACGAACAGGCCCATGAGCAGCATGAGCATGTTCTTGCGGGACACCTTGGTGCCGAGCAACGTCATGATCGGCGCGCCGATCATGACGCCGAGTCCGTAGCCGGTCACGAGCAGGCCGGCGGTGGGGACGGAGACCCCGAAGTCGGAGGCGACCTCGGGCAGCAGGCCCATGATCACGAATTCGGTGGTTCCGATCCCGAAAGCCCCGATGGCGAGGGCCAGGAGCGCGAGAGGCATGGCGGAGACCTTCCAGATGTTGCAGTGGCACCTAACAAGCGAAAACAATAATTGCAGACGCGCTATAACGTCAAACGCTGGACATCTCCGGGCGGCGGCATACCATGGCCAGTGACGACGAACAGCCTTCACCCGCAGCCGCCGCACAAAGGGGACCTCGATGACCGCCACCGATCCGGCCCTGACCGCCCTCGCCCAGGGGTGGCACGCCCTGTCGCTCCTACACGGACGGATCGAGGGGCGGATCGAGAAGCAGCTCCAGGTTCACCACGACCTCAGCGTGCGCGAGTACTCCCTGCTCGACGTCCTCAGCCGTCAGCACGACGGGGAGGGCGGCCACCTGCAGATGCGCCAGGTCGCCGACGCCGTCGTGCTGAGCCAGTCGGCGACGACCCGCCTGGTCACCCGGCTGGAGGACCGCGGCCTGCTGGCCCGCTACCTCTGCCCCACCGACCGGCGCGGCATCTACACGGACGTGACGGAGGCCGGCCTGAAGCTGCTGGAGGAGGCCCGGCCGACGAACAACGCGGCGCTGCGCGCCGCGATGGACGACGCGGCACTCGTCCCGGAGCTCGCCCCCCTGGTCAAGGCGGTGGAGGACCTGCAGGGCGCGAAGGTCCCGGCTTCCTGACCCGGCCATTCCGCGCACGAACTTATTCCGCGTTTGCAATTAACCGCGTGCGCAACTAACCTGGTCGTGGAGCACGGGAAGGGCGCGTCCCCCGCCCCCTCCCGGGACGTTCACCCGTCCGCACTCGCACCGGCACCCATCGCCGGCCGCGACGCGAAAGGATCTGCACCATGACCACCCCCACCCCGGACATCACGCTGAACAACGGCGTCACCATGCCGCAGCTCGGCTTCGGCGTCTTCCAGGTGCCCGACGCCGACACCGCGGCCGCCGTCACCTCGGCCCTGGAGAGCGGCTACCGCAGCATCGACACCGCGGCGATCTACGGCAACGAGGCCGGCGTCGGCCAGGCCCTCGCCGCCTCGGGCATCGCCCGTGACGAACTGTTCGTCACCACCAAGCTGTGGAACGGCGACCAGGGCTACGACAGCACCCTCGCCGCCTTCGACGCCTCCCTCGCCAAGCTCGGCCTCGACCACGTGGACCTCTACCTGATCCACTGGCCGGCCCCGGCCCGTGACACCTACCTGGACACCTGGCGCGCCTTCGAGAGGATCCACGCCGAGGGCCGGGCCCGCGCCATCGGCGTCTCGAACTTCCAGCCCGCGCACCTGCAGCGGCTCATCGACAACGGCGACGTCGTGCCCGCCGTCAACCAGGTGGAGCTGCACCCGCAACTGCAGCAGGCCGAGCTGCGTGCCTTCCACGCCCGGCACGGCATCGCCACGGAGGCATGGAGCCCGCTCGCCCAGGGCGCCGTCCTGAAGGACCCGGTCATCACCGGCATCGCCGGCCGCCTGGGCAGGACCCCGGCCCAGGTGATCCTGCGCTGGCACCTGCAGCTCGGCAACGTGGTCATCCCCAAGTCGGTGACCCCCGAGCGGATCCGCGAGAACCTCGACGTCTTCGACTTCGCGCTCTCCGACGCCGACGTCGCGGCGATCACCGCCCTCGACAACGGCACCCGCATCGGCCCGGACCCCGACGCCTTCAACTGATCGCCCGGCCACGGGCCGCGGGGCACCCCGCGGCCCGGCGGGCGGCAGCGTACGGCGCGTGCCTCAGGAGGCGGTGCGCTCCTCGATCCGCCGCAGCGCCTGCTTGAGGTACCCGGCGAAGCGCGGGTAGTTCTCGCTCATCGGGAAGTGCCCGATCTCCTTCATCTCGATGAACTCGGCCCCGCGGATCTGCTCCGCGGTACGGGCCCCGTCCTCGGGGGTGGTCAGGTAGTCGTACTCGCCGGTGAGCATGACGACCGGGCAGCGCTCCCCGTCGATCTCCCCCAGCCTGCCGCGGAGGTCGTGGTCGACGGAGTAGAAGTACAGATCGCCCTTGAACGCCTCCGAGCCCTGGCTGTAGTAGAACCAGGTCGCCCAGCGGTCCGCGTCGGGCGACTGCGGGGCCATGAGGTCCCACACCCCGCTGGCGCAGACCTGCGCCGCGTTGGCGTGGGGATGCTGCCACCAGTCGAGGTAGAAGCCGGGAGAGTAGTCCGCACCCTCCACGGGGATGACCGCCTTGAAGCGGTCCGGGTGCCGCAGCGCCAGTTGCAGGGCCACGTTCCCGCCGAAGGAGGAGCCCATGAAGATCGGGTCCTCCAGACCCAGCGCGTCGCAGAACGCGGTGATGAAGGCGACGTAGTGGTCCGCGGTGAGCTTGTACTCCTCCTTCCACCACTCCTTGTTCAGCGGCGGGTCGGACTTGCCGTGGCGGGCGAGGTCGTAGGCGATGACGCGGTGGTTCGCGGTGATCTCCTCGTCCTCCAGGAGGCCGCGCCACTGGTGGTTGTGGCAGCCCGCCGTGTGCTGGCACACCAGCGGCTGTCCCTGGCCGTTCTCCAGGTAGAAGACCTTGTACTGGACGTCCTCCACGTCGATCGTGACGTAGTGGCCGGTCACCGGGGAGATACGGGAGGCGGTGCTCATCGAGGGGTCCTTTCGGCGGTGCGGGGCGGAACGGTGGTTCAGCCCAGCGGGCCGGTGAGGCGGAGCAGTTCCAGCTGACGGGTGAGGCAGCGCAGGTTCTGCATGAGGACCAGCAGGTCGCCCTCCAGCCGCATGTCCCGCTGGAAGCTCGCCGCCCAGATGCCGTGGTACATCGGCTTCGGCACCGGCGAGCAGAACTCCCGCCAGGTCGCGGCGCCGGCCCTGATGGCGAAGTCGTAGGCGGTGAGCGGCTCGGGATCGACGACGAGGTCCTCCACCCGGCCGCGGTGCATGCGCACCAGGAAGGCGTGCCGTTCCATGTCCAGCAGATAGGTGCAGCTGAAGTACGCCCCGTGCGCCCGCAGCTCCGCGTCGCCGTCACTGAGCCGGCGGAACTCCTCCACCGGCCCCTGCGCCGTTGCCGTCGCCATGTCCTCTCCTCGCTGACGTCGATCGTTGCGCCCAGCTAATACACCGCCGGGTGCGCGCGGGCGGGGGCACGCCGTCACGTCCCCCGCACGCACCCCGGCAAAGCGTCCGGTGGTGGCACCGCCACCCCGTACGGCGCGCCCACCAGGCGGGCCTCGCGGCGGGCCCGCCCTCCTGGTGCACCTCCGGGGAGGACAGCGCCCCAGATGCCCTCATAGGATAAAGATCATCATTGAATGCCACATTTGCCCCGAAGGTGATCGGTATGAGCGTCCAGGGCGTGAACGAGCCGATGGCACCCGGCGACGGCCGGCCCGAGGTACCGCCGACCGGCGGTGAGGGTCCCGCCGACGACAAGCGGCCGTCCCAGCACGACTACCACCACCCCGCCGCGGGATGGGGCGCCGCCAAGAGCGTCACCCGGGTACTGCTGCGGGAACGCGCACTGGTCGACGGCCCCCGGGCGATCTTCAAGATGAACCACGAGAACGGCGGCTTCGACTGTCCCGGCTGCGCGTGGCCCGACGACACCAAGGGACTCAAGCTCGACATCTGCGAGAACGGCATCAAGCACGTCACCTGGGAGATGACGCCCAAGCGCGTGACACGGGACTTCTTCGCCGCCCACACCGTCACGGAGCTGTCGACCTGGACCGACTTCGCGCTCGAGGACCAGGGCCGGCTCACCGAACCCATGGTGTACGACGCCGGCACCGACCACTACGTGCCCATCTCCTGGCAGGCCGCCTTCGATCTCGTCGGCCGCGAACTCCGCGCCCTGGACAGCCCCCACGAGGCCTCCTTCTACACCTCCGGCAGGCTCGGCAACGAGGCCACCTTCCTCTACCAGCTGATGGCCCGGGAATTCGGCACGAACAACCTGCCGGACTGCTCCAACATGTGCCACGAGGCGTCGGGACGGGCGTTGCAGGCGTCCCTGGGCACCGGCAAGGGCACCGCCGACCTGAAGGACTGGGAGTCCGCCGAGGCACTGTTCATCATGGGCGTCAACGCGGCCTCGAACGCGCCGCGGATGCTGACCGCGCTCGCCGACGCCTACCGGCGGGGCGCCCAGATCGTGCACGTCAACCCCCTGATCGAGGCGGCTGCGACCCGGACGATCGTGCCGCACGAGATGACGGACATGGCCCTGTTCAAGTCGACCCGGACCAGCACGCTCAACCTGCAGGTCCGCGCCGGTGGCGACATGGCGCTCCTGCGGGGCATGGCCAAGGCCGTGCTGGAGCAGTCGGTCGGCGATCCCAAGGCGCTGGACCGGGAGTTCATCGAGCGCTACACGTCCGGCTTCGAGGAATACCGCGCCCTGTGCGAGGCCACGCCCTGGGAGGAGCTGGAGCACCAGTCCGGGCTGACCCGCGCCGACATCCTCAAGGCCGCGGCCGTCTACTCGCGTTCGGACCGCACCCTGATCAGCTGGTGCCTCGGCGTCAGCCAGCACGAGCACGGCGTGGACACCGTCCGCGAGATCGTCAACGTCCTGCTGCTCCGCGGCAACCTGGGGCGCGAGGGCGCCGGCCCCTCCCCCGTGCGCGGGCACAGCAACGTCCAGGGCAACCGCACGTGCGGCATCGACCACCGGCCGGCCGAGGCCTTCCTGGACCGGCTCGCCGCGGTCTGCGGCATCGACCCGCCCCGGGAGCACGGCCTGGACACGGTGGGCACCATCGCCGCCATGCACGAGGGCAGGATCAAGGTGTTCATCGGGATGGGCGGCAACTTCGTGCTCGCCGCGCCCGACACCCCGTACACGGCCCAGGGCCTGGCCAAGTGCGCCCTGACGGCGCACGTGAGCACCAAGCTCAACCGGAGCCACCTCGTCCACGGCAGGCAGGCCCTGATCCTGCCGTGCCTGGGCCGCACCGAGAAGGACGAGCAGCGGCGCGGACTGCAGGCCACGTCCGTCGAGGACTCCATGAGCATGGTCCACCTGTCCGTCGGCATGAAGCGGCCCGCCTCGCCCCACCTGCTGTCCGAACCGGCCATCATCGCCGGCATGGCGCGCGCCGCCCTCCCCGGCAGTTCCACGCCGTGGGAGCACTACGTCGAGGACTACGACCGGATCCGCGACACCATGGCCAAGGTCCTGGACGGGTTCGAGGACTTCAACCGTCGTGTCCGGCTCCCCCTGGGCTTCCGGATCCGCCAGCCCGCGCGCGAACTGGTCTTCTTCACGCCCTCCGGGCGTGCCGAGTTCTCCAGCGCGCCGCTGCCGGACGTGGTGCCCCGCGACGGGATGCTCGTCCTGCAGACGATGCGCTCCCACGACCAGTGGAACACCACCATCTACTCGGACGACGACCGCTACCGCGGCGTGAAGAACCTGCGCACCCTCGTCCTGATGAACCCGGCCGACATGCGGGCCCGGGACATCGAGCCCGGCACCCTCGTCGACATCACGGCGACGGCCAAGGACGGCAGCCGGCGCACGCTCACCGGCTACCGCGCGCTGCCCTACGACATGCCCCGCTACTGCGCGGCCGGCTACATGCCGGAGATGAACGTGCTCATCGCCGCGAACGACTACAGCACCCAGAGCGACCAGCCGCTGATGAAGAGCGTCCGGGTCACCATCGGCCCCACCGGCTGAGGCGCCTGCCGTCACCACGACGCTCCCCCGCCACCGGGCGTGACGGGGGAGCGTCGGCGCGGGTTCAGCCCGCGAGCGTGCCGTGGAGCGCTTCGAGGCCGTCGCGGTAGATGCCGGTGAACAGCTCGACCACCTCCGCCTCGCCGGCACCGTCGGGGACGAACCGGCCGCTCCACACGACCTCCGCGACCTCCGGCTGCCCGGGTACGGCGTGGACCCGCAGGTCGGAGACGTACCCGGTCACGGGGAAGGGCGCCTGAAGGATCGCGTACGCGTAGTGGCGCTCGGCTTCGTCGAAGGCCACCATGCGCTCGACGATCACCTCGCCGTCGGGGTTGCGGAGCCTGCGCACCCGCCCGCCCTCCAGTGGGGTGCTCTCGGGGATGAACGGGAGCCAGTCGGGCAGCGCGTGGAAGCCGCCGATCAGGTCCCAGACGCGTTCGGGCGACGCGGGCACGACTCGGCTGACCGAGGTGGACGCCATGGTATTCCTCCTTGGCTTGTGGGGGGCGAGGGCGTTCAGGCACCGTTCGGGAGCGGCGCGGCGGGGCTGACGAGGCCGGAGGCGCGCAGGTCGGACCAGAAGGCGGCCGGGACGTCCTCGTTGAGCGCGGCGATGTCCTCAACGATGCGGCCCGGCTTGGTCGAGCCGGGGACGGCGGCGACGGCCACCGGGTGCGCGAGGGAGAACTGCAGGGCCGCCGCCTTGACGCTCACCCCGTGGCGGGCCGTGATCTCCTTGATGCGCCGAACGCGCTCGACGATCTCCGGAGGCGCGTCCTGGTACTCGAAGTGGGTGCCGCCGGCGAGGACCCCGGAGCTGTAGGGGCCGCCGACGACCATGCCGACGCCCTGTTCCTGCGCCTTGGGCAGCAGCCGCTCCAGCGGTCGCGCGTGGTCCAGCAGGGTGTAGCGGCCGGCGAGCAGGAAGCCGTCGGGCTGCGGCTCGTCCAGGTCGAGCGTCAGCTCGATGGGCTCGACCCGGTTCACGCCGAGGCCCCAGGCCTTGATGACGCCCTCGTCGCGGAGCCGGGACAGCACCCGGAAGGCGCCCGTGCGGGCCTCCTCGAACTTGCTCAGCCACAGGTCGCCGTGGAAGTCCTGGGCGATGTCGTGCACCCAGACGATGTCCACGCGGTCGACGCCGAGGCGCTTCAGGCTTCCCTCGATCGACCGCTCGGTGGCATCCGCGGTCCATTCGTGGAGCATCGCGTTCGGACGGCCGTGCTCGAAGAGCCCGCCCTTCTCGCCGAGGTCGCGGGCGTCCGGCTCGGGCTCGTCCAGGATGACGCGCCCGACCTTGGTGGCCAGCACGTACTCGTCGCGGGGCCGCCGCGAGAGCAGCTCGCCGAGCCGCAGCTCCGCGAGACCCGCGCCGTAGAAGGGGGCCGTGTCGTAGAAGCGGACGCCCTGGTCCCAGGCGGCCTCCAGGGTCGCGCTCACCTCCTCTTCGGGGATGGCGCGGAACATGTTGCCGAGGGGGGCGGTACCGAAGCCGAGGGGGCCGGGGATGAGTTCCTTGAGCGACATGATGGTGCCTTTCGACGGCCGTACGCGGGGGCGAGGTACCCCGCCGCGGGGCCGTGAGGTGAGGGGATTGCGCCTTACGAGGATCGAGGTTACTTGCAGACGCGGGCTAATGCAAACGATTGATATCTGCGTCATCCACTTGTGGGCGATCGAGCACTGTGCGCGGGATGCGGGAATTAATCAGCGCGTGCAATTATTGAGGGAGCCTGTAGGGCGCATGCGCATGAGCGATGCAACGACGCGTCGCCGCGTGACCCGGCCCCGACCGCCCCCTGAGGAGACAGCTTCGTGACCACCACCTTGTTCGAGCCTTTCACCCTCCGGTCGCTGACCATTCCGAACCGGATCTGGATGGCCGCGATGTGCCAGTACAGCGCCGCGCCGGACGGCGAGCAGGCGGGCGTGCCGAACGACTGGCACTTCACGCACCTGGCGGCCCGGGCCACCGGCGGCACCGGACTGATCATCACCGAGGCCACCGCGGTCAGCCCCGAGGGCCGGATCAGCCCGTACGACCTCGGCATCTGGAACGACACCCAGGTCGAGGCCTTCCGCCGGATCACCGCCTTCCTGAAGTCCCAGGGCACCGTCCCCGGCATCCAGCTCGCCCACGCCGGCCGCAAGGCCTCCACCGAACGCACCTGGGTCGACCGCGGCGCCCCCATCGCCCCCGACACCCAGCACGGCTGGACACCCGCCGGCCCCAGCGCCGTCCCGTTCGGCACCGGCTCCACCACACCGGAGGAGCTCAGCACCGAGCAGATCGGCCGGATCGTGGCGGACTTCGCCGCGGCCGCCCGGCGCGCCCTGGACGCCGGGTTCCAGGTCGCCGAGATCCACGGGGCCCACGGCTACCTCATCAACCAGTTCCTCTCCCCGTACAGCAACCGCCGCACCGACGGCTACGGCGGGGACTTCGCCGGCCGCACCCGCCTCGCCCTGGAGGTCGTCGACGCCGTCCGCGCCGTCTGGCCCACCGACCTGCCGGTCTTCTTCCGCATCTCCGCGACCGACTGGCTGAGCGAGAACGCCGACGACGACCGCGAGGGCTGGACCGCCGACGACACCGTCCGCCTCGCCAAGGAACTGCAGGCCCGGGGCGTGGACCTGATGGACGTCTCCACGGGCGGCAACGCCCCCGACGCCAGGATCGTCGCGGCTCCTGGCTACCAGGTGCCGTTCGCCGAGCGCGTCCGCAACGAGACCGGTATGCCCGTGGCGGCCGTCGGCATGATCACCGAACCCGACCAGGCGCAGACCATCGTCGCCTCCGGCAAGGCCGACGCCGTCCTCCTCGGCCGCGAGCTGCTGCGCGACCCCTACTGGGCGCGCCACGCTGCCACCGCGCTGGGCGGGAAGGTCACCACCCCGGTTCAGTACCACCGCTCCTGAAGGTCGTAACAGCCGCGTCCCCGTCGTACCGTCGTACGGCGGGGACGGCGCACGCCGGAGGCGGAAATCGCGTTGCGCGGCGTCTCCCCGCCCGGACAGCATCACCCCCGTGACCTACACGCTGCGCGAGTACGCCCCGGCGGACGAGGCCTCCTGGCTGCGCTGCAGGGTGCTCTCGTTCCTGGGCACCGCCTACTACGACGACGTCGACCGCACCAAGCCGCCGATCCCGGCCCCCGGCCTGGAACTCGTCGCCGTCGACGCTTCGGGGACGGTCGTCGGCATCATGGACACCGTCGTCGACACCGCCCTGGCGACCATCGACACCGTCGCGGTCCACCCCGACCACCAGCACCGCGGTCTCGGCCGGGCCCTCCTGCACCGCACACGCGCCGAGGTCCGCGAGCGGGGCGCGACGACCCTCGACGCCTGGACCCGCGACGACCCGGACACCCTCGCCTGGTACCGCGCCATGGGCTTCGCGGAGAGCGACCACTACCTGCACGTGTACGCCCACCAGTACACCGCTCCCGGCGAACCGGACCGCGCGATCCTCACCCCGCGCCCCGGCCTGCGGCTCATGGCCGCCTTCCTGCACGCGAAGCTCGAGGACGAGACCCGCATGCGCGCGGAGTTCAGCCGCGTCCACGTGTGCCGGCGCTTCTCCATGACGACGTGACCCCTCGCCTTCCCCGACGGCCTTCCCCTGCTCGCCGTTCCGGTCCCGCCCACGCCGGACGGCGCCCCCCGGCATCGCACGGCCGGCCGGGCCTGCGCCACGATGGTGCCCTGTGAACGACCTCCTGTACGGCCTGGCCGGCAATCCCTCGCTGCCGCCCGAATGGGTCGACCGTCTGATCGCGACCGCGGACGCCGATGTCGCCGGTGCGCTCGCCGACCGCCCCGACCTCACCCGTGCGCAGGTGGCGGCCCTGGCCGCGCGCGACGAGGGCGCCGCCCTGAGCCTGGCGTACGGGGGACGTCTCTCCGCGGCCGATGTCGATCCCGTCGACCGGCCGTTCGTCGCGCTCGCCCTGCTGGACGGGCGCGTGGGACCGCCGGAGTGGGCGCGCCTGCTGGCCACCACGGGGTCCGTCGAGCAGCGGGAGAAGCTGGCCGGCTGCCCCGGTCTCCCCGGACCCGAAGTGTTGCCGCCGCCCGCACAGCGCTAGCATCGGGACGCATGATCGTATGGCTCAACGGCACCCACGGCGCGGGGAAGACGACGACCAGTGCGCTCCTGCAGCCGCTGATCCCGGATTCACGGGTGTTCGACGCCGAGAAGGTCGGCGAGACGCTCGTGGACATCACGCCCGGGCTGCCCGCGACGGACAACTTCCAGCACTGGCCGCCGTGGCGACCGCTCGTCGTCGAGACCGCCCGCCGGGTACTCGACTACACCGGCGGCACCCTGGTGATGCCCATGACCGTCCTGGTCGAGCGGTACTGGCGCGAGATCAGCTCGGGCCTTGCCCGGCATGCCATCCCGGTCCGGCACTTCGTCCTCCACGCCGACCAGGACACCCTCCGCGGGCGCATCGAGGGCGACACTGTTCTCGGCCCCAATTCCCCGTTCCGTCTCCGATACCTCGAGCCCTATGCCGAGGCGGCCCGCACCTGGTTGCACGGCGAGGCACAGGTAGTCGACACCACGCACCTCACGCCCGCCCAGGCCGCCCAGCAGATCGCGGAGGCCGTCAAGGGCTGAGGTGCTGAGCCGAAGCACAGTGGATGTCACCGGTACGGCGCGCTACCTGTCACCGCCTCTGCGCCCCGCAGCCGCCTGAGCCGAAGGCAGCAGCATCAGATCCTGCCCGCGCGGTGCCGATCGTGACGCTACCGGTGCTGTACCTGGTGGCGGTCGTGATCCGTGTGGCGGGGCCGGTGCTGGTGGGGCGGATCAGAGGGGGGGGGGACCAACCTCGCGTGGTGACCGTCACAGGGCTCCGGCGTCCCGGGCCGTCCAGACGCTCGGATAGATCGGCCGGAAGCCGAGCTCCCGGCGGATGCGCTGGTTGGACATGATCCCGAACCACGGGTCGGGGTCCGTGAGCTCGTGGAGCCCGGCGGGCACCTCGACGCCGTTGAGATGGTACAGCTCGACCGTCGTGACAGGGGCGTCATCGGCGATGTTGTAGATCCGGCCGGCGATGCCCGGCGCGTACAGCAGACGCATCAGACCCTGGGCGATGTCCGCGTGGTGGGCCATCTGCAGGCGCTGGTGCGGCGCCCAACCGGCGGCCCAACGCAAGGAGTCGGTGAGGTGCGGGTCGCCCTCGCCGTAGACGAAGGGGAGCCGCCCGATGCGTACGTCCAGGCTCTCAAGCGCAAGCAGTTCACGCTCGGCCTCGGCCTTGGACTCGGGGTAGGCGCCCCACATCTCGCCGCCCGGCCGGCTCTCGTCCGCCTCGGTCAGCGGGCGGCCCCGTCCGACGCCGTAGACGTTGCCCGTGCTGACCTGCACGAACCGCTCCACGCCGGAGGCCTGCGCGGCGCGGCCCAGGGCCACCGCGGCGTCCCGGTTGACGGCCCATGCCTCCTCGTCCGGCACCCCGCGGAAGGAGGCGGCGACGTTCACGACGGCGTCCACGCCGACGAGCGCCTTGCCCAGTGTCTCCTCGTCGCGCATGTCTCCTACGGCGACCTGGGCGCCCAGCTCCGCGAAGCGCCCGCCGCGGGTCGCGTCCCGTACCAGCACCCGCACCTGCTCGCCCGGCTGCCGCTGGGCCAGCAGCCTCGGCACGAAGCGGCGTCCGACCTGTCCCGTCGTTCCGGTCACCAAAGTCAGCATGATGTGCTCCTCACGCACTGTGTCGCCTGTCGTTGACGACCAGCCTCGGCGGATGCGGGAACGACCGGGAGAGACCTCTTCATCAGGGGATCGGGAGTCCCTGGATAAGCCGGCCGGCCTCCCGCACCCTGGAGAGGTGAACCGAGGCGAACTAGCCGACTTCCTGCGCCGCGCCCGCGCCCGCCTGGACCCCTCCGACGTGGGCCTCACCGCCGGCGCCCGCCGCCGTACGCCGGGGCTGCGCCGCGAGGAGGTGGCCCAGCTGGCCGGCATGTCCGTGGACTACTACACGCGGATGGAACAGTCCCGGGGCCCGAGCCCGTCCCGCCAGATGCTCACCGCGCTGGCCCGCGCCCTGCGCCTGACGGAGGACGAACGCGACCACCTCTTCCACCTCACCGGTGAACAGCCGCCGCGCCGGGAGGCGACCAGCACGCACGTGCGCCCGGGCCTGCTCCTGGTGCTGGACCGGCTGGACGACACCCCGGCGATGGTGGTGACCGACTGCGGCGAGGTCCTGGCCCAGAACGCGCTGTCACGGGCGTTGAGCGGAGACGTCCTCGCCCGCCCGCCCCAAGGACGCAACATGATCCGCCGATTCTTCCTGGACCCGGCGGCCCAGGAACTGTTCCCGCCCGAGGACCGCCCCGAGCGCGCCCGCGAGCAGGTCGCCGGCCTGCGAGCGGTGGCCTCGGCCCGCCCCACGGACCCCGAACCCTCCTCCCTCGTCGCCGAACTACGCGCCGCGAGCGAGGAGTTCGCCCGCCTCTGGGACGAACACGAGGTCGCCGTACGCCGCGCCGCCACGAAACGCTTCCGGCACCCTGCGATCGGCATCCTCGAACTCGACTGCGAGGTCCTGGTCAACTCCGACCACAACCAACAGCTCGTCATCCACACGGCCCGTCCGGGCACGGAGTCGTACCAGCGCTTGCAGTTGCTGCGGGTGGTGGGCATGCAGGACCTGTCGCCGACGAGCTCCTGAACGCGTGCGCGCCTTTCACGTCTGCCACTGGCACAGGCAGACAGACGACCACGCCCACTACCGAGCGCTCAAGCCCCTGCCTGACGGCCACGCTGAGCAGCTGGCCGAGGCTATCGACACTCAGAACTCGAACTCGACGTAGTCGATGTCGGTGAAGTCGACCTGCAGTCCCTGTGCGCGGCGGCCGCGGTCCTTGAAGTAGACCTCTTGGAGGCCCTCCGCCGCGATGGCGCGCAGCTGGTCCTCGCCGGCGCCCGCGGCACGGGCGGTGAAGAGACGGGCGGCGTAGTCGGGGGGAAGGGCCTGGGTGACGAGGCGGACGCGGGCGTCGTCGGTGGAGCCCGGGGCGGCCGTGAAGCCGAAGCGGGCGCGGGTCTCGATCACGATGCCGCCGGTGGTGGCCGCGTGGCGGCGGGCGCGTTCACGGACGCGGGGCTGCCACCGTCTGCGGACCTCGTCCTCGAGGCGGCCGGCCAGGTCCTTGCGGGGACGCTTGATCTCGCCTGTGAGGTACCGCTCGACGGTGCGCTGCGAGACGCCGAGCAGGGCGGCGACGGCCCTGGTGCCCTTCTCCTGCTTCACCAGGAACCGCATCTGGGCCTGCGCCGACTTGGGCACGGGCCGTGTGAGGGTCTTCGCCGTGGCCTTGTCGAGGCCGTCGCCGAGCATGCCCACCTGGCTCTCCTACTCTCCGTCGAGTGCGGCGTCGCCGCCCTTGATGTGGCGGGCGGGGTTGTGGCCGTCCTCGAGCAACTCCACGGCCCACATGAGGGATTGGGTGCCCTCGTGCTTGACCATCCCGGGCGACACCCCGAGCCGGAAACCGCCGGCCAGCGGCTTGCCCTCGGGCGTGCGCGGCAGGAAGTCCAGCGGGCCGGGGCCGTCGGACAGGTACACGGCGCAGTCGGAGAGCACCGCCACCGGGAAGAGGCCCACCGCCGCAAACCTGACCATCTTGCGGTGCATGTTGACGCGCGCGGTGGCGATGACGGCGGCGCGGATGTCGGGGCGCCACGTGGGCCGGTCGAGGGCGGGCCAGCGCTCCCCCGGGCGGTAGCCGGTGCCCTGAGGGCGTTCGCGGAGCTTGCCGATGCCGCCCTTGACGGTGGCCTTGACGGCCGAGAGGAGGCCGGCGCGGGCCGGGTCGGCCTCCTTGTGGTGCTCCATCGCGGCGAGGAATTCGGCCTCCGGCATGCCGGAGACGACGCCGAGTTCGGCCATGGTGGTCATGTAGGCGTCGCGCAGGCGGCCGTACCAGGCGTCGAGGTAGGCGCCGTGCTCGGGGCGGACGTACGCCTCGGTCGGGCGCACGTCGTGGCCGAGTTCGACCGCGTACGCCACGGTGGGGGTGGCGTACCAGGCGGGGCCCCCGGGGCGCGTCCCGTCGGGGGTGAACGGGTTCGGCAGGCGCGGGTCGACGTCGATGTGCGAGAGGTCGACGAGCCAGGACCCGGGCAGCGCCTTGTCGAACTCCGGGGCGCGGACGTGGACGGCGGCGCCGAGGCCCACGTTCAGGCGGTTCGCGGCGGCGGCGAACGCCATGTTGACGTCGATCCCGACGGCGTACTTCCGGGCGCACTCGTCGTCGGTGAGCAGTTGCGGGTCCCGGGTCCACTCGAAGGCCTCCTCGTCGAGGACCTCTTCCGGGGTGCGGCGGTGCCCGCGCGCGAACAGCGAGGCCACGACGGGGTGTTCGTCGGGGGCCTCGGGAGGTGCCGGGTCCACGGGCTGCGCGAGGGCACCGGGGTTCGGAGCCGGGACCCAGGAGCCGGTGGCCTGGTCCTTGACGGCGCGGGTCGGCGGGCGCAGGGCGGTCATCAGTTCCAGACCGCTCACGGCGGTGGAGCCGCGCGGGGTGATGACGCGGTGCGCGTAGTCCGCGAGCAGTTGGGCGAGCTCGGGGGGCGGCAGGTGCTCGACGTCGCCCCAGGAGCGGCTGTCGAGGGCGCCCCACGGCAGGACGGCGAGTTGTACGCACTGACGCCTGCCGTCCTGCGCCGGGCGGTACACGCGGGCCCAGGGGCCGAACCCGCGGCGGGTGAGCTGCCACTTGGCGCGGGCGACCTGCCGGACGACCTTGTGGTCGGCGGGCAGGCGCAGGGCCCTGCGGTCCTCCAGGACGGTGGGCAGGCCGAGGCGTTCGGCGGCCGGGGCGGTGAGAACGATCAGCGGGTCCGCGTCCTTGCCGTTGCGGTGCAGGCGCGGCGCACCGAGCCTCGCTTCGGTGAGCGTCCACGCGACGAGCGAGGGGACATCGGTGGCCGGGCAGGGCAGCACGAGGCCGCCGGCGCAGTAGGCGGTGCCGTCGCCGTCCAGCACGGCCAGCGGGCCATGGGCGAAACGCGGATCCGCCGCGTCGGGCACGGGCTCCGCTTCCTTGCGCGCGGGGGCGTGCGCCGGCCGCGCGGGGCGGGCGGCGGGCGCGGTGACGGCGGCAGGCGCGGCAGCGGGTCCGGGGGCTGGGACGGCGGGAGCCGCGGGCACGGGCTCGGGTTCCGTGGCGCCGAGTTGGGCGGCGATGCCGTCCAGGAGCTTGGCGTACGCGGCGCGGGTGGCGCCCTGCGGCTCGCTGCGGCCGGATTCCCAGCCGGCCACGGTCGTCCGGGTCACGTCAAGCGCCTCGGCGACCTCCGCCTGGGTCAGGCCGTACTCGGTGCGCAGCCGGGAGCGTTCGGCGGGCTCGGGCAGGCGGGTCCGCCGCGGCCCCGGCTTCAGGAGGGCGTCGACGGGATCGGACGTGCTGGCCATGCGGCGGTGGGCTCCTTCGCTGCTCGGTCCTGGCCGGTTACGGGCGCACAACGAGGTTCCGTGGGGAGGAACTCGCGCGGGTGCTGCCCCGTGAGGATACGGGCCGGGTTGCGCCGCGGGGGCAGCGGAAGGCTGCTGCCCGGCACCCGGCGGGAACGCCGTGCGGGTGCCAGGTGGAAACGGACTTCCCGCTGCCTGCGTCGTCGGCGTGCCGGGCGACCGTCCGGGCCGACAAGCGCCAGTCCCGGGCCGCGCTCTCCTCGACGGTGCGCCCGTCGCGCGGTGCCTCCCGTACGTCCGACGTCGGCATCCCCGGCCCTCCCTCCGCCGCTCCGTCCGGCCCGGGACCATCCTTTCCGGGCCCGCGACAACGGACCTTATCGGCCGACAAGGCGGCCCGCGGGCACCGAAGCGCCCGGCGGGGCGTCCGTCGTAGGGTGTGGTCCGTGACCGACCTCATGGGCTGCCTGATCCTCACGGCCGTACTGGCCGGGGTCATGGGCGTGTTCGCCTGGCTGGCGCGGGTGATCCGGCGCCGCGGTCTCGCCGGCCATGCGGTCGCCGCCGCGCTGGCCTCCTATGAGGAGGCGTTCCGCGTCACGTCCTACGAGGCCCACCAGGAGATCCACACCCACGCCGAGCGCAGGCTGCCCTTCGACTCGCCGGACGAGCCCTGGCGCCCGGCCCGCGCGACCGTCCCGGCCCGCCCGGCCGTACGCTCCGCGCGGGGGCCGCGCACATGGGTCCGCCGCCTGCGACGTCGCCACTGACCGGTCACGGCCGGGACGCTCCCCCGCCGGTCGCGGCGCGCAGGCTCAGGACGGAGGCACCCTCGCCGGGCAGGCCATGACGGGCCGCGCGACGGAGCCGGGCGGGGTGTCGCCCGCCGCGAGGCGGAAGGCGCGGCCGAAGGCGTACCCCACGGCGGCGGCGACGGCGGCGACCGGCTGCTCGGACTCCGTGAGCAGTTCCGCAGCGAGGAGCATGCGCAGCCGCATCAGGAACTCGCCGGCGTTCATCCCGGCCTCCCGGCCGAAGTGCCGGATGAAGGTCGCCCTGGACATGGAGGTGAGCGCGGCGAACTTCTCGATGCCCCAGTCGTGGGCGGGGTCCCGCAGGACGGCGTCGGTGACGGTCCGTACGGGTGCGCGGGTGCTGCCGCGTGAGGACGAGGACGTCGCCGACGCGGTGGCGGGCGTGCTGGCGGGCGATGGCGTCACCGTCGTGACGGGAGCGACCGTCACGGGTGTCACGGACGCCGCGGACCACGCCACCGTGCCCTACCGCGTCAACGGGCAGGAGCGGACGGCCGACGCCGACGCCGTCCTGGTCGCGACCGGGCGCAGACCCGCCACCGCGGGGCTCGCCCTTGAGGCCGCCGGGATCCGGACCACCGAGTCGGGTGCCGTCGCCGTGGACGAGCACCTGCGCACCAGCCGGCCGCACGTCTTCGCCGTCGGTGACGTCAACGGCGGGCCCCAGTTCACGTACATCTCGCTCGACGACAGCCGGATCGTCGCCGACCAGCTGACCGGTGCCGGCACGCGGACGACACGCGACCGCGAGGCCGTGCCGTACACCCTCTTCACGACGCCCCCGCTGTCCCGCGTCGGGCTCACCGAGAAGCAGGCACGCGAGCAGGGGTACGCGGTCGGCGTCGCCGAGAAGGCCGTCGGCGAGATCGCCGCGATGCCCCGGGCGAAGATCGTCGGGGAAACGCGTGGGCTGATGAAGTTCGTCCTCGACACGGCGACGGACCGGGTGCTCGATGCCGCCCTGCTCAGCGTCGACTCCCAGGAGCTCGTCAACACGGTCGCGCTGGCGATGCGGCACGGGGTCACGGCGACCGAGCTGCGCGACACGATCTACACGCACCCGAGCTCGACCGAGGCCTTCAACGAAGTGCTGGCCACCGTCCGGTGAGCACGGTGAGGCCCTGCCGTCGCCTGCGCCTTTTGAGCCGAACCGAACCTCGCCGGACAATGTTGGCGACGGCGGCACGCACACCGTCGACGGCGGGGGCTCACCCAGCGCAGGACGGCATCGTGCCTTCGTACGTGCACACCACGGCACCGACCCGGTACATCGAGGTGGACGGCGACCGTTACGCCCATCGCCGTTTCGGGGCGGATTCCGGGACGCCGCTCCTGATGCTCCCGCACTTCCGCGCGGGCATGGACCACTGGGATCCGCTCGTCACGGACGGCCTCGCCGAGAACCGGCCGGTGATCCGCTTCGACAACGCCGGGGTGGGGAACTCGGGCGGCCGGACGCCGGAATCGGCGGAGGGTTTCGCCGGGAACGCCGTCGCGTTCCTGCGGGCGCTCGGCCTTCCCGAGGTCGACCTGCTGGGCTTCTCGGTGGGCGGGTACGTCAGCCAGGCCCTCGTCGTGGCCCATCCCGAACCGGTGCGCCGCCTGGTCCTGGTCGGGACGAAGCCGCGCGCGGGCGAGATGGCGGGCGTCGGCGAACGGGTCGCGGAGGTGGCCGCCCACGAGGTCCTGACCGAGGAGGACTACCTGTACCTCTTCTTCGACGACTCCCCCGGCGGACGCCGGGCCTGCCGGGAGTTCTGGCTGCGCCGCCACGAGCGGACGGTGGACGCCGACGCCGAATCCGGCCCGGACAGCGTCCGCGCACAGCAGGCGCTGCGTGCCGACTGGAACACCGGACGGGGCGAGCGGTTCACGGAGCTGCGGCGCATCACCCAGCCGACGCTCGTCGTCAACGGCAGCGACGACATCATGGTCCCGACCGTCAATTCGTGGATCCTCGCGCAGCACATCCCCCACGCGCAGCTCGTCGTCTACCCGGACGCGGGCCACGGGGCGCTCTTCCAGTACCCCCGGCTGTTCTGCGCCCACGTCGCCCGCTTCCTCGACAGCGAGGTCCCCTTCACCTGACCTCGTGGCGGGCCCGCCGTCACTACGCCCCCGCGACCGCCCGATGCCGTCCCACGGCGCGGACGGCGTACCGGACGGTCGCCGCGTACAGGACGAGGAACGCCCCGCCGACCAGGACGATCACCAGCCAGGTCAGGCCCTGCCAACCGGGGACGGCGGCGCCGTGGAGCCAGCGGACGAGGAAGTTGCCGGTGGCCGCCGCGGGGAAGGAGAAGACCCAGTAGCCGGTGTGGAAACCCTCCTGGCGGACGTGCGGCACCAGGAACAGGACGATCAGGACGGTGAAGAGCACCAGCCCGGCGAAGCCGTACCCCACGGCGTCGACCCGTCCGCCGTGCGCGGCGGTCCAGGCGAGGCCGCCGACGGCCGGCGGGATCGTGAGGACGGTCAGCGTGGGGCGCGCGGGTCCGGGCAGGCCGTCCGTCACGAGGCGGCCGAGGACCACGGTGCCGAAGGCGAGCCAGTACAGGACGCCCACCGCGAAGGCGGCCGAGGCCGCGTCGGGAAGCGCGACCGCGGTGCCGGTGGTGCTGGCGATGAAGGGTCCGGAGACCACCGGCAGCAGGTAGCCGGGGTGCAGCGGGGCGGAGCCGAGGCCGCCGGTCACCCAGTGCGCGAGCAGCCGGGCGGCGAGGGCGGCGGAGGCGAGGGCGAACAGCGCGTAGAACCAGCGGGCGCCGTCGACCCCGAAGCGGGCGAAGTGGCCGGTGGCCAGCATGCCGATGATCGGGACGTACGCGAGCGCGAAGCCCTGACCGGGGTGGCGCAGGTCCTCCAGGATGTTGCGCCTGCGTGCTCCGCCGTGCCGCACGTACTGCGCCAGCAGCACCACCCACAGCAGTCCGCTGACCACGAACAGGGCGTCGCTGACCCCGATGGGCGCGGCCACCGTGGCCGCGGCCGACTGCCAGAGCCCGCCCAGGCCCGCCGTGCCGAGGGAGACCGACATCATGGCGATGTGGGTGGCGCGCCGGGCGCCTCCACCGTCCCCGGCTGCGGCGTGCGCGGGCCCCGACGAGTCGTCCGGGGGCGTGACGGTCACGGGTGCGTCGAGTACGGCCGGCTGCATGCGGTGCTTCTCCTTGGGGGTCCGGCGCCGCTGAGAGGCGCGGCGGAGCGTGGTTGCAACTTTAAACCAGACGCGACGGCGAGCCCTTCCCGCTCCCGCGGGGAATCCGGGATCGTGTCCCGGAATCCCCGGCCCGGCCCCGGGGCCGGGCCGGGCCGAGATGCCCCCACCTGTCGGCGGGGACTATCGTCCACATATGGGAGCGCCCCGGCCACGCCGAAACGGCGTTCCCCGGCGGCGAACGGCCCGTTGGTCACCGCGCGGGGCCGGTGGGTGATGAGCGGGAGCGCAGCGCCCGGCACCGCGCCGGAGGAAGAGGCCGCACTCGACCAGGCTCTGGCCGAGGTGGCGAGAATCACCGGGTCCCACGCTGCCGGAGTCTTCCTGCTGGTGCCGCACGCCCAGGCGCTGCGCCTGGCGGTGGTGACGGGCCTGTCGGCCGGAGTGGTGCGGCCGTGGTCGCGGCTGGCGCTCGCGACACCCGCGCCCGTCTCCACGGTCGCGCGCGACGGGCGTCCGGTCTGGGTGCACGGCCACGACGAGCTCGCCCGCCGGTTCCCGCGCACGGCCTTCGCACTGCCCTACCGGCTGGCGATGTACGTCGTGCCGTTGCACACGGGCACCACGGTGTCGGGCGTGCTGCAACTGCTGTGGCCCGACACCCGTCCCGACCGGCTCGCCCAGGAGGAGCGGGCCGCCGTGACCCACGCCGCCGACCGGATGAGCGCGCTGCTGACGCGGGCCGCCGCCCGGGGGCGGCCGCTGCGGCCGGGCACCATGCCCCGGGTGCTCGCGCCGGACCCTCCGCCGCCCCTGCCGCCCGCCGAGGCCCAGGCCGCGGCGGAACTGACGGAGCGCCTGGACGACGGGGTGCTCGCGCTGGACCTGGAGGGGCGGGTGACCTTCCTCAACGCCACGGCCGCCGAGCTGCTCGGCCGCGGCAAGGCCGAGCTGATGCACACCCGCCTCTGGGAGTCCCTGCCCTGGCTGATCGACCCGGCCTACGAAGACCCGTACCTGGCCGCGCTGTTCAGCCGGCTCCCCACGGACTTCACCGCGCTGCGCCCCCCGGACGACTGGCTGTCCTTCCGGCTCTACCCCGACACCACCGGGATCAGCATCCGGCTGCGGACCGCCCCGTCCCCGGCGGGCGACCGGCTCCCGCCCGCCACACCCTCCGGGACCGCGCCGACCCGCGCCGGCGCGCTGTACCACCTGCTGTACATCGCCTCGTCCCTCACCGAGGCGGTCGGCGTCCAGGACGTGGCGACCGCCGTCACCGAGCAGATCATGCCCGTCCTCGGGGCCGACGGCCTGTCGTTGCTGATCGCGGACGAGGGGCGGTTCCAGGACGTCGCCTCCCACGGTTTCCCCCGGACCCACAAGGACTTCTTCCGCGGTCTGTCGCTGACGGTCGACACCGCGGGCTCCCGCGCCGTCGCCACGGGTGCGCCGCTCTTCTTCAGCGACGTCGACGCGATACGGCAGGCCTTCCCCCTCGTCGCCCCCTACACGCGGATGGGCGCCTGGGCGTTCCTCCCGCTGAACGCCTCGGGCCGCACGATCGGCTGCTGCGTCCTGGCCTTCGCCCTCCCCCGCGCCTTCCCGCCCGACGAGCGCGCCGCCCTGACCTCGCTGGCCGGCATGATCGCCCAGGCGCTGGAACGTGCCCGGCTGTTCGACACCAAGAGCCAGGTCGCGCGCACCCTCCAGACCGCGCTGCTGCCGCACTCCCTGCCGCACGTGCCCGGCCTGCGCGTCGCCGCCCGCTACCTCCCGGCGACCAGCGGCATGGACATCGGCGGCGACTTCTACGACCTGATCCGCCTGGACGGCGCCGGGGCGGCGGCCGCGGTCATCGGCGACGTCCAGGGGCACAGCGTCAACGCGGCGGCGCTGATGGGCCAGATCCGCACGGCGGTGCACACCCACGCGAGCACGGGCGCGGCCCCGGACGAGGTGCTGACCCGGATCAACCGCCTGTTCAACGACCTCGACACCGACCTGTTCACCAGTTGCCTGTACGCACAGCTGGACGTGCCCGGGCACCGCGCGCTGCTGGCGAGCGCCGGCCATCTGCCGGCGCTGCTGCGCCACCGGTCGGGTCGCACGGAGATCCTCGACGTACCGCCCGGGCTCCTGCTCGGGGTCGACGTGACCGCGGACTACCGGGCCGCGGAGGTGTCCATGCCACCGGGGAGCGTGCTCACCCTGTTCACCGACGGCCTGATCGAACGTCCCGGCGCCGATCTGGGGACGGCGCTCGGGGAACTCGCCGGCCGGCTCGCCGCGGCGCCCGTCCGTTCGCTGGACGACCTGGCCGACGAGCTCCTGCGGGAGGCCCGGCGGACCTCCGGGGGCCGCGACGACATCGCCCTGCTGCTGGTGGGCCCGGTGCCCGCGGAGTGACGGAGCGGGAGTTCCGCGCGCGCTCAGGCCGCCCGGCCCGCGAGACGGAAGCGGCCGAGGGTGTCCTGCATCAGCCGGCGCACCTCGGCCCATGTGCCGTCGACCGCCGCGTCGCCGCGCAGCACGCGCTCCGTGGGCTGGGCCGCGAACCAGCGGGCGCGGCGCAGCGCGTCGACCCCGGCGATCGTCCCGGCCACCATGTAGTAGTGGCGGACCAGCGCCCCCGAGCCGCCGCGGTGTCGCAGCCCGACCAGCCAGACCACACCGTCCTCGTCACCGTTGTGAGGGTGGGTGTCCGTCATGTCTCGCTCCCGCCACACGCTCCCTGCACCGGTCATCCACGGTGCCGCCGAAGCCGCCGGCGGGGCCACCTCCATCCGGCCGCGTCCTCCTCGGATCCGGTCAGGGGCGGTAGACCGCCCCGGGCTGCGGGGTGCCGGGGGCGAGCAGCTGCGGAACGGTCACGAAGGTGAAGCCCCGCTTCTTGAGCGCGTCGATGATGCCGGGCACGGCCGGCAGGGTGCCCCGGTAGCCCTTGGCCGCCGGGCCGGGGACGAGGTCGTGGAGCAGGATGATGCCGTCGCGGTCGGCCTGGTCCAGGACGCGCTTGGTGATCAGGTCGGGGTCGTTGGTCTCGTAGTCCTTGGCGGTGACGCTCCACAGCACCTCGGAGAGGCCCATCTCACGGGCGATGCCCTGGACGGTGTCGTTGGTGCGTCCCTGCGGCGGGCGCATGAGGGTGGGCCGCCGGCCCGTGATCCGCTCTATCGCGTCGTTGGGACGGCTCAGCTCCTCGCGTATCTCCTCGGGCTCGATCTGCGTGAGGATCTTGTGCGTCCAGGTGTGGCTGGCGACCTCGTGCCCCTCGGCGGCCATGCGCTTGACCATGTCCGGGTAGCGGTCGATGTGCTTCCTTCCGAGGAGGAAGAAGGTGGCGGGCACCTGCTTCTCCTTGAGGACGTCCAGCAGCTGCGCCGTGTGCTTGCTCGGTCCCGCGTCGAAGGTGAGCGCGATGCACTTGGCCTTGCGGCAGTCGACGCTGCCGAAGGTGCCGGTGCCGGTCTTGCCGGCCTCCTGCCGCACGGTGCCCGGGGAGGTGGTCTCCACGCGGGTGCAACCGGTGAGCGCGAGCGCGAATGCCAGGGCGGCCGCGGGAAGCACCGCCCATCTGCGGGCGGTCCGGGCGGAGGCGGCGTCGCGTCGGGCGGGCAGGAGGCTTCGGAGCCGGGTAGTTCGCATGACCGCGACTCTACACAGGGGGTATACACGCAATTCATAGCGGGGGTGCCCCCAACTGCACACATCGCGACATCGCGTCTACATGACGTGTATACCTCATGTGTATATTGACGCGCATGTCCATCGGTCACACCCTCCTGGGCCTCCTCGAATCCGGGCCGCGCCACGGCTACGACCTCAAGCGCGCCTTCGACGAGCGATTCGGCCACGACCGGCCGCTGCACTACGGGCAGGTCTACTCCACGATGTCGAGGCTGCTGAAGCACGGCCTGGTCGAGGTCGAGGCCATAGAGCCCGGCGAGGGCCCCGAGCGGAAGCGGTACGCCATCACGGAGGCGGGCGTCACCGACGTCGCACGGTGGCTGGCGACCCCGGAGAAGCCCGAGCCATACCTGCAGTCGACCCTCTACACCAAGGTCGTCCTCGCGCTGCTCACCCAGCGCGACGCGGCCGACATCCTGGACGTGCAGCGTGCCGAGCACCTGCGGCTGATGCGCGACCTGACCGAACGCAAGCGCACCGGGGACCTGGCCGACCAGTTGATCTGCGACCACGCCCTGTTCCACCTCGAAGCCGACCTGCGCTGGCTGGAGCTGACCGCGGCGCGGCTCGACGGGCTCGCCCGGGAGGTGAGCGCGTGACGCCCGCAGAGCCCCTGCTCACCGCCGACGGCCTGCACAAGAGCTACGGCCGGACGCCGGCCCTCGACGGGGCGGACTTCTCCATACGCCCCGGCGAGGTCGTCGCCGTGATGGGCCCCTCCGGCTCCGGCAAGTCCACCCTGCTGCACTGCCTCGCGGGGATCATCGTCCCGGACGCCGGCACCATCACCTACCGCGGTCGTGAGCTGTCCGCGATGAACAACGCCCGGCGCAGCGCCCTGCGGCGCAGCGAGTTCGGCTTCGTCTTCCAGTTCGGGCAGCTCGTCCCCGAGCTCACCTGCGCGGAGAACGTGGCGCTGCCGCTCCGGCTGGGCGGCACCTCCCGCAAGGACGCGAAGCGCACCGCCCTGGAGTGGCTGCGCAGGCTGGAGGTCGAGGACGTCGCGGGCCAGCGGCCCGGGGCCATCTCCGGCGGGCAGGGACAGCGGGTGGCCGTCGCCCGTGCCCTGGTCACCGGCCCCCGCGTGCTGTTCGCCGACGAACCCACCGGAGCGCTGGACTCCCTCAACGGCGAACGCGTCATGCAGCTGCTCAGCGCCGCCGCCCGCGAGACCGACGCGGCGGTCGTCCTGGTCACCCACGAGGCGAGGGTCGCCGCGTACTCCGACCGCGAGGTCGTCGTGCGTGACGGGAAGGTCCGCGACACGGCGCGCGTGGCATGAGCTCGGGCGACACCCCCGGCACCAGCCGCCGAAGCCGCATCCAGGACCTGGCGATGGGTGTCCGGTTCGCCGTCACCGGTGGCCGCGAGGGCTGGGTGCGTACGCTCCTGACCGCTGTCGGGGTCGGCCTGGGAGTGGCCTTGCTGCTGCTCACCGCCGCGCTGCCGAACGCCCTGACGCAGCGTCACGACCGCGAACGCGCCCGCAACGACATGACGTACACCTCGGTCGTCAAGCACCGGGCCGACGACACCATGCTGATCGCGACGGTCGACACCACCTACCGCGACCAGGAGGTACGGGGCCGCCTGCTGCAGCCCGAGGGCCGGCGTCCACCGCTGCCGCCCGGCGTCGCCCGGCTGCCCGGGCGCGGGACGATGGTGGTCTCCCCCGCCCTGCGGCGGCTGCTCGCCTCTGCGGAGGGCCGGCTGCTGAGCGAGCGCCTGCCGTACCGCATCGCGGGCACCATCGGGCAGGACGGGCTGGTGGGACCGGACGACCTCGCCTACTACGCGGGGACCTCCGGGCTCGCCGCCGGCGCCGGGGCCGGGCAGACCGTCCGCGTCGAGCGCATCCACGCCTTCGGCTCGGTGGACCAGGGCAGCACGACGGACCCGGTCCTCGTGCTGCTCGTCCTCATCGTCTTCGTGGCGCTGCTGATGCCGGTCGGCGTGTTCATCGCGGCCGCCGTCCGCTTCGGCGGGGACCGCCGCGACCGCCGGCTCGCCGCGTTGCGCCTGCTCGGTGCGGACGCCGGGACCACGCGACGCGTCGCCGCGGGCGAGGCCCTCGCCGGCGCCGTGTGCGGACTCGCCGTCGGCGCCGTGCTGTTCGCGGCCGGTCGCGCCCTGGCGGGCCAGGTCGGCTTCTACCGCGTCAGCGTCTTCCCCGGCGACCTCACGCCGGCGCCCGCGCTCACCGCCCTGGTCGCCGTCGCCGTCCCGGCCGCCTCGGTGGCCGTGACGCTGCTCGCGCTGCGCGGCGTGGTCATCGAGCCGCTCGGTGTCGTCCGCGCGAGCAAGCCGCCTCGCCGCCGGCTGTGGTGGCGCCTGCTGCTGCCGCTCGGCGGGCTCGCCCTCCTGTACCCGATGGTCGGACAGGGCCGCGACCGAGGGAACTTCAACGAGGCGCTGGTCGTCGGCGGCACGGTCCTGCTGCTGATGGGCGTCACGGCACTGCTGCCGTGGATCGTCGAGGCCGCCGTCGACCGGCTCGGCACCGGCGCTCCCTCCTGGCAGCTCGCGGTCCGCAGGCTCCAGCTGAACAGCGGCACCGCGGCCCGCACGGTCAACGGCATCGCCGTCGCCGTCGCCGGGGCGATCGCGCTCCAGATGCTCTTCGCGGGCGTCGACGGCTCGTACACCCGCAGTACCGGGAACGACCTCTCCCGGGCCCAGATGGAGGTCTTCCTCCCGGCCGCCGACTCCCCCGCGGACGCCGCCCGGCGGCTCACCGCGGCCGACGCCGTGCGCGAAGCGACCCCGCTGTCGGTGGGGATGCTCGGCGAACGTGCCCAGGACCCGCAGCGGTACGTCGAACTGACCGTGGGCACCTGCGACGCGCTGCGCGTGGTGGCGAGGGTCTCCGCGTGCCGCGACGGCGACGTCTTCGTCGTCCGGGACCGGGAGTACGACGACGACACCGTCCGCACGGCCAGGCCAGGACACGTCGTCTACCTGGACCCGGGCTACGCCGGCGCGCCGGGACGCGGACTCGCCTGGCACCTGCCGTCCGGCCTGAAGGACGCCCACACCCGCGCCGACCCGAGCGGCTACAAGCGCGGCGGCGTCCTCGTCACCCCCGGGGCGCTCCCCCCGTCCGCCGCCGGGACGGTCACGGGCAGGGTCTACGTCTCGATCGACCGCTCCGTCCCGGACGCGCCCGAGGTCGTCCGCAACACGGTGGCCGCGATCGACCCGCTCGCCGAGGCGCACGAATACGTCACCCGGACCGAGTCCGCGCGCTTCGCCTCGATCCGCACCTGGTTGTTCGTCGGCGCCTGCTGCGTCCTGCTGCTGATCGGCGCGAGCCTGCTCGTCTCTCAGCTGGAGCAGTTGCGCGAGCGGAAGAAGCTGCTGTCCACCCTGGTCGCCTTCGGCACCCGCCGCAGCACCCTCAGCCTGTCGGTGCTGTGGCAGACCGCCCTCCCCGTCGGCCTCGGCCTCGCCCTCGCGTGCGCGGTGGGCCTGACCCTCGGCGCGGTGCTGCTCCGCATGGTCGGTGCGCCCGTCACCGTCGGCTGGCCCGACGTGGGCGCCATGACCGGCGTCAGCGCGGCGGTCGTCCTGCTGGTGACCGCGCTCAGCCTCCCTGCCCTGGTCCGCATGATGCGACCGGACGGCCTGCGCACGGAGTGACGGCGACGGGGCCGGTCACGGGGCCACGGCCGCCGGCGGGGCGGTCGTGGCCCGGGGGGTCAGGACCGCGGAGAGCACGGTGGTCTCCGGCACGTCGTCACGGCCGGCGAGCTTGGCCAGCAGGAGGTCCACCGCGCGGGTGCCGATCTCGGCTGAGGGGATCGACACGGAGGTGATGGGAACCGATGCCTGCTCGGCGGTCTCGTCGGGGCAGATCGCGGCGACCGACAGGTCCTCCGGTACCCGCAGGCCCATGGCCTGGAAGGCGGCGATCAGGGGCTGGGTGATCGGCTCGTTGTGGACGACGATCCCGGACAGCCCCGGCTGTTCGCGCAGCAGTTGCTCGGCCATGGCTCGCGCGGCGGCCGGGGTCTCCGGGCAGGGGTGGACGGACGAGCGCAGGCCGAGCCGGTCGGCGGCGGCCGTGAACCCCGCGGCGACCCGGCGGGCGAACCCGGTGCCGCGGACGTAGACCTCGGGGGGTGAGCCGACCAGGGCCACGGTCCGGTGGCCGAGCGAGGCGAGGTGCTCCACGCACGCCTCGCCGGCACCCGCGAAGTCCAGGTCGACGCAGGTCAGCCCGGCCGGGTCGGAGGGGAAACCGATCAGCACGGACGGCCGGTCCATGGTGCGCAGCAACGGCAGCCTGCGGTCGTCCATCTCGACGTCCATGATGATGAAGGCGTCCGCCATGGCGCTCTGGGCGACCCGGATGATGCCCTCCTCCCCCTCGCTCTGCGTGAGGAGGAGGACATCGTGGTCGTGCTCCCGGGCGGCGGTCAGCACGGACGTGGCGAATTGCATGACCACGGGCACGTGGATGCCCTTCCGGAGGGGCAGCACGAGACCGAGCACCCGTGACCTGCTGCTGGCCAGGGACCGGGCTCCGGCGTGCGGCCGGTAGCCCAGTTCACGGATGCTGTCCTCGATGCGCCGCCGGGTCTCCGGGGAGATCGGCCGCTTGCCGCTGAGGGCGTAGCTGACGGTGCTCGGCGACACGTTGGCGTGCCGCGCGACGTCAGTGATCTTGACCATGCAACTCCCTTCCCGTACGTGCGTGCTGCAGCAGACCGCCCTCAGGAGCCGGCGAGCTCCAGGGTGAGGACGGCGGTACCGGCCGCCGCACGCGCGGAGGCTCCGCCGGCCACCTCGACGCCCCACGGGAGCGACGCGTCGGAGGTCTCGGCCCGCAGCGTGGAGCCCTCGCGCACGACGGTGATCTCGGCCGCGGCCGTGCCGTCCTCGCGGGGGATCCGCACGGTGGTGCGGGAGCCGTCGGCGGGCTCGAAGACCCGGACGGTGACGTCGTCCGCCCACGCGTAGTCGGGGCGGTCGGTGACCGCGCCGACCGGGATCGCGGAACCGGGCCGGGCCAGCAGCGGGACGCTCAGGTAGTCGTGGGTCTCGCGCACCCAGCGCGGACCGGTGACCTTCTCGCCGGTCGTGAAGTGGGTCCAGGTGCCCTCGGGCACGTAGTACGACACCTCGCCGTCCTCGGAGAACACCGGCGCGACGAGCAGGTCCCCGCCGAGCATGTACTGGCGCTCCAGCGAGGCGCAGCCCGGGTCGTCCGGGAACTCCAGCACCATGGCCCGCATCATCGGGACGCCCTCGGTGTGCGCCTGGTGCGCGGCACCGTAGAGGTAGGGCATGAGGCTCAGCTTGAGCTTGGTGAAGTGGCGGAGGACGTCCACCGCCTCCTCGTCGAACAGCCACGGCACGCGGTAGGACGAGGAACCGTGCAGCCGGCTGTGCGAGGAGAGCATGCCGAAGGCGGTCCAGCGCTTGAACAGACCCGCGTCGGGCAGCCCCTCGAAGCCGCCGATGTCGTGGCTCCAGTAGCCGAAGCCGGACAGGCCGAGCGACAGGCCGCCGCGCAGCGACTCGGCCATCGACTCGTACGTGGACTCGCAGTCGCCGCCCCAGTGCACGGGGAACTGCTGGCCGCCGGCCGTGGCCGAGCGCGCGAAGAGCACGGCCTCGCCCTCGCCGCGGTGCTTGCGCAGCACGTCGAAGACGGTCTTGTTGTACAGCTGCGTGTAGTAGTTGTGCATGCGCTCCGGGTCGGAGCCGTCGAACCAGGCGACGTCGGTGGGCACGCGCTCGCCGAAGTCGGTCTTGAAGCAGTCGACGCCCATGTCGAGGAGGGCCTCGAGCTTGGACGCGTACCAGGCGCAGGCGTCGGGGTTGGTGAAGTCGACCAGGGCCATGCCGGGCTGCCACAGGTCCCACTGCCACACGCCGCCGTCAGGGCGCTTGAGGAGGTAGCCGGCCGCCTTGCCCTCGGCGAACAGCGGTGAGCGCTGGGCTATGTAGGGGTTGATCCACACGCAGATGTGGAGGTCGCGCTCCTTCAGCCGGCGCAGCATCCCCTCGGGGTCGGGGAAGACGCGCGGGTCCCATTCGAAGTCGCACCAGTTGAACTCGCGCATCCAGAAGCAGTCGAAGTGGAAGGCCGACAGCGGCAGGTCGCGCTCGGCCATGCCCTCGACGAATCCGGTGACGGTCTGCTCGTCGTAGGAGGTGGTGAACGACGTGGTCAGCCACAGCCCGAAGGACCAGGCGGGCGGCAGGGCCGGACGGCCGGTGAGCGCGGTGTACTTGCGCAGGATCTCCTTCGGCGTGGGGCCGTGGATGACGTAGTACTGCAGCTGCTGCCGCTCGGCGCTGAACTGGACGCGCGAGACCTGCTCGGAGGCGACCTCGAAGGAGACCTTGCCGGGGTCGTCGACGAAGACGCCGTAGCCGGCGTCGGTCAGGTAGAACGGGATGTTCTTGTAGGACTGCTCGCTGCTGGTGCCGCCGTCGGCGTTCCAGATGTCGACGGTCTGGCCGTTCTTGACCAGCGGGCCGAAGCGCTCGCCGAGCCCGTAGACGGAGGTGCCGACGGCCAGCCGGAGCTGCTCGCGGACGTGGTGCTCGCCCTCGGCGGTCTCCATCAGCGCCATGGCCTTGACGTCGCTGCTGGTGAGGGTGCGTCCGTCGGCCTGGAACTCCATCCGCCACTCGCCGTCGAGGCGGAAGCGGACGCTCAGGTCGCCGGAGGTCAGGACGGCCTGCTCCTCGTCGACCGTCACGAGGGGCTCGTGCGGCTCGTGGTGCAGCTCGAAGTGGGGCCCGGTCTCGACGTCGCCCTCGAAGTGGGTGATGCGCACACCGATGACACCGGGCATGGGCGCGGTGCAGTCGACCGTGACGAGCGGGCCCTTGAGCAGGTCGCCGCGGTGCCGGATGTGCTGGGTGGGCGCGTGGACCCGCAGCGTTCCGGGGCCCGGGACGGCATCGAGGACCTCGGCCGGATACGCCGCCGTGACGCCTTCGCGCAGCAGCCAGTACCCGTTGGTGAACTTCATGGTCGATGCCTTTCCCGGTGGGCGGCCACCGGCGTTCTCGGTACGTGTGGGAGCAGGTGGGGCCGGCTCTGCCTCCTGCCGCGGAGCGGGGAGGCAGCGGGGAGGCAGAGCCGTGGGCGGGACGCGGGGAGGTCATCCGCCCAGGTGGAGGGCCGCGGACACGGTGGTCCGGGCGCGGATCACTTCACGGCGCCGACGGCGATGCCGCGAGTGAGGGTCCGCTGGAAGAGCAGGAAGAAGACGATCGCGGGCAGCGCGCCGAGCAGGCCGGCCGCGTTGGTCATCGTCGCGTCCATCAGACGCTGGCCCTGGAGCACGCCGAGCGCGACCGAGACGGTCTGGTTGTCGTTCGACGGCAGCATGACCAGGGGCAGCAGGAACTCGTTCCAGGTCCAGATGAAGAAGAACACCAGCAGGACGCCCAGGGTGGGCCGGCTGACCGGGACCACCATCCGCCACAGGATCTGCCAGCTGTTGGCGCCGTCGATCCTGGCCGCCTCGATGATCTCCTTCGGGAAGGCTCCGAGCACGGAGGAGAGGAGGTAGGTGCCGAACGCCGCCTGCACGACGCTGAAGACGATGATCAGGCTCAGCCTGGTGTCGTACAGGCCCACCTGCTTGGACAGGTAGTACAGCGGGTAGACCAGCGCTTCCTGCGGCAGCACGTTCGCCAGCACGAAGAAGGCGAGGAAGTACGCCTTGCCCTTGATCCTCCCGATGCCGATCGCGTACGCGTTCAGCACCGAGAGGATGACGCCGAACACGGCCACCGAACCCGAGATCACGATCGAGTTGATCAGCGTGTGCCCGAAGTTGACCCGGGTCCAGAAGTCCGTCAGGCCGTCCAGGTGGAGGCCGTGGGGCAGCGAGAGCGGGCCGTGCGCGGAGTAGTCGGCGGGCGACTTCAGCGCGTTGATGAGCACGATCAGGAGCGGCAGCACCATGAAGATCGCGCCGAGGATCATGGCCACCAGCACGGGGTAGCGCTTGAGCGCCTTCACTGTGCGTCCTCCGATCGGGTCTGGAAGCGCAGGCCGACCGTGGTCAGCGCCAGGATGATCAGGGTGAGGACCGTCGCGATCGCCGAGCCGTAGCCCACGTCGGTCTTCTCGAAGAAGGTCGAGAAGGAGAAGTAGGACGGGACGATGGTCGAGTCGGCGGGTCCGCCCTTGGTGAGGACGTAGACCGCGCCGAAGACCTTGAGGGCCGCGATGGTGCACCACAGCATCACCACGTAGATCTCGGGGCGGATCTGGGGCAGCGTCACGTGCCAGAAACGCTGCCACCAGTTCGTCCCGTCCAGCTCGGCCGCCTCGTAGAGCGAGGGATCGACCCGCTGGAGTCCCGCCATGAAGATCACGACGGGGAACCCCAGCTGCACCCAGACCATGACGGCCATCACGCTGTAGAGCGCGAACTTCGGGTCACCCAGCCAGTCCTGCTGGAGCGAGCCCAGGCCGACCGCCTTCAGCAGCTCGTTGAGCGAGCCGTTCTCGGGGGCCAGGATCCAGCTCCAGACGATGCCCGCCACGGTGATGGGCAGGACCTGCGGGAGGTAGAAGCAGGCACGCAGCACGCTGGCCAGCTTCGAACCGAAGTGCTTGCCGATGAAGTCGAACAGCGCGGCGGCCACCACCAGGCCGACGGCGGTGGGGATGACCGCCATCGCCAGGACCATGGCGACGCTGTGCCGGAAGGACTCCCAGAACCGCGAGTCCTTCATCAGCTCCCGGTAGTTCTCCAGCCCCGCCCAGCTGGGCGAGCCGACGCCCTGCCAGTGCGTGAAGCTGAAGTAGATGTTCATCACGAACGGCACGATCACGACGGCCAGGAAGGCGATGACACCCGGGATCAAGTACAGCGCGTAGGGATTGCGCAGCCGGAGGGGTCGGGCACTCATGACGTGGGCGCACCCGCGTCATAGGCCTTCTGCAGCTCGTCCAGGACCTGGTCCGGGGTGCCGCTGCCGGTGATCAGCTTCTGGGTGGCCGAGACCAGCACGTCGTAGAAGCCGGGGACCGGCCAGTCGGGGTAGAAGGCGAGACCGTCCTGGTCCGAGACCTTGTTGAAGTTCTCGATCAGCTCCTTGGAGCTGGGGTCGGTGATCGCCGAGGGCTCGGCCGCGACGGGCACGCCGCCGTTGTTGCCGAGGGTGTTCTGGATCCCCTTCTTCATCGTGATGTCGATGAAGTCGTAGGCCAGCTGCTTGTTCTTGGCGTTCTTCGGGACGACCCAGAGGTTGCCGCCCGAGCCGAGGGTCATCTTGGACTCCGGGAAGAGGAACGAGCCCCACTGGAACTTGTTCTCGTCACGGAAGCGGCCGTACCACCAGCTGCCCGAGAAGAAGATCGGGGACTTGCCGCCGATGAAGGAGACGCCGGCGTCCTCGGCCTTGGCGCCACTGCTCGTCTTGGCGATGTAGCCCTTCTTCACCCAGTCCGACAGGGTGTTGGCGGCGTACGTCCAGGCGGCGTCGTGGAAGTCCGCCTTGCCCTTGTAGAGCTCGAAGGAGTCGACCCAGCTGCGGTCGGCCTTGGTCAGGGCCAGCTGGTACAGGTACTGGTGGGCCGGGTACTCGGCGCCGCCGTTGGCGAGCGGGGTGATGCCCTTGGCCTTGAAGGCGGCGAGCGCCTGCTCGAACTCGTTGAACGTGGCCGGGACCTTCACGTTGTTCTTCGCGAAGAGGTCCTTGTTGTAGTACACCATCGTGTACTCACCGAAGTTCGGGATGCCGTACCAGTTGCCGGAACCCATGACGCCCTTGGCGTCGTAGCGGCTGGTGGTGGTGACGCTGGGGCTGAGCAGCTTGTCCCAGCCGTACTTGGTGACCTGCGGGGTGAGGTCGGTCAGCAGGCCCTGCTTGGCCAGCAGGCCGGCCGTGGCGTTGCCCTTGTTGTACTCCATGAGGTCAGGGGCGTTGCTGGAGTTGAGCACCATCGAGGCGGTCTTCTGGATCTGCTCGAAGCCCTTGGCCTCGAACTCGACCTTGACGCCCGGGTGGCTCTTCTTGAACTCCTCTATCGCCTGGTTCCAGGCGATGCCCATGGCACTGTTCGGGGCTTCGTAGTGCCAGAGCTTCAGCGTCTTGCCGTCGCCCTCCGCACCCCCGTCCGAGCTTCCGCACGAAGTGATGAGCATGGCGCCCGCAAGGGCAGCTGCTGCGAGAGCCAGCGGTCTGCGCACCTTCAACATTGAAGTGACCTCCACCTGGGCCGAACGAGTGAGGCGTCCATCGAATGGTTTCGATGCGACGCGTCGAAGCGCTTCGACGCAGGACCGTATGCAGCGATCGCGGATATGTCAATGGTGTTAACAAATCGCCGACCAGCGATTTTTGAAGCGTTACCGACGCGCAACAGCTGCGCGACATGCGACGGATGCCCGGAGTGACCACATGGGGACGCAGCGGTGCCGCCGGAGGGGCGGAAGCGCTTGACAGCGAAGCGGATTCATCTCTTCCGGATTCCGGAGGGAAATTCCCCTACACCCCACTGGCACCACCTGCCCCTTCTGTCGCATTTGCCATATCAGCCCCTGTGGTCACGGGGGACTCACGGCGAAAGGGGTCGCACCGCGGCCTCAACCAGCCTGGTTCGAGGGCCCGTTGGGCAGCCGCTGACGCAACGGAACCTGTGCGGTACGCACGGTTGAAAGGGCGTCACAGTAGAGCAAAAGATACCAATATGCACTTTTTGTCGGATCCCTTTGACGGGCGGCATAAAACGTGCCTACCGTTCATATAGGGACGTCTTCAACTACAGATATCTGTTCCGGCGTTCCACGTCCGTGAGGTGCGTCCGCACCAGACGCCCGCACCCCCATCTGCGCCGGGATCACGCGCACGATCCGGCGCGACGGCGGCCCGCTCCGTGCGGACCGCGACCCGAAGTCCAGATCCCCGAAGGGGGAGTCATGCGCACGCTTACCATCCGCAGGATCGCCGCCGCCGCCGTGGTGGCGCCCCTGCTCGCCTTCGCCGGAGCCACCGCGGCCAGCGCGGCGACGCCACAGACAGCACCCACCACCGCGCAGTCCGTCGTCGACCACGGCGGCGGCTGGGGCGGCGGACACGGTGGCGGCCACGGTGGCGGCCACGGCGGCTGGGGCTGGGGGAACGGCTACGGCTGGGGCGGCTACGGCGGCTACGGGGGTTACGGCGGCTATGGCGGCTACTACGGCTTCTACCCCGGCTTCTACGGGACCGGCTTCTACGGAGGCTTCTACCGCTGAGAGTCACATCCACTGAAGATCATCGAGGAACGACCGACGGCCCCCGCGACGCGGGGGCCGTCGGCGTGTCCTGCTCCGTCGCGCGCCCGCTCAGTCCCACAGCTCGCGGACCGGATCGTGCGGCCAGGAGGGTTCGGTGTCGGGGTAGGTGATCGTGAGCTTGGTGAAGTGCCGCAGGTGCGGGTCCTCGGGCCAGGGCTTGCTCTCGGAGAGCCTGATCTTGACCGGGAAGGTGTGGAAGTGGCCTGCCGCGCAGTACGGATCGCAGTCGTTGGCCTCCTCGTAACCGGTACCCACGGCCGAGTCGCTGCCCCAGTGCGACCAGTACAGACCGCCCAGCCGGTCGTTCCCGTCCCCGCAGGCCAGGAGGAAGTCCGGGGGCATCACCAGTCCCCGGCCGAAGCACGTGACGAGCACCGTGGCGTAGGTCGGGGCGGCGCCGCCAGGGGCGGCCTGGGCCGTCGCGGCGGCGGCCGTGGCCGGGGCGGCCGCGACCACGGTCGCAAGGGCGGCGGACGCGGTGGTCAGGGCGAGGGTGCGGAGGAGTGGCATGTCGTTCTGCCTTCCTGGCCGCTGCCGGGGGTGGTGGCGGTCGTGGGCGAGGATGCGGTCCGGAGTGCCGCTGCGGGGTCGCGGGATGCGGGGGCGCGGTTGCCGGCGTCCCGAGGGGGCCGCTGAGCGGCGGAGAACGGGAGCGGAGGAGAGCGGAGGACGGCGGGAGATCCTCGGACGTGCGGCCATGCGGCCTCGAAGTCACGTTCCCCCAGGAGGGTGAGGTGCGCAACCCGGCCCGGCCCCCTCCGACTCCGGACGACACGCACGGTGATCGGGCGGGCGCACAAAGATTTCGGCAGATCAAGGGGGCGGAGTGGAACAAATCAGACACTTGCCCCGGTTGGAAGCCATACCAAGGAGATCGTCCTTCGACCGAGGTGATGCAGTAGTGGGCACCGACATGAGCAGCCCGACCACGGAGACGTTCAAGCGCGCCGTGCTCTTCTTCAACCGGCAGCGCTACGCCGCCGCGGCCCGGACGCTCGCGTCCATCGTGGACGTGGCACCCCGCAACATGGCGGTGCGCATGCTGCTGGCCCGGTCGTACTACTTCTCCGCGCAGCTGTCGCGGGCCGAGGCGGAGCTGCGTGACCTCCTGCGTGCCGAGCCGCAGGACGCGCACGCGCACCTCCTCCTCGGGCGCACGCTGGAGCGTCAGGGCCGGCTCGCCGAAGCGGCCCCCCACCTGCGGCTCGCCGACGCGATGACCGCCTGGGACCTCGTCGTGGTCTGACCCTCCGGGCCCGGTGAGGCCGCGTGGCGCCGACGCCCGCGGGCCACTCCCCCGGCCCATCCCCGGTTGTCCGGACCGTACCGCCTCCGCAGGCTGCTCACGTGGGGGCCATCGACCGACCACGGTTCGGAGACCGCAATGACCTGTCCGCACGTCCGGTCCATAACGCGACGCAAGGCACGCTACGCCTTCGCAGTCCTCCTCGCGGCGGCCGCGGGCCTCACGGCCTGCGGCGAGAGGGCGACGAACGTCCTGCGCGTCGACCACGCGGTGCCCGCCGACACGCCCGCGCCGAAGGTGCCGTGCGGCAACCCGCCGGTGCGGCTGGACCCGCAGGACCAGGACTTCCTCGACCAGCTGGCGGCGGCGGACGGCCCGCCGCTGTACACGCTCTCCTACACGGCCGCCCGGGAGGTGCTGAACAAGCTGCAGGCGGGCCCGGTGGACATGCTCCCGGCGCAGATCAGCGAGCGGACCGTGCCCGGCGGACCGACCGGCCCGGTGTCCGTGCACGTCGTACGGCCCGAGGGCGCCAAGGGGAACCTGCCCGGGATCGTCTACATCCACGGCGGCGGGTGGGTGCTGGGCAACTTCAAGACCCACGAACGCCTGGTGCGCGAGCTCGCCAACGGCGCGCAGGCGGCGGTGGTCTTCGTCGACTACACCCCCTCGCCCGAGGCCCAGTTCCCCGTGCCGATCGAGCAGGCGTACACCGTGGCCAAGTGGGTCGCCGACCACGGCGGCCAGATCGGCGTGGACCCCTCGCGGCTGGCCGTCGCCGGAGACTCCGTGGGCGGTGACATGACCGCCGCCGTGGCGATGATGGCCAAGCAGCGCGGCGGACCCGACTTCCGCCGCCAGGTGATGCTGTACCCGGTCACGGACGCGAACTTCGACACCGCCTCGTACAACCGCTTCGCGGAGAACTGCTGGCTCACCAAGCCCGCGATGAAGTGGTTCTGGGACGCGTACGCCCCCCGCCTCAAGGACCGGCAGAACCCGCTGGCCGCCCCGCTGCGCGCCACGGTCGACGAGCTGCGCGGCCTGCCTCCGGCGCTGATGATCACGGACTCCGACGTCCTCCACGACGAGGGCACCGCGTACGCGGAGATGCTGCGGAAGGCCGGTGTGCCCGTCCAGCTCACGCACTACCCCGAGATCACGCACGACTTCATGATGCTCAACGCCCTCCGCGGCACCGAGTCCAACAAGAAGGCGGTGGCCGAGGCCACCACGGCGCTGCGCGAGGCGCTGCACGGGGAGGGCTCCGGCCCCGCCAAGTGACCCTCCCGGCATGCGGGACGTGGAGGGGCGGCCGGCACACCCGGCCACCCCTCCACGGTCTGACGACCGAAAAGTTTCCCTTGGTAACAAATTTCTGTTATCGTCGATTCATGGATGAAAGGGCGACCACCCGAGAGCGGATCATGTCCGCCGCCGCTGCCCTGCTCGCCGAGGGCGGCCGCGACGCGGTCTCGACCCGGTCGGTCAGCAAGGCGGCGGCCGTTCAGCCGCCGACCATCTACCGGCAGTTCGGCGACATGCAGGGCCTGCTCGACGCCGTCGCGGCGGAGGGCTTCGCCGACTACCTGCACCGCAAGACCGACCGGGTGCGGGCCACCGACCCGGTCGAGGACCTGCGCTGGGGCTGGGACCTGCACATCGAGTTCGGTGTGGCCAACCCGGAGATATACCAGCTGATGTTCGGTCAGCCCAGGCCCGGGGCCGAGCCGGCGGCCGTGACGGAGTCCTTCAACGTCCTCCGCGGCCTGGTGACCCGGGTCGCCGAGGCGGGCCGGCTGAGCGTCGACGTGGAACGCGCCATGTTGATGATCCACTCGGCCGGCTGCGGGGTCGTCCTGACGCTGATCGCCACGGTGCCCGAGGCTCGCGACCCGGAGCTGTCGCCCCGGACGCGGGAGGCCATACTCGCCGCCATCACCACCGCGGAGCCCGAGGAGGCCGCCGAGGAGGAGCGCCGGTCGATCGCCCGCACCGTCGCATTCAAGGCCGTGCTCCCCGAGATCGGGGAGATCCTCACGCCCGGTGAACGCATCCTGCTGAACGAGCTGCTGGACCGCATCACGCACTCCGCCTGAGCCGCCACGCGCGGCGGCTCAGGCCGCCGCGGCCGGACCGCTGCAGGGGAACGCCCGGTGGGGAACCGTCATGTGACGGTTCCCCACCGGGCGTTCGCGTCTCCCGGCACCTGCCGGTCAGCCGGTGATCCTCATCAGGGCGACCCTGTCGCCCTCGACGGTGAAGGCGAAGTCCGACGGGCCGTTGAATCCGTCGCCGCCGACCTGGGCGGAGACGATCACCTGGTCCCCCCGCCGGGTCACCGCGGTGAGCTTCAGGGAGACCTTGACGCCGATGAACTCGCGGTCGCTCCATCCCTCGACCGCTTCACGGCCCTCGAAGCGGCGGCCCCAGTCGTCCACCGCGCCGTGCTCGGTGAACTGGTCGAGGAAGGCCTCGGTGTCATGGGCGTTCGCCGCGGCGACGGCGCGCCGTACGGGCTCGGGAAGCTCGGGAAACTCGGAGGTGGTCATGACGGTTCTCCTTCTCGGTGCCTCCCGGCGCACCGGCCCCCTAAGGGTCCGGTGCGCCGGGAGGCCGCGGCGGGTGGCTGCCGAGCCGGTCAGCTGTGGGGACGGTCGGCTGTGGGGCCGTCAGGCTTCGGCGCGGGGGCTGAGCAGGTCGTCCAGGCCGATCCGGTGGTAGAAGTCCTGGCGGATGCGGTCGGCGACCACGGAGACGGCCTCCGAGCCGTCGTCGGCGGGGTCGATGTGGGTGCGGAACGGCCGCTTGCCGGCGGGGAGCCCGACGACGCGGACGATCTCGCGCGCCACCTCCGCCACGTCGGCGTCGGCCGGGGTGATGGCCGCCAGGGCGCGGCCGACCTGCTCGGTCAGGCCCTCGTACCGGGTCTCGTAGGCCGCGACGGTGCCGGTGTCGGCGGGGTGGCCCGCGTTCGCGAAGTGGTTCGTGCCGGAGGTGAAGGCGCCGGGGACGACGATGGAGGTGTCGATACCGAAGCGGGCGAGCTCGGCTGCGTAGCTGACGGCGACGGCGTCCATGGCGGCCTTCGCGGCGAAGTACGGCGCCAGGTAGGGCGGGGTGCCCCCGCGGGTGCTGCTGGACCCGACCCAGAGCAGCAGACCGTGTCCTTGCGCCCGCAGGTGGGGCAGTGCGGCGCGGTTCACCCGCTGGGTGCCCAGCACATTGGTGTCGTAGACCGCGGCCATCTCCTCCGGGGTGAAGGCCTCGGTGGGGCCGAGCACCATGTGGCCCGCGTTGTGGACCAGGACGTCCAGCCGGCCGGCCTCGCTCAGGACGGTGGCGACGGCGCGGTCCGCGCTGTCCTGGGACAGCACGTCGAGTTCGACGACCCGCAGGTCGATGCCCTCGCGGGCGGCCCGTTCACGTACCTGCGCCGCACGCTCGGCGTTGCGGCCGGATATGTCGCGCATGCTCGCGTAGACCGTGTGGCCCGCGGAGGCCAGGGCGTGGGCGGCCAGCGCGCCGAATCCGGAGCTCGCACCGGTGACCAGGACGACGGAGGACACGGGGGACATGACGGATCTCCTTGGGCTGATGGGGACCGGTCCCGGCGGCTGTGGCGTCCGGGTCCCGGGTCGGGGTGGGGTGGCACGAGGTGGCGGATCTGCCGGGGCAGGATGCGGTCGAGGTGCGGGGTGCCGGGCGGGTCGACGACCCGGCGTCCGGCGGACGGACCGGCGGTGCGGTGCCCGGAGGGGTCGCGCGGAGGTGTCCGGCCGGCGGGTCAGGCCGCTCCGCCGTTGGCGAAGATCGTCTGACCGTTGATCCAGCGACCGGGGCCGGCCAGGAAGGAGACGATCTCGGCGACGTCCTGAGGGGAGCCGAGGCGCTCGAGGGGGTTCAGCTTCGCGAACCGGTCTATGGTCGCCTCGTCCTTGCCGTTGAGGAACAGGTCGGTGGCGACCGGGCCGGGCGCGACGGCGTTCACGGTGATGTCGCGGCCGCGCAGCTCCCGGGCCAGGATCAGGCTGATGGCCTCGACCGCACCCTTCGACGCGGCGTACGCCGCGTAGGTCGGCGTGGCGATCCGGGTCTGGGACGAGGACACGTTGATCACGGCACCGCCCTCGCGGAGCCTGCGGGCGGCCTGCTGGTTGACCACGAAGGTGCCGCGGATGTTGGTGCGGTGCATGCGGTCAAGGGCGTCGAGGTCGAAGTCCGCCACGGTGTTCAGGATCATGAGGCCGGCCGAGTTGACCACGACGTCCACACCGCCGAACTCCCGCTCCGCGGCGTCGAAGAGCTCTTGGACCGCCTTCTCGTCGGCGACGTCGGCCTGAACCGCGAGGCCGGAACCGCCGATGGCGGCGATCTGGGCGACAGTCGCGTCGGCGTCGGCCTGGTTGCCGGCGTAGGCGACGACGACCGCCTGGCCGTCGGCGGCCAGGCGCAGCGCGACTTCGCGGCCGATGCCGCGGGAGCCGCCCGTGACGATCGCGACGCGGCGAGTGGTGGTGGTCTCGGTCATGGCGGTCTCCTGATGGCGCGAGGGGGGCGACTCCTTCCGTCGCCCCGCTTCCGTTGATAACGGTGCCACGTTATCAACGGAAACGCAAGCGGCGATAACGTCGAATTGTTATCGCCTTTCACATGGGAGTCCGCGGCGCGCACCGCCCCGCACGCACGGGGGCCGCCGCCCCTGTACGGGGGCGGCGGCCCGGGGGGACCGACGGCCGTCACGCATGGGCGTTCAGGCCGGCCGGAGGTCAGCGGAAGCGACCGCCGAAGAAGAAGGGGTCGAAGAGGTAGGGCCCGAAGAGGTACGAGCCGAAGAAGCCGCGGTCGAAGCGGTAGGAGTCACGGTGGTGGCCGCGCCCACCGTGACCACGGTCGTAGCCGCCGCGGCCGTGGTCGCCCGTGACGTGGGTTCCCTTGGCGCCGGCGAGGTCCGGGGTGGCGGCGCCGGCGGCAGTGGCACCACCCAGCAGAACGACAGAGGCCACACCGACAGCGGCCACAAAACGGGAAACGCGCATACTGACTCTCCTGTCTCGGCGGGCACCGTGGCGATACCCGCAGGGTTCCGACATGGAGAGCCTGCGTCGAGGACATCCGCGCCGCACGACGGAATTCCGTCACGCTCCGTCACGCGACGCGGCGTCAGGTGCGGCGAACGGTGGACTGCGGACGGCGTGCACAGCGCCGAATTCCTGATGATCACGGGTCCGACGGGGCCTCAATGAATCCACCACGCACCGTAATCACGAACCGTCACGTCCGGACCTCCCGACGGGTGAATCCTCGTCACCGACAACGTACGCCAACGCGGCCACCCATCCCCCGGGACGACCGAGCCGACCGCGGGCCCGGAGCGGACGGGAACCGCTCCGTCCCTGGTCATGGGCTCGCGCGTCGCTGCGGCCGCAGGACTGCCCGAAGTCGCGACGACGCGCAAGCCCGGCTTCTCCCGGGAAGACGAAGGGCCCCGGCCCGCCCGAGCGGCGGGCACGGGGCCCCTCCGGCACGCCGGACGGCGCGTCAGATCGACACCGACACGGCGTCAGCAGTCCGTCTCGCGCAGCGAGTGCAGGTACGCGCTCGACCTGCGGGCGAAGCTGAAGGAATCGGGCGGCGTGTCGTGCTCGGTCTGCCAGTGGTGGTCGAGGCGGCCGCCGTGCGTGCGCGTCACGGCCGAGATGAACCGCTGGTAGTCGATGTCGCCGTCCCCGACGTCGACCATGCGGTAGCCGTCGGCGTTGGTGTCGTCGCGCTCACCGTCCTTGACGTGGAAGAGGGGGTAGCGGTCGGGCTGCTTCAGGACGTAGCGCAGCGGGTCGAAGGGGGCGGGGGTGCCGTCCGCACGCTTGGAGAACCGGAACTGGCCCGCGTAGGCCCAGTAGATGTCCATCTCCAGGTAGACCAGGTCGGGGTCGGTCTCGGCGAGGAGGACGTCGTACAGCCGCACTCCCGGGCGGTCGGTGGCGAAGGAGAACTCCTCCGCGTGGTTGTGCTGGTAGAACTTCATGCCGCGGGCCTTGGCGGCCGCGCCGTACTCGTTGAACTCCTCGGCGCAGCGCTTCCAGCCGTCGACGGTGCTGCCGTACCGCCAGGGACCGGACGCCGTTCCGATGTGCTTCAGCCCGAGAGCCTGGGCGTCGTCGAGGACCTTCGTCAGGTTCTGGGCGAACGTGTAGGCGTTCGGGTCGCCGTCGTTGTAGTAGCCGACGTGGCTGCCGATGGCGCGCAGTCCGTGGTCGCGGGCGAGCCGGCGCAGCTGGGCGAGGGTGATGGCGCCCGCGGAGCCCTGCGTGTAGCCGGCGTACTCGATCTCGTCGTAGCCGTACTTCTGGAGTTCCGCGAAGACGGGGGCGAAGCCCAGTGTGGAGACCTTGTCGCGCAGCGAGTACAGCTGGATGCCGAGGCGGCCGGGAGGCAGCACCGGGCGGCCGTGGCCCTTGCCGTGCCCCTTGCTCTGGGCGGCGGCAGCGGTGGGGGCGGCCAGGCCGAGCAGCGCGGCGGCGCCGGCTCCGGCGGCGACGCCCAGCATGCCGCGTCTGCTGAGCTTGCGGCTGAGCTCCGGGTCGGGGGTGCTGTTACGACGCGAGCTGGTCATTGTGGATAACTCCTTGGCGTCGGTGATGTGTGGTTCAGTGGAGTCCTGCCAGGCGCAGGAGCAGGGACTTCACTTCGGTGGCCGCCACGCGGCCGCCGACGGCACGGGGGATGGAACAGAGGATGAGCGGACCTTCTTCGTCGCTCGCCGGGAGGCGGCCGTGGCTGCCGCGAATAGGTGAGGGGTCGAGCGGCACGACCGCCATGCGGTAGCGCATGCCGAGCTTCTTGCGGGCCAGTGCGGTGGCGGCCTTGACGCGGACGTAGGGGTCCGCGGGGTCCATGAACAGCTCGACGGGGTCGTAGCCGGGTTTGCGATGGATCTCGACGAGCCGGGCGAAGTCGGGTGCCCTGTCGTCGTCGAGCCAGTAGTAGTACGTGAACCAGGCGTCCGGGTCCGCCACGGCGACGAGCTCGCCGGAGCGCGGATGGTCCAGACCGTGCCGCTTCTTGCCCTCGTCGTCGAGGAGTTCGGCGACGCCGGGCAGCGTGGCGAGGACCTTGCGGGTGGCTTCGAGGTCCTCGGGACGGCGCACGTACACATGGGCGATCTGGTGGTCGGCGACCGCGAACGCGCGGGAGGCCATCGCGTCGAGGTACTCCATCCCGTCCTGGGTGTGGACCTCCAGCAGCCCGGCGCGCCGCAGCTCGCGGTTGATGTCGACGGGCCGGCTGACGGGCGTGATCGCGTACTCGGAGAGCGCCACCACCGTGCGGCCCTCCCGGCGTGCGTCGTCGAGGAGCGGGGCCAGGGCCTCGTCCAGCTCGGTGGCCGCGCGGCGGGAGCGGGGGTCGTCCGGACCGAACCGCTGCAGGTCGTAGTCGAGGTGCGGGAGGTAGCAGAGGGCGAGGTCGGGTGTGCGGGTGCGCAGGATGTGCCGGGTGGCGTCGACGATCCAGCGGCTGGAGACGATGTCGGCGCCGGGGCCCCAGAAGTGGAAGAGGGGGAAGGTCCCGAGGGCGTCGGTGAGCTCGTCGTGGAGCTCGGGGGGCCGGGTGTAGCAGTCGGGCTCCTTGCGGCCGTCCGCGTAGTAGACGGGGCGCGGGGTGACCGTGACATCGGTGTCGGCGCCCATGGCGTACCACCAGCAGATGTTGGCCACGGTGTAGCCCGGGTGGGCACGGCGGGCGGCGTCCCACAGTTTGTCGCCGGCGACGAGACCGTTGTGCTGGCGCCACAGCAGGACGTCGCCGAGTTCGCGGAAGTACCAGCCGTTGCCGACGATGCCGTGCCCGGCGGGCGGCGCACCCGTGAGGAAGGTGGACTGGGCGGCACACGTCACCGCGGGCAGGACGGTGCCGAGCGGGGCCTGTGAGCCGCTGTCCGCGAGCCGCCTCAGATGCGGCATGTGGTCCAGTAGCCGGGGGGTGAGGCCGACGACGTCGAGGACGAGGAGGGGGGCCGGCCCGGCGGTGTCGGTCATGGGAGTTCCTTCAGGCCGAGGTCGTGGAGGAGGTCGCGGGCCAGACCGAGTTCCGCGGCGATGCCGTCGGCGAGCTGGGCCCGGGTGCGCGGGCGCAGCTCGGCGGGGAGGGCCTGCCAGGTGTAGGTCTCGACCTCGAGGTGGTGGGTCAGCGGGGACGGGCCGCCGACGAGGCGGGCGAGGGCGTCCTTCAGGACGGGGACGGTGGAGGTGAGCGGAGGCGCCGGCGGTGCGTGCAGCGGCACGTGGAAGTGGGCGCGCCAGGGCGCGCCGGTGGGGAGCGGCCCCTCGGTGAGCGCCTGGTGGAGGTCGTCGGTGCCGTGCAGGCCGCCGGCGGTGCGGGCGCGCGTCTGGTGGAGGAAGCGGGGTTCGGAGAAGGCGGCGAGCGCGTCGCGTACGTCCTGCAGGTGCGGGTGTTCGGCGTGCAGGGCGGCGGAGAGCTGGACCTTGGGGATGGTGATGCCCGCCGCGGTGAGCGCGTCCAGCGCGGCGGCGGGTTCTTCGAAGGAGGTGGCGAGATGGCAGGTGTCGACGCACACGCCGATGCGGGGGTGGGCGATCGCCGTGAGGGGCTCTATCGCGTCCGCGGTGGTCTCGACGATGCAGCCCGGTTCGGGTTCCAGGGCGATCCTGATGGACTTGCCCGTGAGTTCGGCCAGCGCGTCGAGCCGTCCGGCGAGGGTGGTGAGGGCGGTCCTGGCGCTCCGCGCGGCACGCTCGTCCCAGAGGGTGCGCCAGGCGAGCGGGAGGGTGGAGATCGATCCTTCGGTGACGTCGGCGGGGAGCAGGGCGGCGAGGAGGTCGGCGAGGCCGCTGGTGTAGGCGAGCCGCTCCGGCTCGGTCCAGTCCGGCCGGTAGACCCGGTACTTGACCTCGGCGGCGCCGAAGCCCTGGTAGGGGAAGCCGTTGAGGGTGACGACCTCGAGGCCGCGGCGGTCGAGTGCGGTGCGCAGCCCGCGCAGGGCCGCCGGATCGGTGTGGAGGGCGCGCGCGGCGTCCTTGGCGAGCCACAGCCCGATGCCGAGGCGGTCCCGGCCCAGCCGCTTGCGCACGGGTTCGCAGTGGTCGCGGAGCTGCGAGAGGACTCCGTCGAGCGTCTCCGCGGGATGGACGTTGGTGCAGTAGGCCAGGTGGACGACGGAGCCGTCGGGGTGCCGGAAGCGCATGGGTACCGCCTCCTCATTCCCCGCCGCGGAGGATGGAGTTGCCCTCGTGCAGGTCCGCGGGGGCCGGGACGTCGAGCTGCAGCTTTCCGCTGCGGCCGTAGAAGGCAACGGGGTTGCGCCACAGGACCTGGTCGACGTCGTCGGCGGTGAAGCCGGCGGCGAGCATCGCGTCCGCGGTCCTGCGGGTCTTGAGGGGGTCGCTCTTCCCCCAGTCCGCTGCGGAGTTGACCAGCGTCTTCTCGGTGCCGTAGGCCTTCAGCACGGCGACCATGCGGTCCTCGTCCATCTTGGTGTCGGGGTAGATGGAGAAGCCCAGCCAGCAGCCGCTGTCGGCGGCCTCCTTCACCGTGGTCTCGTTCAGGTGGTCGAGCAGGACGTGCTCGGGGTCGAGCGCGGACTCGCGGACGACGTCGATGGTGCGGCGCATCCCGGTGAGCTTGTCGCGGTGCGGGGTGTGGACGAGGGCGGGCAGTCCGTGGTCGGCGGCGAGCTGGAGCTGGGTGGCGAGGGCGGTGTCCTCGGCGGGGGTCATCGAGTCGTAGCCGATCTCGCCGACGGCGACGACGTTGTCCTTGACGAGGAAGCGGGGCAGCGCGTCGAGGACGGGGAGGCAGCGCGGGTCGTTCGCCTCCTTGGGGTTCAGGGCGACGGTGCAGTGGTGGGCGATGCCGTACTGCGCGGCGCGGAAGGGTTCCCAGCCCAGGAGGGAGTCGAAGTAGTCGAAGAAGGACTCGGGGCAGGTGCGGGGCTGACCGAGCCAGAAGGAGGGTTCGACCAGGGCGCGGACACCGGCGGCGTACATGGCCTCGTAGTCGTCCGTGGTGCGGGAGGTCATGTGGATGTGGGGGTCGAAGATGCGCATCAGGACTCCTCCGTCCGGGACGTCAGGGCGAGGGCGCGGTGGAGGTCCGCGGGGACGGGCCGGCCCGCGGCGGTGCGTTCCGCCGCGTAGTCGCCGAGCATGCGGGCCAGTTCCGCGTCGCCGCGTGCCCGGTCCTCGAGCCGGGCGGCCGCGTCCACCGGCACTCCGGTGAACAGGCATTTGAGGAGGGCGTGGCGCCAGGTGTGCGGGTCGAGGTGCTCCGCGGCGTAGGGGCCGACGGCGGCGGCGACGAGCCGCGTGTCGTTGGTGCGCAGGGCGTCCTCGACGAGGGGCACCCCGTCGGCGGGGGCCGGCGCGAGGTGCGGCAGCGCGAGGAGGACGGCGCGGCGCTCCGCGGCGGTGCCCTGCCGGTACAGGCGGGTCAGCGTGGCGGCGTCGGCGCGGGCCTCCCGTAGGAGCAGCACGCGGGCGGCGTCGGCGTGCTCCTGGCCGCAGTGGCGGCCCGCGGAGGCGAAGCGCTGTTCCCAGGCGGGCACGGAGGAGGCTGTGGTGGGGGTGTCGTCGTCCGTGGTGCCGTCGCGGGCGGCTCCGGCTTCGGCGAGGGCCGCGTCGAGCCAGGCGCCGGCGGCGTCGCCGAGCCGGCCCTGGAGGCCCTCGCGGGTGGGTGTCGTCATGCCGTGGCTCCGTTCGCGGGGGTGTGGGAGCGCAGGAAGTCGAGGGAGGTGCGGGCGAGTTCGGGTCCGGCGTGGGAGTGGCGGGGAAGTTCCACGACGGTCAGGCCCTCGTAGCCGGTGTCCGCCAGGGCCTGGAGGACGGGCGGGAAGTCGATCTCCCCGTCACCGAAGGGGAGGTGTTCGTGGACGCCGCGGCGCATGTCCTCGATCTGCACGTGGCGGAGCCAGGGGGCGGCCTGTTTGACGCAGTCCGCGGGGGGCGCCGGTTCCAGGCACTGGCAGTGGCCGATGTCGAGGGTGAGTCCGAGGGGCTCGGGGTCGCCGAGCAGGCCGCGCAGGTGGTGGAAGTCGTCGAGGCACGCGAGGAGGTGACCGGGCTCGGGCTCGACCGCGAGCGGGACCCCCGCGGTGGACGCCGCGTCCAGGACGGGTGCGAGGGCGCCTTCGAGCCGCTGCCATGCGGTTGCGGACGACGTGCCGGCGGGCGTGATCCCGCTGAAGCAGTGCACGGCGTGGGCCCCGAGGTCGTCGGCGACCTGGACGGCGCGGACGAGCAACCGGGTGCGGGAGGCGCGGGCGTCGGGGTCCGGGTCGAGGAGGGAGGGACCGTGCTTGCGGCGCGGGTCGAGGACGTAGCGGGCGCCGGTCTCGACGGTGACCTCGAGGCCGAGCGCGGACAGCCGTCCCGCGAGGCGTCGGGTGCGGGCGGCGAGGTCGGGTGCCAGCGGGTCGAGGTGCATGTGGTCGAGGGTCAGGCCGACGCCGTCGTAGCCCAGGTCGGCGAGGAGGGAGAGGGCGTCGTCGAGGCGGAGGTCGGTGAGGCCGTTGGTTCCGTAGCCGAGGCGCAGGCTCATGTGGGGCTCACCTTTCTGGCGACCCGGCGGGCTACTGGGCCGAGGGCGAGGACGGCCGCCGCGGATGCTCCCGAGCCGGAGCGGGCCGCCAGGGCGGCCTGCAACGGGATCATGGCGCGGATCCCGCCGCCGACCGCGCGCTGGGTGAGCTGCGGTGACGGGTTGAGAGCCGCGTGCAGGAAGGGGGTGAGCGCCGTGCCGGCGTAGGCCGCGGAAGCCAGTGCCGTCAGGACGTGGGGCAGGGCCGGTGGTTGCTCCGTCCTCGGGGTTGGTCGCCCGCGCCGGCCACCGCCCGCCCCGTGCCGGGCAGTGGCCGACGGCGGGCGTGTGGACGCACGCAGGTGGTGCAGCGTCCGGGCGGCGTCGGCCGTGACGGCGGCGATCGCCGTGGTCGTGACCAGCGCTGCGAGCGGTGCCCTGCTGGAGCCGCCCTGCGTCTCGTTGCGGGAGACGGTGGTGACCGCATAGGTGTGCGCGCCGAGCAGGGCGGCGTGGGGCAGCGCGGCGGCGAGCGCCCGGGGACGGGTGGCCGTCGCGCCGAGCACGAGGTCGAGGGCGCGTGCGGTGGCCATGGCGGCCGGTCCCGCCGCCGTGTGCTTAAGACGCAGGTCGTACGCCCAGACCGTCGCCGCGAGGGTGGTGGCGAGGGCGAGCGGGGCGCGTCCCGCGCGGGCCGCGAGCGCCAGGCCGGCCGCGGTGAGCGCCCCGGCGGCCGTCAGAGCGGCGGCCGGGCTGATCCGGCCCGAGGGGAGGGGCCGGTGGGGGCGGTCGACGGCGTCCTCGTCGCGGTCGGCCCAGTCGTTGAGCGCCATGCCCGCGTGGTAGAGGCACAGCGAGCTGCCGATGGCGAGGAACGTGCCGCGACGGGGACCGCGTCCCGTCGCAGCGGCGCCCGCGAGGGCGTCGCCCGGGACGGTGAACAGGGCGGAGACGCGCAGGAGTTCGGCCCAGTCCCACAGCCGTGGGGCCGGTGCGGGCCGTTCCGCCTCGGCGTCGTCGGCGCTCCCGGGCCCGGCGGGCCGGGCGTCGTCGCACCCGCCCGGGGCGGCCCCCTCCTCCGCCCCGGGCCGGTGGGTGCCGCGCGCCGCCCCGCCCCGCGGGACGGTGTCGTGCACCGTGCCGCGCGCTGGGCGGCGCGCGGCGAACGCCGTCACGACGCCGAGGGCCGCCACGACGGCCAGGGCCCGCAGCCGCCCCGCTCCCGGTGCCCTCACCGGGACTCCCCCAGCCTCACGGCGAGGGCCAGCAGCTCCCCGTACTGCTCGGAGAGCGCCGCGGGGGCGCCCGGGTCGGGGTCCTTGAAGTAGAAGCCCAGCTCGGGGAGGGGTCCGCTCAGACCGGCCTCCTGGGCGCGGGCCGCGAAGCGGGCGAGGTCGAGGACGAGCGGGGCGGCGAGGGCGGAGTCGCATCCCTGCCAGGTGGTCTGGAGGACCATGCGGGTGCCGAGGAAGCCGTCGAAGGCGATGTGGTCCCAGGCCGTCTTCCAGTCGCCGAGGGCGGGGACGTCGTCGATGTGCACCTCGCCCTCGGGGGCGGCGCCGAGGGCGTCGGCGAGGACGCGCTCCTTGCCGGCGTTCTTCGCCGCGGCCGCCGCGGGGTCGGCAAGGACCGCCCCGTCACCGCCGCCGAGCAGGTTGGTGCCGGACCAGGCCCGTACCGACAGCGCGCGTTGCACGAACATCGGGGCGAGGACGGAGCGGAGCAGGGTCTGCCCCGTCTTGCCGTCCCGTCCCGCGTGAGGCAGGCCGCGGGCGGAGGCCGCCTCGGCGAGGTCCCGGGTCCGTATCCCGGTGGAAGGGGTGAAGTTCACGTAGGCGCATCCGGCCTCGATCGCCGCAGCCGCGTAGAGGGAGCTCGCCGGGAGGCGGTCGCTCCCGGGCTCGGGAACGGGCTCGGTGGAGGCGACGTTGACGACGACGGTCCGCGCCAGGTCGTGGCGGTGGGTGAAGGCGGTGATGTCCGCCGCGAACGCCGCGATCAGCTCCTCGTCACCGCGGGTGTCGCCGGGGAGCGGGCCGCCGGTGCGGATCTCGGCGTCGGCGGCGGCGAGTTCGGCGCGGAGCGCGGCCGGCAGGCCGTACGGCAGCACGCCGCCCTCCGCGAGCTGTTCGGCCCGCTTGCCCAGCGGGCAGGCAGCCGTATCGTGGCCGCCGAAGACCAGGGAAGGGAGTGGTGGAAGGCCGGCCGAGGCGAAGGGAGCGGTCTCGCTCACCATGCCCGTCGCGGGGTGGAGCCCGGCGGTGATCGCCGCGCATCCCGCGACGGCGGTGGTGGCGACGGAGCCGCGGGCTCCGATGAGCCACACTCCGGTGCGCGCGGGCGACCGGTGGTCCGATGCCGGTGCCGGGGCGGGGGGGTTCGTCACGGCTGCCTCCCTGGTGCGAGTGGTGGGGGCGGCGGGCGGGGGCACGGCGTCTCCCCGCCCGCCGCCGGCTCGTGGGTGCCGGCAGGGACTGCCCTACGAGGAGGGAAGTTCCTTGATCTGTACGTTCCGGAAGGACACCTGGTCGTCGGCCCCGTGGTTCTGCAGGCCGATGTAGCCGTCCTTCAGGCTGCGGGCGGGGTCGGTGTTGGTGAAGTCGTTGATCTTGACTCCGTTGAGGAAGACCTGGAGCCGTTCACCCTGGACCTTGATCTCGTAGCTGTTCCACTGGCCCGGGGGACGCAGCACCTGGTCGCGGGCCTTGAGGTTGGCCGACTTGAAGCTGTAGACGGAGCCGGTGGTGCGGTCGGGGGCGTCGGAGGCGTCGATCTGGATCTCGTAGCCCTTGTCCACCGCTGACCAGGGGTCGTCGGAGGCCGGGAAGCCCACGAAGACACCGGAGTTGTCGTCGCCGTCCATCTTCCAGTCGAGCTTCAGGGAGTACGCGCCGTACTGCTTGGCCTGGTACCACAGCAGGCCCATGCCGCCCTCGGTGCGCAGTTCACCGTCGACGACGTTGAACTTGCCGGGGCCCGCCTGCTTCCAGCCCTCCGAGGTGTACCCGTTGAACAGGTCGCGGTAGCCCGTCTGCGGCTTGCAGTCGGCCTTGACCTGTCCGACGGCGTAGCGCAGTCCGCCCAGGAGGTGCTGGCGGAAGGCCGGCTCGGCGTAGGACTCCTTGGTGTGCCCGAGACCGGTGTAGAAGGAGCGCCCGGACTGGTAGGTCTGGCACCACGCGATGGGGTGGTCGCCCTTCATCGTGCCGCCCTGGTAGGTGGTCTCGTCCAGGGTGGCGAGGACGCGGGCCTGGCCGCGCGGGTTGGTGCGGTAGTTGTACCACTCGTCGGTGCGCTCCCAGCCGGCCTCGTCGAGGTGCGCGGTGGCGGGGTGCGTGTGGTCCTCGGCGCGGACGGTGGCCTTCTGGATCTGCGGGTGCCCCTGGAAGTAGGCGCCGACGAGGCCGCCGTAGAAGGGCCAGTCGTACTCGGTGTCGGCGGCGGCGTGGACGCCCATGTAGGCGCCCCCGCCCTTGACGTAGTTCTCGAACGCCTGCTGCTGATCGGCGTTGAGGACGTCACCGGTGGTCGACAGGAACACCACCGCGTCGTAGCGCGCCAGGTTGTTGCTGGTGAACTGACGCGGCTCCTCGGTGGCGTCGACGGTGATGTTGGCGGTGGCGCCGAGCTCCTTCAGCGCGGCGACGCCGGTGGGGATGGCGTCGTGGCGGAACCCGGCGGTCCTGGAGAAGACCAGGACGCGCTTGGCGGCGCGGTCGGCCGGGACGTTGGAGAGCTCGAAGTCGTCGAGGTCGTAGAGCGCCCCGGAGCCGCCCTTGAAGACCAGGAACAGCTCGGTGGTCTTCTTCGGCACGGCGCGCAGCGGTACGTCGATCTCCTGGAAGGTCTCCCAGCTGCCGGTCACCGGTACGGGGGCGGAGCCCAGGATCGGGCCGGTCGCCGAGCCGGTGCGCACCTCGAGGAAGCCACCGGAGCCTCCGGAGGAAACGCGGGCGGTCAGCCGGACGGAGCCGGTGAGGTTGTAGGGCTTGAAGGAGATCCAGTCGCCGTCGTCGATGTTGCCGACGGTGCGGCCGCCGTGGGCCTCGGCCTTGTCGAAGAGGTCGACGCCGGACGAGCCCGTGAAGTGCTCGGCCTGCCGGTGGCGCGGCTGCAGCTGCGCCTGGTCGTGGCCGGTCAGCGCCTCCTGGCCGCCGCCCCCGCCGTCGGTGTACTCGGCGTCGATGACGCCGAAGATGTTGGCGTTGGGGTCGTGGCCGCCGTCGGCGGAGGTCTTGATGGCGCCGGAGCAACCGTTGACGGAGGTCACGGGGTGGCCGTGGCTGTCGTGGCCGAGGACGTAGGTGACCTTGACCTTGGAGCAGTCGACGGTCCCGTCCTCGGGGTCGGTGACGGTCACCTTGAACGGGATCTCGTCGCCGAAGCTGAACAGGGCTCCCTCGGCGGGCAGGTCCAGGGTCACCTTGGGCGCGGTGTTGCCGACGACGACCTGGACGCTCGCGGTCGCGGTGCGCCCGGTCGGGTCCTTCACCGTGAGGGTCGCGGTATAGGTGCCGTTCGTACGGTAGGTGTGCGCGGGGTCGGCCGCGGTGGAGGTGCCGCCGTCGCCGAAGTCCCAGCTGTAGGCGAGCGTGTCGCCGTCGGGGTCGGTGGTGCCGGCCGAGGAGAAGGTGACCTTCAGCGGTGCAGTGCCCGAGGTCTTGTTCGCGGACGCCTCGGCGCTCGGGGAGCGGCCGTCGGTGGCGTTCTCGATCCGGTAGAGGGCGGAGTGCTCGTCACCGCCGAACCAGGCGGTGCCGTAGTCGAGGACGTACAGCGCGCCGTCCGGGCCGAAGGCCATGTCCATGATCTGCGTGCCGGTCCAGGGCACGTCGTTGATGGACTGGACCGTGCCGTCCTCGCCCTGGTCGATGCGCTTGATCCAGCGGCGCCCGAACTCGCCGGCGAAGAAGTCGCCGTCGTAGGCCTCGGGGAACTTCACCGGGGAGTCCAGTTCGGGGTCGTACCGGTAGACCGGGCCGCCCATGGGGGACTCGGAGCCGGAGCCGAACTCGGGCACGGAACCGCCGTCGTAGGGGATCCACGCGGCCTGCGCGGGCGGCAGGTCGGTCAGGCCCGTGTTGTACGGCGAGTCGTTCTTCGGCGCGGCGCAGTCGAAGGTCGCGCCGGACTGCCCGGTCGCGAAGTCGTAGTCGACGTACGGGTCGTTGTCGCCGGTGCAGAAGGGCCAGCCGAAGTTGCCGGCCGTCGTCACGCGGGCGAACTCGACCTGGCCGCCGGGGCCGCGCTTGGGGTCGGCCGCGCCGGCGTCGGGTCCGTAGTCGCCGACGTAGGCGATGCCGGTCTTCTTGTCGACGCTGAAGCGGAACGGGTTGCGGAAGCCCATGGCGTAGATCTCGGGCCGGGTCCTGTCCGTGCCCGGGGCGAAGAGGTTGCCCTCGGGGATCGTGTACGAACCGTCGTCGGCGACCTTGATCCGCAGCAGCTTGCCGCGCAGGTCGTTGGTGTTGCCGGAGGTGCGGCGGGCGTCGTAGGCGGGGTTGCGGCCCGGGCGGTCGTCGATGGGCGCGTAGCCGTCGGAGGCGAAGGGGTTGGAGTCGTCGCCGGTCGACAGGTACAGGTTGCCCTGGGCGTCGAAGTCGATGTCACCGCCGACGTGGCAGCAGATGCCGCGGGTCGTGGCGACGTCGAGGACCTTCTTCTCGCTGGCGTTGTCGAGGGTCCAGTCGGCGTTCAGCGTGAAGCGCGAGAGCCGGTTGACACCGTCGAACTTGGCGAAGTCCTCGGCCGTCCCCTGGTCGGGGGCGTCGCCTGCGGGGGTGTCGAGCGGGGGCGCGTAGTAGAGGAAGATCGCCCGGTTCTCGCTGAAGTCCGGGTCGATGCCGACGCCTTGGAGGCCCTCCTCGTCGTGCGTGTAGACGGGGACCGTTCCGATCACGGTGGTGGTGCCGGCGGCGTCGGTCCTGCGCAGCTCGCCGTCGCGCGAGGTGTGCAGCACGCTGCGGTCGGGCAGGACCGCGAGGGACATGGGCTCGCCCGTCTCGGGCTCCCCCTTGGCGAGGGTGACCTGCTGGAACTCCTCCGCCGCCGCGGCCGCGGGCTCCGCGTCGAGGGGCCGGGCCGAGGCGCCCAAGGGGGCGGAGATGACGAGGGACGTGGCGGCGAGGAGGCCGCCGGTGAGGAGCGCGAGTCCCTGCCGGAATCGGGTTCTGGATGCTCCGGGCCGTTTTCTGTGCACGTGTGTCCTCCGGGAAGGTCGTACGGGCGGATGCAGCTGCCGTGCGGAAGATCCGGGGACCGGCGTGCGCCGTCACGCTGGTCGGGTGCCGCTCAGGACCGGCCTCGTGTTTCAGGCCTGTGTCCTGTACACCTCAGGGACGGTAGCCGGGTTCGTCCCGGACCGAAAGGCCTTGCGCGGTGAATAAGTTGAACTTTCTCCAGCGCCAGGACAAAGCTGGGCCCGGGCAGCCCGACAGGCCCGGCGGCAGTGGCCGCCGGGCTGCGGGATGTGCGCTGTGACCTGCGGTGACGCCTAGTCGTTGCCTCCGAACGCGGCGTCGAAGGACGCCGCAGGCGGATCGAAGTCGTACCGCTTCAGGAGGGAAAGCGCTTCCGGGGCGCCCGCGAGGCGGTCCATCCCGGCGTCCTCCCACTCGACGGAGATCGGGCCGTCGTATCCGATCGACCGGAGCATCCGGAACACGTCCTCCCACGGCACGTCGCCGTGCCCGGCCGAGACGAAGTCCCAGCCGCGCCGCGGGTCGCCCCACGGCAGGTGGGAGCCCATGCGCCCGTTGCGGCCGTCGAGGCGCTTGCGGGCCTCCTTGCAGTCGACGTGGTAGATGCGGTCCTTGAAGTCCCACAGGAACCCGACGGGGTCGAGGTCCTGCCACACGAAGTGGCTCGGGTCGAAGTTCAGCCCGAAGGCCGGCCGGTGGCCGACGGCCTCCAGCGCGCGGTGCGTGGTCCAGTAGTCGTAGGCGATCTCGGCCGGGTGGACCTCGTGGGCGAAGCGGACCCCCTCGGCGTCGTAGACGTCCAGGATCGGGTTCCACCGCTCGGCGAAGTCCTCGAAGCCGCGCTCGATCATCCGCTCCGGGACCGGCGGGAACATGGCGACCAGGTGCCAGATCGACGAGCCGGTGAAGCCGATGACGGTGCGCACCCCGAAGGCGGCCGCGGCGCGCGCGGTGTCGGCCAGTTCGCGCGCGGCCCGCTGCCGGACGCCCTCCGGCTCACCGTCGCCCCAGATCCGGGCGGGCAGGATCCCCTTGTGGCGCTCGTCGATCGGGTTGTCGCAGACGGCCTGTCCGACCAGGTGGTTGGAGACCGCCCAGCACTTCAGGCCGTACTTGTCGAGCAGCGCCCGCCGCCCGTCCAGGTAGGCGGGGTCGGCCAGGGCTTTGTCGACCTCGAAGTGGTCGCCCCAGCAGGCGAGTTCGAGCCCGTCGTAACCGAAGTCGCGGGCGAGCCGGCAGACCTCCTCCAGGGGCAGGTCGGCCCACTGGCCGGTGAAGAGGGTGAAGGGTCGTGGCACGGCGAGGGCCTCCTCGATACGGGCGTGGTCAGGCGGGGACGGGGGTGTAGACGGCGTTCTTCTCGGCGCTCTCCTCCACCGCCGCCAGGACCCGCTGCACCTGCAGGCCGTCGGCGAACGACGGCGCCGGGGCGACCCCTTCGGCGATCCCGAGGACGAGGTCGCGGGCCTGGTGGGTGAAGGTGTGCTCGTAACCAAGCGCGTGGCCGGGCGGCCACCACGCCTCCAGGTACGGATGGCCCGGCTCGGTCACCAGGATCCGCCGGAAGCCGGCCGAGTCGGCGGGCTCGGTGTGGTCGTGGAACGACAGCTCGTTCAGCCGCTCCAGGTCGAAGGCGAGCGAGCCGCGCTCGCCGTTGATCTCCAGCCGCAGGGCGTTCTTGCGCCCCGACGCCATCCGGGTGGCCTCGAACGAGGCGAGCGCCCCCGAGGTGAGCCGCCCGGTGAACAGCGCCGCGTCGTCGACCGTCACCGGCCCCCGCCGCGCGCTCCCGGAGCCCGACAGCCCCGACGAGGCGCCGTCCAGCTCGGGCCGGTCCCGTACGAAGGTCTCGGTGAGCGCCGAGACGCCCACCAGGAGCTCCCCCGCCAGGTACTGGGCGAGGTCGACGGCGTGCGCGCCGAGGTCCCCCAGGGCCCCGGAACCCGCGTACTCGCGCTTGAGCCGCCAGGTCAGCGGGAAGTCCGGGTCGACGAGCCAGTCCTGGAGGTAGGTCACCCGCACGTGGCGGATCGTGCCGACCCTCCCGTCCGCGATGAGCCGCCGGGCGTACGCGACCGCGGGCACCCGCCGGTAGTTGAAGCCGACCATGGCCACCTGGCCGCGGGCGGCCGCCCGCTCGGCCGCCGCGGCCATGGCCTCGGCCTCGGCGACCGAATTGGCCAGCGGCTTCTCGCACAGCACGTGCTTGCCCGCCTCGAGCGCCGCGACGGCGATCTCGGCGTGGCTGTCGCCGGGGGTGCACACGTCCACCAGCTGGACGTCGTCCCGGTCCACCAGTGCCCGCCAGTCCGTCTCCGCGGCGGCCCAGCCGTGCCGGGCGGCCGCGGCCCGCACCGCCCCCTCGTCCCGGCCGCCGATCGCGGCCAGGACGGGCCTCATCGGCAGGTCGAACACGCGGCCCACGGTGCGCCACGCGTGGGAGTGGGTGGCGCCCATGAAGGCGTAGCCGACCATGCCGATGCCGAGCGCCGGCGAAGCGGCCCCTGCCTCACTGTCTTCCTTGCCGGCCATATCAGCCATGCCGTTGCTCCTCGTCGGTTGCTCGGTTCGGACGGGCGGGGCGGATCTGTTAGATGAAGCCCGTCGGCAGGTACTCGTCGACGTTCTCCTTGGTGACGACGGCCGAGTACAGGGTGATCGACGCGGGGATCTCCAGCTCCGACAACCCGCCGACGCCCTTCTTCTGTCCGAGCGCTCGGGCCAGGTCGATGGCGGAGGCGGCCATGGTGGGCGGGTACAGGACGGTCGCCTTCAGCACGCCGTTGTCGGCCTTGATGGCGTCCATCGCCGACTTGGACCCCGCGCCGCCGACCATGAAGAACTCGTCACGGCCCGCCTGCGCGATCGCGCGCAGGGCACCGACGCCCTGGTCGTCGTCGTGGTTCCACAGCGCGTCGAACTGCTTCTGCGCCTGCAGCAGCTGGGCCATCTTGGCCTGGCCGGTCTCGACGGTGAACTCGGCGGCCTGCCGGGCCACCTTCCTGATGTTGGGGTAGTTCTTCAGGGCGTCGTCGAAGCCCTGGGTGCGCTGCCGGGTCAGCTCCAGGTTGTCGATGCCGGCGAGCTCGACGACCTTGGCGTCCGGCTTGTCCTTGAGCTGCTCGCCGATGTAGCGGCCGGCGTTGAGCCCCATGCCGTAGTTGTCGCCGCCGATCCAGCAGCGGTACGCCTGCGGGGAGGCGAAGATCCGGTCCAGGTTGATCACCGGGATGCCGGCCTTCATGGCCTGCAGGCCCACCTGGGTGAGGGCCTTGCCGTCGGCCGGCAGGATGACCAGGACGTCGACCTTCTTGTTGATCAGCGTCTGGATCTGCCCGATCTGGGCGGCGGTGTCGTTGGAGCCCTCGGTGATCTCCAGCGTCACCTCGGAGTACTTCGCGGCGCGGTCCTTGGCGTTCTGGTTGATGGCGTTGAGCCAGCCGTGGTCGGCCTGCGGGCCAGCGAAGCCGATCGTGACCGGCGTGCCGGGCTTGTCGTCGGCGGCCGGGGCCTTGGTGGCGGCCGTGTCCGCCTTCTTCGGCTCGTTGCTGGTGCAGGCGGTGAGGGCCGCTCCGGCGGAGACGGCGGCGGCGCCGAAGAGCAGTCCTCTGCGGCTGGTGACCGGGATTCGTGGCATGGCGGTGAAACCCTCCGGGATAGGGCGGTGCGGGGCGCGTGCGGGTTGTCGGGTGGAGCGGGGGCGACGGGCTGTGTCAGCCGTCGCCGTTGCGCACGGTGCTGCGCTGGACCAGGACGGCGGCCACGATGATCGCTCCCTTGGCGATCTGCTGGACGGCGCTCTCCAGGTTGTTGAGGGCGAAGATGTTCTGGATGGTGATGAACACCAGGACGCCCAGGACGGAGCCGACGATCGTGCCGCGGCCGCCGCTGAGCAGCGTGCCGCCGATGATCGCCGCGGCGATGGCGTCGAGTTCGTAGAGGTTTCCGTTGGTGTTCTGGCCCGAGCCGGACAGGATGATCAGCATGAAGGCCGCGATGCCGCAGCACAGCCCGGACAGCAGGTAGAGGTAGAGCCGCTGCCGGCGGACGTCGATGCCGGCGAGGCGGGCCGCCTCCGCGTTGCCGCCGACGGCCACGGTCCGGCGCCCGAACGTCGTCCGGTTCAGCACCAGCCAGCCGATGACGGTGACTCCGGCGAAGACCAGCACCAGCGGCGGGATGCCGAGGACGTAGCTGGCGGGAAGGCCGAGGTCGAGCACCGAGTTCACGGTGACGATCTGCGTCTTGCCGTCGGTGAGGTACAGGGCGAGCCCGCGTGCCGAGGCGAGCATGGCGAGGGTCGCGATGAACGGCACCATGCCGCCGTAGGCGATGAGCACCCCGTTGACCAGCCCGCAGCCGACGCCGACGACGACCGCGGTGAAGAGGATGCCCACGAAGCCGTACTCCTGGGTGGCGAGGGTCGTCGCCCACACGGAGGAGAGCGCGACGATCGCGCCGACGGACAGGTCGATGCCCCCGCTGGTGATCACGAAGGTCATGCCGACGGTGACGACACCGATGACGGACGCCTGGGTGAGCACCAGTTGGAGGTTGGAGACGTCCAGGAAGGCGTCGGGCTGCGTGATGCCCCCGACGAGGACGAGGGCGGCGAGGACGCCGAGCAGGGACAGGTTGCGGACGTCGGCGTGGAGCCCCAGCGCCGGACGCCGGCCGCCGCCCTTCGTGACGGGGGACGCGTCCGCGGGCGGCGTCGGTGCCTGCGGGGCCTGGGAAGCGGGCTGTGTCATCAGCTCGGGCTCCCTTCCATGACGAGGTCGAGTACGCGGTGTTCGTCCAGCTCCGTCGCGGGCGCCGTGTGCACGACGCGTCCCTCACGGAGCACCAGCACCCGGTCCGCGAGCCCCAGGACTTCGGGGACCTCGCTGGAGACGAGGAGTACGGCGAGCCCGTCGTCGGCGAGCCGGCGGATCACCGCGTACAGCTCGGCGCGGGCGCCGACGTCGACGCCCCGGGTCGGCTCGTCGAGCAGCAGGACGCGGCAGCCGCGCAGCAGCCAGCGGGCCAGGACGGCCTTCTGCTGGTTGCCCCCGGACAGGGTGCGCACCCGGGCGTCGGGGTTGTCGGGCCGCAGCGACAGCGACCGGGTGGACTCCTGTGCGGCCCGTCGTTCCTCCCTGCGGTCGAGCCAGCCGGCCCGGGAGAAGCGGGCGAGCGTGGACACCGACACGTTGCGCGTGACGGACTCCAGCATCAGCAGTGCCTGCGCCTTGCGCTCCTCGGGCGCCAGTCCCAGACCGGCGCGGACGGCGGAGCGGACGCTGCCGGGTTTGAGGGGCCGGCCGTCGACGGTCACCCGGCCGGCGGTGGGCTTCCTGGCACCGTAGAGCGTCTCGAGGATCTCCGACCGTCCGGAGCCCACGAGTCCGGCGAGCCCGACGATCTCCCCCGGGCGCACTTCCAGGTCCACGGCGGCGAACTCGCCGTCGCGGGCGAGCCCTTCGACCCGCAGGACGGGATCGCCGGAGCGCGGTCCCGCGGGACGCGGCGGGAAGACGTACTCGACGTCACGGCCCGTCATGAGGGCGACGATGTCGCGCGTGGGCATCGACTTGGCGGGGAGTCCGCCGGCGACGGCGCGGCCGTCCTTCAGGACGGTGACCCGGTCGCCGACACGGCGGATCTCCTCCAGCCGGTGGGAGATGTAGACGACCGCGACGCCGTCGGCGGTCAGCTGCCCGACGATGCGCAGCAGGTTGTCGGTCTCCTCGGGGTCCAGCGCGGCGGACGGCTCGTCCATGACGATGAGGCGCACGTCGTGGGAGAGCGCCCGGGCCATCGAGACGATCTGCTGCTGGGCGGCCGAGAGGTCACCGACGCGGCGGGCGGGGTCGATCTCGGGGTGTCCGAGCCGGCGCAGCAGGACGGCCGCTTCACGGCGTGCGTCGCGTCCGCGCACGACGAAGCCGGCGGTGGTCGGTTCGTGGCCGAGGAAGACGTTCTCGGCGACGGACAGCCCCTCGACCAGGTCGAGTTCCTGGTAGATGGTCGCGATGCCGAGCCGCATGGCGGCGATCGGCGACTTCAGCGACACTGGTTCCCCGCGCCAGGTGATCTCCCCGCCGTCGGGCTGGTGGGCCCCGGCGAGCACCTTGATGAGGGTGGACTTCCCCGCGCCGTTCTGGCCGAGGAGGCAGTGCACCTCGCCGGCCTGGACGTCCAGGTCGACGCCGTCCAGGGCGCGGACGCCGGGGAAGGACTTGGTGATGCCGGACATGGTGAGCAGCGGCGCTGCTGTCGCGGGCGGCGGTGCCGGTGGTTGTGGTGCCATGACGATCCCCTCGGCGGGTGCGGGTGACACGTGCGCGTGCGGAGCGTGCAGTGGAGCCGGTGGTGCCGTGGTGCCGGTGGAGCGCTTGGCCGGTGGGGGGATCAGGCCGGGGAGAACACGTGGTCGCTGATGAGCCGGGCCGCGCCGATCACGCCGGCGGTGGGGCCCAGTTCACCCAGGACGATCGGGAGGTTGCCGGTCGCCAGGGGCAGGGACTGGCGGTAGACCTGGCTGCGGATGCTGGCGAGCAGCGTGTGGCCGAGGCCGGTGACGCCGCCGCCGATCACGACCAGTGCGGGGTTGAAGAAGCTGACGAGCCCGGCGATGACCTGCCCGACGCGGTTGCCCCCCTCGCGGATGAGTTCGAGTGCCGCCGCGTCACCGACCGCGGCCGCCGCGGCGACGTCGACGGCGGACAGCTGACCGGCCGCCTCGAGCCGGGCCGCGAGGGCGGCGGACCGCCCTGACCTGGCCGCCTCCAGGGCGTCCTGGACGAGCGCGGCGCCGCTGAAGTGGGCCTCCAGGCAGCCCTTGTTGCCGCAGGCGCAGGCGCGTCCGTCGGCCTCGACCCTGATGTGGCCGATGTCGCCGGCGCTGCCCGTCACACCGCGGTGCACCTCTCCGCCGACGACGATGCCGCAGCCGATGCCGGTGCCGATCTTGACGCAGAGGAAGTCGCCCACGGAGCGGGCGACCCCGGCGTGCTGCTCCCCCATGGCCATCAGGTTCACGTCGTTGTCGACCATGACGGGGCAGCCCAGTTCCTGGCTGAGTGCCTCGCGGACCGGGAAGCCGTCCCAGCCGGGCATGATCGGCGGGGCGACGGGGACGCCCTCGGGGAACCGCACCGGCCCCGGTACCCCGATGCCCGCGCCGTCGAAGCCTTCGGCGAGGCCGGCGGCCTTGAGTTTGGCGGCCATTTCGAGGATCCGCTCGAAGACGGCGACCGGTCCCTCACGGACGTCCATCGGGTGGTTGAGGTGGCCGAGCACCTCCAGCTCGGCGTTGGTGACGGCGACGTCGACCGAGGTGGCGCCGATGTCGACGCCGAGGAAGCGCAGGCCCGGGGCGAGCCTGATGTTGTGCGAACGCCGCCCGCCGCGCGAGGCGGCCAGGCCGTCCGCGACGACCAGACCCGTCTCCAGCAGCCGGTCGACCTCGACGGCGAGCTTGGAACGGGACAGGTCGATCTGGTCCCCCATCTGGGCACGGGAGTTGGGACCGCCGTCACGGAGCAGCCGCAGGAGCCGCGCCTGATGCGCGTTGGCGGGTCGAGCTGTCATGCGTCTCATGTGCCCCTCACCTCCCCCGGCCGTCGGCATGGGGATACCGGACCGGCGTCGGCCGGTCCCGCTCCGTCAGGCTTTCGATGGGAAAGTAGCAGCGCCCGTCCAGTGGGGGAAGAAGTTGCGCAGGAATCAGCAAGGTCTTTTTCCGGTTCCAGGACAAAGTCCGGAAGAGGTCAACTCACCTGCGGGACAGGGGGCGTGGGCGCGCCCGGAACGGCGCGCACGGAGACGACGTGGCGAACCGGGGGTGGGACGGGCCCGCCACGGCGGACGGTGCCCGCCGTCGGTCACACCGGCGAGAAGACGTGGTCGCTGATCAGTCGCGTGGCCCCGACCACGCCCGCGGTCGGGCCGAGTTCACTGAGGACGATTGGCAGGTTGCCGGTGGCCAGCGGCAGCGACTGGCCGTACACCTGACTGCGGATGCTCGCCAGGAGGGTGTGCCCCAGACCGGTGAGACCGCCGCCGATCACGACGAGTCCGGGGTTGAAGAAGCTCACCAGGCCGGCGATGACCTGGCCCGTGCGGTTGCCGCCCTGCCGGATGAGGTCGAGGGCGGCACCGTCCCCGGCCGCCGCGGCGGCCGCCACGTCGGCGGAGGTGAGCGTCCCGGCAGCGGCCAGCCGGTCGGCGAGCGCCGCCGATTCCCCGGCGGCCGCCATGGCGGCCGCGTCCCGGGCCAGGGCGCTCCCGCCGAAGTAGGCTTCGAGACAGCCGTGGTTGCCGCAGGCGCAGGAGATGCCGCCCGGCACCACCTGGATGTGACCGATGTCCCCGGCGCTGCCGGTGACCCCGCGGTAGACCTGCCCGCCCACGACGATGCCGCAGCCGATGCCGGTCCCGATCTTGACGAAGAGGAAGTCCCGCACGGATCGGGCGACCCCGGCGTGCTGCTCCCCCAGCGCCATGAGGTTCACGTCGTTGTCGACCAGGACGGGACAGCCGAGTTCCTGGCTCATGGCCTCCCGGACGGGGAACCCGTCCCAGCCGGGCATGATCGGCGGGGCGACCGGCACGCCGTCGGGGAACCGCACCGGCCCGGGCACTCCGATCCCCGCCCCGTCGAAGCTCTCCGCGGCGCCGGTGGCGCGCAGTTCGGCCGCCATCGCCAGCACCTGCTCGAACACGGCGACCGGCCCCTCGCGCACGTCGAACCGCGCGGCACGGTGGCCGAGCACCTCCAGCTCGGCGTTGGTGACGGCGACGTCGACCGAGGTGGCGCCGATGTCCACGCCCAGGAAGCGCAGCGAGGGCGCGAGGCGCACGTTGTGGGAGGGCCGTCCGCCGCGTGAGGCGGCGAGGCCGTCGGGGACCACGAGGCCCGTCTCCAGGAGGCGGTCGACCTCGACCGCCAGCTTGGACCGGGAGAGTTCCACCTGGTCGCCGAGCACGGCCCGCGACTGCGGGCCCGCGTCGCGCAACAGGCGCAGCACCCGCGCCTGGTGCCCGTTCGCCGGACGGGCCGTCATCCGTCTCACGTCGCGCCTCTCCCTCGCCGGTGATCCTCGGGTGCGTCTCGTCACCCTCCGGACGGGGCCACGACTGGACCGGACCGTACCACCGGGGTGGGCGGCCGGAAAGAAACCGCCGAAAGGCACCCGGAGGCCCCTTCTCCGGGCGGCACCGGGGGGCGCCGTTTGCGGGCGCCCGCCGCGTCCGGCAGGGTGCGGGGCGGGCACGCGGCACGGCTGCCCGCGCCGGGAGGGGGAAGGGGTTCATGATGACGTGGTCCCGGATGACCGTGGTCCGCGACGGCGTACGGCTGGAGTGCCGGGACCTGCCCGGTCCGGGGCCGTCGGCGGTCCTGCTGCACGGCCTGGCCGGCCATGCGGGCGAATGGGACGACACGGCGGGGTGGCTGAGCCGCCGTCATCGCGTGGTCGCGGTGGACCAGCGGGGGCACGGCGCCTCCGAGCGGCGTCCCGGGGACGTCTCCCGCGCGGCCTACGTCGCCGACACCGCCGCCGTCATCGCGGAGTCGGGGACCGGGCCGGCGATCCTGGTGGGCCAGTCGCTCGGCGGCCACACCGCGATGCTGACCGCCGCGGCCCGTCCGGACCTGGTCCGGGCCCTGGTGCTGGTCGAGGCGGGTCCCGGCGGCCCGAACCCGGGCGTTCCGGGGGACATCGGGGCGTGGCTGGACTCCTGGCCGGTGCCCTTCCCCTCGGTGGAGTCCGCCGCGGCCTTCCTCGGCGGTGGCCCGGTCGGCAGGGGCTGGGCGGAGGGCCTGGAGCGGCGCGAGGACGGCTGGTGGCCGCGCTTCGACCGGGACGTGATGGTCGCGTCCCTGCGGGAGAACGCGGAGCGGGACTTCTGGGCGGAGTGGGAGGCACTGCGGTGCCCGACGCTGGTCGTCCTGGCCGAGAAGGGGATCATCGGGGCCGAGGAGGCCGAGGAGATGTGCCGTCGGCAGCCGCGGGCGGTGGCCGTCGGCGTTCCCGGTACGGGCCACGACCTCCATCTGGAGCGCCCGGACGCGCTGCGCCAGGCGATGACCGCCTTCCTCGACGGGCTCGGATGACGCGGCCCGCCTGACGGGAGCGGGCGGCCCGGTGCGTCACCCCCCGTCTCCTCCGGCATCGGCGTCACGCCGCCGGCCAGCATGCTGCGGCAGCTGAGCGCCACCGGATCGCGCCGGCCGGTCACCGTGCTCCACCACGACCCCACACCGTGGACGCACCCACCGCGCTTCGAGGTGGAGGAGTGCGTACGGCGGCTCGGCGGCCGGCTGCACGTCTGGTACGAGGACCCGGCGGGGGCGCCGCCCCACGCCCACCAGGGGGCGCCCGACCTGTAGGCCGAGGTGGCGGCCGGCCCGCGCGCCTACCTGTGCGGACCGACGTCCTTCACCAGGGCACTGCGGCCCAGGCTGGTGCACGTCCCCGTGGGGCGCGTCACGCCGGGCCGGAATTACTTGATCGGACGATCCAGATTGGTTTAGCCTTCAACCATCGACCCGGAACGCACCACCGCGACCGGGCCCGAAATCTGTATCAATCAATCAAGAAAGGCTCGCCATGGACCTGCACCTCAAGGACAAGACCGTCGTCGTCACCGGAGCCAGCCGGGGCATCGGGCTCGCCACCGTCCGCGCCTTCGCGGAGGAGGGCGCGCGCGTGGTCGCCGGCGCCCGCAGCCCGGGGGCGGGCCTGGCGGAGCTCGCCGGGTCGTACGACGTCGTGCCGGTGGCCGGGGACCTCGCGACCCAGGAAGGCGTCCAGCGACTGGTCGCGACCGCGGTGGAGCGGTTCGGCGGGATCGACGTCCTGGTCAACAACGTCGGCGCCGTCCAGCCGCGGCTCGGCGGCTTCCTGTCGGTCACCGACGAGGACTGGCTGGCGACCATGAACCTCAACCTCATGAGCGCGGTGCGGGCCTGCCGCGCCGCGCTGCCCGGACTGCTGGAATCCCGCGGGGCCGTCGTCACGGTCAGCTCCGTGAACGCCTTCCTGCCCGACCCCGGCGTGATCGACTACACCGCGTCCAAGGCGGCCCTGACCAACTTCTCCAAGGCGCTGTCCAAGGAGGTCGGCCCGCTCGGGGTCCGGGTCAACTCGATCGCCCCGGGGCCGGTGTCCACCGACATCTGGACCGGCGAGAACGGGATGGCCGACCAGGTGGCCCAGGCCATGGGCAAGGACCTCGACAGCGCGGTCGCGGAGCTCCTCGCGGGCCTCGGCGGTCTCGCCACGGGACGTCTCACCACGCCGGAGGAGGTGGCGGACCTCGTCCTCATGCTCGCCAGCGACCGCACCGGGAACGTCACCGGAGCGGACTTCACCATCGACGGCGGCCTGATCAAGACCCTCTGAGACCCGCGCCGTTGGACAGTCCGCGGACAGCCCGGCGAGCGGGTCCACGACTCCCCTATGCTCGCCTACGATCCGACAACCTTCCCAACAGTTGATCCTTGAATCACCTCAGGAGATCGCCATGCCCGAGACACCCGGATCCGGGACCTCGGCCCCACGCGAGGTCGCCGAGGCGATGTACGACGCGATGCTGCGCTCCGACCGCGACACGCTGACGGCCATCGCCTCCCCCGAGATCCGGATCCGGGTGACCGAGGCCCTTCCCCACGGCGGCACGTATTCCGGACCGGCCGGTTTCGCCGCGTTCTTCAGGAAGACCTTCGACCTGATCGAGAGCCGCATCGAGATCGAGCGGCTCTTCGAGGCCGGCGGCCAGGTCGTCGCCGTGGGGCGGACCCAGGGCACCGGACGCGACACCGGCCAGGCCTTCGACTCCGCGGTCGTGCACGTCTTCACCGTCGAGGAGGGCAGGATCGTCGGGTTCGACGCCTACGTCGAGGACCGGCCCGTGACCGCGGCGGTCAAGCGCGACGAGGCTCCGGCCTGAGGGGCGATCCAGCGGTCGCCGCGAGGCCGACGGACCGGGCCCGACGGGCCCGGCCCCCCTGCTCCGGTGCTCAGGCCGAGGCCTGCCGCGGACCCCGCTCGTAGGCCTGGCGAGCCGTCCGCAGCAGGGTGCGCCAGGAGGTGACGGTGGGGCGGCGGCGCAGCAGGGCGCGGCGCTCACGCTCCGTCATTCCGCCCCAGATCCCGAACTCGGTACGGTTGTCGAGGGCGTCGGCCAGGCATTCGGTGCGCACGGGGCATCCGCCGCACACGGCCTTGACGCGCTTTTGGGCGGCGCCCTGGACGAACAGCACGTCCGGGTCCTCCATCCGGCACATGGCCTGCGCTCCCCAGTTCTCCACCCAGACGTCGGACTCGCCCGCGATGCCCGTCGGCCCCGGCTCCCCCACCACGTCAAGCTTCATCGGCGTCTCTCTCCCGCTCCGCCGCCCCGTCGCGCCTTCGCGCGGGGCTTCTCCTCTCGTCCCCGTGCCCTCAGTACGGAGCGGGTGCGGAAACCGTTCAGCGGTCAGGCGGACGAGTCGGCGCGGGCGACGGCGATGTCGGCGAACTCCTCGATGAGCGGGTCGTGCCGGGTGCCGTCCCAGGCGAGGAACACGCGGTTGGGACCGATGTCCTCGATCGCGACATGGGCGATGTCGGCGCGGGTGTAGTACGTCGCGGTGGAGAGCGGCAGCACGACGACTCCGCGGCCCGCCGCCACGCTCTCCAGCTTCTCCTCGACGGAACGGAAGCCCGGGACGGCCGGCCGCGGCTGCGGGTCGGCGAGCTCGCGCGCGATGTCCCGCCACTCGGGGACGGCGGCGGGGTCCTGGAGGAGGTGCTCGCCGGCGAGGTCCGCGATGCGCAGGGCGGGCTTGCCCGCGTAAGGGTGGTCCGCGGGCAGGACGGCGACGCGGGGTTCGGTGAGGAGGCTGCGGGTCGCCAGGCCGCGGGTGTCGACGGGCATCCTGACGTAGCCGATGTCGACGCGTCCGTCGAGGATCACTTCCGTCTGGTCGTCCCAGTTCGTCCTGACGACGTCGACCGACAGGTCCGGGTGCCGGCGGGAGAGTTCCCGCACGGCACTCGTGACGATCAGTCCGGGCATGAAGCCCACGGTGAAGGAGGCGAGGCCGCGGGCCGCCCGGACGGCGCGCCGGCGGGTGGCGTCGGCGGCCGCCAGGAGCGGTCCGGCGTCGGCGAGGAGTTGCGTGCCGGCCGGGGTGAGCTCGGTGCTGCGGCGGTCACGGGAGAACAACAGCACCTTGAGTTCGTTCTCCAGCGCCCTGATCTGCCGCGACAGCACGGGCTGCGCGATGTGCAGGCGCTGCGCCGCCCTCCCGAAGTGCAGCTCCTCGGCAACCGCGACGAAGTAGCGCAGCTTGCGCAGATCCAGATCCACGGGCCCCTCCTCGCCTGCTCACCGGGACGGACACCTCCGAGCGTATCCGCCCGGCCCGCACTCCTCAGCGGGGAGGCTCAGGGGCGGGCGAGGTCGGCCGCGAGGTCGAGCCGGGAGGGACGCCAGCCCAGCTCCCGGCGGGCCCGGGCGCCGGTGAGCCGCTGGTCGAGGGCGAAGGCCTCCGCGATGGGGCCCATCCGCTCCTCGGCCTCAGCCGCGGTCAGGTGCCGGACCGACCCGGGGTGGCCGATCGCCCGGCTCACCGCGTGGGCGATCTCCGCCTGGGTCGGGTGGAGGTCGCTGACCCCGGCGTACACCGAGCCGGGCGCGGCGTTCAGGGCCAGCGCGTAGAGCTCGGCGACGTCGTCGACGTGCACGGTCGACCAGTGGTTGGCGCCGTCGCCCACGCAGGGCACGGAGCCGGTCTCCCGGCCCGGAGCCGCGTAGAAGGCCTCGACCAGTCCGCCGTTGCGGCCGTGGACCAGGCCGGGCATGACCACGACCGGCCGTTCGCCGGTCGCGGCCCGGGCCAGCACGCGCTTCTCGTTCTCCAGCCGCCAGGCGGTGAGGCGCGGCGGGGACAGCGGGGCGTCCTCGTCGGCCACGCCGTCGGTGTCGCCGTAGACCCACGCCCCGCCGGTGTGCACGTAGGGCCGCGGCCCGGCGCCGTCCTGCAGTGCCTCGGCCGCCGCCCGGTCGACCTCGGCGGTGTCGGGACCGTAGTGCTGGCCCAGGTGGATGACCCCGTCGGCGGCGCGCGCGGTGGCCCGTAGCACGTCCGTATCGGTCAGCTCCCCCCGCACGGGGGCGGCCCCGAGGTCGCCGACGACCCGGGCCGAGTTCTCGGTGCGCGCCAGCGCGACGACCTGGATCCCCCGGCGCACCAGGGCCTCGATGGTGGCCCGTCCGATGTAGCCGGAGCCTCCTGTGAGGAAGACCTTCATGACGCTCGCCTCTCTCGTGGTGTCCTGTGACACCTCCGAGTCTTCTGGCGGGGCGGGCACCGCGTCCAAGACCTGTTCCCCGCTCTGTGATACCCGCCGGGCATCAGCGCACGGCGGCGGCGAACTCGGCGCGCAGCACCGGCCAGCCCTCCTCGTGGTCAATGGCGGAGGTGTCCTAGACGAACTCCCTACCGGGCCCCAGGAGTTCGATCCGGGTACGCGGCTTCGGCAACCGGACGCTGCCGGAGAGGGAGGCCTGGCTCACCGCCCGCGGCGGGCACCGCGTCCAAGACCTGTTCCCCGCTCTGCGATACCCGCCGGGCATCAGCGCACGGCGGCCTCGATGAGCTCCTGCAGGCGCAGTCCCCGTCGCGCGTCGAGCTCGCCCGCACGGCCGGAGCGCACGGCGGCGGCGAACTCGGCGCGCAGCACCGGCCAGCCCTCCTCGTGGTCGATGGCGGAGGTGTCGTAGACGAGCTCCCCACCGGGTCCCAGGAGTTCGATCCGGGTACGCGGCTTCGGCAGCCGGACGCTGCCGGAGAGGGAGGCCTGGCTCACCGCCCCGTTCTCGTGCTCGCAGGTGATCTCGACCCATCGCCGGGGGTCGCCGGTGGCGCGGATCGAGGTGATCGGGCCGACGGCCGCGTCGAGGAGGTCGATCAGGTGCGGACCGAGGTCGAGCAGGGCGCCCTGTTCCAGGCGCCAGCCGGTGGCGAACTCCCCGCCGAGGAAGGCCCCGTGCAGGTAGCAGGACCGGGCACCGGTGACCTCGGCCTCCCGTGCACGCCGCAGGAAGGCGCGGGTCTCGGCCTGGTAGCGCTTGGTCAGCACCATCTGGGAGACGACACCGGCCTCGGCGACGGCTTCGGCGACCGCGCGTGCAGAGGCGAGGTCGGGGCCGAGCGGCTTCTCCAGCAGCAGGGCCTTGCCGGCCTTCGCGGCCCGTACGGCCAGCTCGGCCTGGACGGCGGGCGGCACGGCGAAGGCCACGGCCTCGCAGCGGTCGAAGAGTTCCTCGGGGCTGCCGGCCGTCGCCGCGCCGTAGGTGGCGGCGATCTCGCGGGCGGCCTCGGTCCGGCGGGCCCAGACGGCGGTGAGCCGGGTCTCGGGTCCGGCGGCCAGGATCCGCGCGTGCATGGCGCGGGCCCAGGGGCCGGCGCCGATCAGCCCGACCTCGACGGGGGCAGGGGTGTTCACGGTGGTGCTCCAGGGTCAGTTGGGCGCCGCGGCGGTCAGGCGTTCGTTGGCCTGGTCCGGGGCGTAGAGGTGCTCGACCACCATGGCGGTGGCGCCGGCGAGGGCGGCGCGGTCACCGAGCCGGGAGGTCACGACCTGCAGGTTGCGGGTGGCCCGGGGCAGCGCGCGCTGGTAGAGCAGTTCGCGCACCCCGGTGACGAAGTGGGTCTCGGCGAGGTCCCCGGCGATCATCAGGACCCCGGGGTTGAGCAGGGTGACGACCGTGACCAGCACCTCGCCGCAGCGCCGGCCGGCCTCGCGGGCCAGACGCACCGCGTCGGGGTGGCCGGCGTCGAGGTGCTCGCGTACCTGCGCGGCGGAGCCGGCCGGCACGCCGAGGGCGCTGAGCTGCCCGGCCAGCGCGCGGCCGCTGGCGACGGCGGCGAGGCAGCCGTGGGAGCCGCACATGCACAGGGCGCCGGACGCGTCGTGCAGGCGGATGTGCCCGAGGTCGCCCGCGCCGCCGTCGATCCCGCGGAAGGCGCTGCCGTCGATGACGACGCCCGCGCCGATGCCGGTGGACACCTTGACCAGGACGAAGGCCGAGCAGTCGCGCCAGGAGCCGCGCTGCTCACCCAGGGCCATCAGGTTGGCGTCGTTGTCGACGAGGACCGGTACCGAGGCGGGCAGGCCGGCGTGGTGGGCGAGCGCCTCCTGCATCCGGGCCGGGACGGGGTAGCCGTCCCAGCCCGGCATGATCGGCGGCCGGACCACCACGCCGGTGGTCCAGTCGACGGGGCCGGGCACCGACAGGCCGACGCCGCACACCGTGGCCGCCGGGACGCCGGCGGCCACGAGGAGCTTGGCGAACCACCGGCCCAGTTCGTCCAGTACCCGCTCCGGGCCCTGGTCGAGCAGCAACTCCCCGGTGTGCTCGGCGAGCACCCGGCCGGACAGGTCCAGCACCGCGGCGCGGGCGCTGGTGGTGTCCAGGTCCGCGGCGAGCACCGCGGCGTGCCCGGAGTCGAACTGCAGGTGGGTGGAGGGGCGTCCGCCGGTGGACTGCCCGCCGGGTACGGTGCGCAGCCAGCCCGCGGCGAAGAGCTGGTCCAGCCGCTGGCCGACGGTGGAGCGGGACAGGCCCGTCACGCGCTGGAGTTCCCCACGGGTGGTCGCCTGCCCGGTCCTGATCAGTTCCAGCAGGTGTCCGGCGGTGCTCCAGGGCGTAGCCATCCGTCCTCGCTCCCCCTCGTGTCGGGCCATGGTGCTCAGCTCTTGTCCGCGCCGCTGGTCAGGCCCTCGGTGAGGAGCCGTTCGGCCGCGTAGAAAAGGAGTACCACGGGAAGCGTCAGCACGACGGAGCCTGCCATGAGGACGGTCTTCGGCACCTCGATGCCGTTGGCGAGTTGCTGCAGGCCCAGGGAGACCGTCCACTTGCCGGGTTCGGCGGCGAGGAACAGCAGCGCGAAGAGGAACTCGTTCCAGGCGATCATGAAGACGTACAGCCCGGTGGCCATCAACGACGGGGCGGCCAGCGGCAGGACGACCTTGCGCACGGTCTGCAGCCGCGAGGCGCCGTCGAGGGCGGCGGCCTCCTCGATGCTCTCCGGGATGGTGATGAAGTAGTTCTTCAGCATGTAGATGGACACCGGGACGGTCTGCGCGATGTAGACGATCGCGAGGCCGAACAGGCTGCCCTGCAGGCCGATCCGGGCGAAGATGACGAACAGCGGCACCGCGAGCAGCGTCGCCGGGAAGAGGTAGACGGCCAGGAACAGCGCGCTCACCTGCCGGCCGCCGAAGAACTTCAGCCGGGTGATGGCGTAGGCGCCCGGGACCGACACCAGCAGGGTCAGCAGCATGGTGCCGAGCGCCACCAGGGCGGAGTTGCCGAGCATCCGCAGGAAGCCCTGGCCGCCGTCGTCGACCGACTTGAGGACGGTGCGGTAGGTGTCGAGCGTGAACTCGGAGGTACCGACCCAGAGCTTGCCGGGATCGAGCAGCAGCTGGTCGATCGGCTTCACCGAGAGCAGCAGCATGTAGTAGAAGGGGAAGATCGTGATGACCGCGAGTCCGGCGATCACCACCCAGCGCAGGACGGCGAAGGTGCGGTCCTCGATCTGTGCGCGACTGGCCATCACGCCTCCTCCTGAACCTTCTTGGCGAAGAACTTGAAGTAGATGCCGAGCAGCACGGCGAGGATCGCGGCGAGGACGAGGGCCTGGGCCGCGGCGGCGCCCACGTCGTAGCGGGCGGTGAGGAAGTCGTAGACGCGCACGGCGACCACGTCGGTGCCCGAGCCGCCGCCCGTCAGCAGGTAGATGTCGTCGAACTTGTTGAAGGTGAGGATGAAGCGCAGCACCGACAGCAGGGCGATGACCGGCATCAGCTGGGGCAGGAGGATGTGGCGGAACCGCTGCGTGATGGTGGCACCGTCGACGACGGCGGCCTCCTCCAGCCCCTCCGGGACGGCCTGCAGACGGGCCATCAGGAACAGGAACGCGAAGGGGAAGTAGCGCCAGGTCTCGAAGGCGATCACGGTGAGCAGGGCCAGCGGCACGTGGACGTGCCACCCGAGGAGCGAGATCTCCTGGGACCTGGTGGACAGGAAGGCGACCGGCTCGTCCCAGCCGAACACCTTGGTGCCGACCTCGTTCACGATGCCGAACTGCGGGCTGAGGGCGATCTCCCAGACGAAGGTCACGGCGACCACGGGCGCCACGTACGGCAGCAGCATGGTGCCGCGGAGCAGGGCCCGGCCGCGGAAGGGACGGCGCAGCGCGAGCGCCGCGATCAGGCCGAGGACGATGGAGCCGGCGGTGGCGCCGACCGTGTAGACCAGGGTGGTCCACAGGGAGGTCCAGAAGCCGGGCGAGGTGAAGACCTCGCTGAAGTTGTCCCAGGTCCAGTTGGACAGGAAGCCCATGCCCTGGATGTCGACCAGCCGGGCGTGCTGGAAGGCCAGCAGGACGGTCCAGGCGATCGGGAGGACCACGACGACCAGGACGACCAGGAGGGTGGGCGAGACGAAGGCGAGTCCCGCCCGGTTCTCCCGCTGGGCCAGGGTCAGGGGCCGCCGCCGGGGCCCGGCCTGCGCGTTGTCCGCGGCCGGCTTTCCCCGCTGCTGTGTGCTCTGTGCGGTGCTCATCACTGCTTCCTTGAAGGACGAGGCCGGGTGCGGCTCACTGGAGGGACTTCTGCAGGGCCGCGACTTCCGCGTCGGCCTCCTCGGCCGCCTCCTGCGGGGAGGTCTGGCCCGTGGTCATGTCGCCCACCGCCTTGGGGATGGGCAGTTCGCCGATGGTGGCGCCGACCAGCGCCCCCTGGCCCTGGGTGATGCCCCAGCGCTTCATGTTGCCGACGCCGGCGGCGAGTTCGTCGAGCAGCTGCGGCGAGAAGACCTCTTCCATGGACTTCTTGGTGTCCACGCCGATGTCGCTGGCGCGCCAGGCCTTGAGGTACTTCTGCGGGTCGTCGGCGGTGCCCGCCCGGACCGGGATCTTGCCCTCGGGGGCCATGCCGAACCAGCCCTGGTAGCCGTCGCCCATCATGAACTCGATGAACTTCTCCGAGGCGGCGGTCTCGGCGGTCTTGGTCACGACCCACGAGGAGACCTCGCCGAACTGGGCGGGCTTGGTGGAGTCGGGTCCGCTCAGCGCGGTGACGATCCCGCTGTTGTCGGACAGGTACTGCGGGTCCTTCTTGCACTGGGCGCAGCTGGGCAGGGCGTCGTTGCGCAGTCCGGCCAGCTCGTCGAGGAGGAAGGTGGACCAGACGATCATGGAGGAGCGCCCGGCGAAGTAGGTGGCCCGGGTGGTGTCCACGGTCTGGGTGCCCGGGGCGCCGTAGTCGCCGGCGAGCTTGTTGTAGGCGTCGAAGGCGCGGTCGCACTGGGGGCTGTCGAGGGTGACGTCGCCCTTGGTGTCGGCGAGTTCGCAGCCGTTGGCGAGGGCGAGGTCCTCGAAGCTCTGCTGGGTGAAGACGTCACCGGGGTCGGTGGAGAGCGAGATGCCGCTCGTGCCGCCGCTGTGGAGCTCGCGCGCGGCCTTGAGCATCGCGTCGTAGCTGTCAGGGGCGGCGAGCCCGGCCTTGGCGAAGAGGTCCTTGCGGTAGACGAGGATCTGCATCCAGGCGTCGCTGGGCACGCCGAGGCGGGTGGCCCCGTCGCCGGTCAGCTTCAGGGCGTTGCTGTTGAACGTGCCCGGCCCCAGGTCGTCGACGATCTTCTTCGTGGCGCCGGTGTTCAGCAGGCCGTTGCTGTACATCTGCCAGACCGGCGCGAGGGGTATGCCGCCGATGACGTCGGGGAGGGTGCCCGCGGCGGCCGCCGACATGATCAGCTGCGGCAGCTGGCCCTCGTCGACCCCGACCAGGTTCACCTTCACACCGCTGCTCTTCTCGAAGGCGGCGATGGTCTTCTTCGTCGCCTCCACGCGGTCGGTGAGGTTCTCCAGGCTCCAGACGGTGATCTTGCCGTCGGGTTTGCCGGGGTCCTGTGCCGCGCACCCGGACATCAGCCCGACCCCCAGTGCGGCGGCCAAGCCGCTCGCCAGCGCCCTCGACCGTCGGGACCACATGCGCATCAACCGTCCTCACGTCAGCCTCGCGTTACGTACGCGTTGCATCAGAGCACCACTTTTGCTTGTTGACAAGACTTAAGTCTCGGATATCTTCGACGTAAGTCAGCCTCCGATGGCTGAACGGACCGCATAACCGATCTTTCCGGAGTCCCCCTGTGGAACGCGTCGTCCAGTTCACCGGCCCCCGTCAGGTGGAGGTCGCCCCGAGCGAGTCAGCTCCCCTGCCTCCTGGCCATCTGCGCGTACGAACCCGCTACTCCGGCATCTCGGCGGGCACCGAGCTCACCGCGTACCGCGGCACCAACCCGTACCTGACCCGCACCTGGGACCCGGAGGCGCGCCTGTTCCGCGAGGGCGCGGCGGGCATCGAGTACCCCGTCGCGGGCTGGGGGTACTCCGAGGTCGGCGAGGTGACGGAAGTCTCACCCGAGCTCACGGACGTCGCCGGCATGCCCGCCGTGGGCGACCTCGTCTGGGGCATCTGGGGCCACCGCAGCGAGGGCGTGGTGCCCGCCGAGCGCATGATCGGGCACGTGCTCCCGGCCGGCCTGGAGCCGCTGGCCGGTGCCTTCGCCCGCGTCGGGGCGATCGCCTACAACGCCGTCCTCGGCGCCGACGTCCACCTCGGTGAGGACGTCGCCGTGTTCGGCCAGGGCGTCATCGGGCTGCTCACTACCAGGCTCGCCCAGCTGAACGGCGCCCGCGTCACCGCGGTCGACGCGCTCGACGTCCGCCTCGCCAAGGCCGCGGAGTACGGCGCGACGACCACCCTCAACGCCCGCACGGACGCGGTCGCCGAGCGGATCCGCGCTGCCACCGACGGCCGCGGCGCCGACGTCGCCATCGAGATCAGCGGCGCCTACCCGGCCCTGCACGACGCCCTGCGCTCGGTCGCGGTCGGCGGGCGCGTCGTGGCCTCCGGCTTCTACCAGGGCGACGGCGTGGGCCTGCGGCTCGGCGACGAGTTCCACCACAACCGCGTGCAGCTGATCTGCTCCCAGATCGGCGGGGTCCCGCCGCAGCTCAGCGGGCGCTGGAGCGTCGAACGCCTCCAGCAGACCTTCCTGCGGCTGGTCGCCGAGGGCCGCGTCGACGTGAAGTCCCTCGTCAGCCATGTCGTCCCGGTCGCCGAGGCGGCCGAAGCCTACGTCCTGCTGGATGAGCGTCCCGCCGACGCGCTCCAGGTCGTCCTGGAGTTCTGAGAGGCCCTTCGATCATGTTCAAGACCGCTTGCCAGGAACAGCTGCTGCCCGGTGACACCCTCCAGCAGAAGTGGGAGTTCGCCCAGGAAGCCGGCTACGACGCCATCGAACTGCGCGGCAAGGGCGACCTCCACTTCCGCGACCGGCTCCCCGAACTGCGCAGGGCCCAGGCCGACGGGGTCGTCATGCCGACCGTCTGCGTCGACATGCTGCACTTCTTCGGCGCCTTCGACCCCGACCTGCGCCGTGACGCCGTCGCCCAGATGAAGTCGCAGCTCAGCGTCATCGCCGAACTCGGCGGCCGCGGCGCCCAGACCCCCGCCTCGTACGGCATGTTCTCCCGCAGGCTGCCGCCCTTCGAGCCGCCGCGCAGCGAGGAGGAGGACCGCGAGGTGCTCCTGAAGGGACTGACGGAACTGGGCGAGCACGCCCGCGCCGAGGGTGTCACGCTCTTCCTGGAGCCCCTCAACCGCTACGAGGACCACATGGTCAACCGGCTGGAGCAGGCCGCCGACCTGATCCGCACCGTGGGTCTGGACTCGGTGCGCATCGGGATCGACAGCTACCACATGAACATCGAGGAGACCGATCCTGCTGCGGCGATCCTGGCCGTGGCACCGCTGATCGGCCACGCCCAGGTCAGCGACTCCAACCGCTTCCAGCCCGGCGCCGGCCACCTGGACTGGCCGGCCTGGCTCGGGGCGCTGGACGCCGCCGGGTACGACGGCTACCTGGCCGCGGAGTGCCGTCTGACCGGTGACCCCGTCGACGCCGTGCGCTCCGTCCCCGCGTTCCTGCACCGGGCCGCCGGATGACGGCCGTCCTCGAACCGGCCCTGCGCTCCCCTGACCGCGAAGGGGACCGGGACGCCGTGCTGCGCCGGGCCGCCGCCCGCGTCCTGCTGTCCAACTGGACGGGCGCGGCGACCGTCCCCTCGCGCACCCTCTACCCGCACCAGTGGAGCTGGGACTCCGCCTTCATCGCCATCGGGCTGGCCCGGCTCGCCCCTCGCAGGGCCCAGCGCGAACTGGAGACCCTGCTGGGGGCGCAGTGGCGCGACGGCCGTGTCCCGCACATCGTGTTCAACCCCTCGGTGCCCCTGGACGCGTACTTCCCGAGCCCCGACTTCTGGCGCAGCTCGGGCGCGGGTGCCGCCTCGGGCGCGCCGGCGGACATCGAGACCTCCGGCATCGTCCAGCCCCCGGTGCACGCCCTCGCCGCCTGGCAGGTCCACCTCGCGGACCCGGCCGAGTCCCGGCGCCGCGGTTTCCTGCGCCGGATGTACCCCCGGCTCGCCGCCTGGCACCGCTACCTCGCCGCCTCGCGCGACCTGGGCGGCGGCGGGCTGGCGGCCGTGGTGCACCCCTGGGAGCCCGGCCTGGACAACAGCCCGGTCTGGGACGCGGCGCTCGCCCGGGTCGAACCGGCCCCGCCGGAGTCCTTCCGCAGGGCGGACCTCGACCACAGCGCGCCCGCCGACCGCCCCACCGACCTCGACTACGGCCGCTACGTCCGGCTCGCCGCCGACTACCGCGACCACGGCTACGACGACGCGCGCACCCCGCACGCCTTCGCCCTCGAGGACCCCTGCTTCAACGCCCTGTTCATCGCCTCCGAGCACGCCCTCGCCGAGATCGCCGCGGCCGCCGGCGCGGACCCCGGACCGCACCGCCGGAAGGCGGCCGAGGCCACGGCCGCGCTGGTCGACCGGTTGTGGGACCCCACCGCGGGCATCTTCCTCGCCCGTGACCTGACGACCGGCGGGGCCGCCGGCGGCCACAGCGTCGCGGGACTCGTACCGCTGATCGTGCCGGGCCTCCCCGACACCGTCGTACGGTCGCTGATCGCGACGGCGCACGGCGAGCGCTTCCGGCTCGGCCGGGTGCACCTGGTGCCGAGCTACGACCTCACCGCCCCCGAGTACGACGGCAACCGCTACTGGCGGGGCCCCAGTTGGTTCAACACCGCCTGGCTGGTCCACCGCGGCCTGCGGCAGCACGGCGCGACCGAGGCGGCGGGCGCCCTGCGCGACCAGGCGCTCGACGACGCCCGCCGCACCGGCTTCGCCGAGTACGTCGAACCGCACAGCGGCCAGGGCCGCGGCATCCGCCGCTTCAGCTGGACCGCGGCGCTGGCCCTGGACCTGCTGCACCGGACACCGCTAGGAGAGCCCTCCCGATGACCGTCGAACGTCTGCTGGTCCACCGCGGCACCTTCGCCTCCACCAGCCGCTCCGGCGACATCACCGGACGCCGTGGCGACACCCCGGACGGCCTCTTCCTCCGCGACGCCCGGCACCTGAGCCGCTGGCGGCTCACCGCGGACGGCGTCGCGCCGTCCCTGCTGACCTCCTCCGACGACGGCTTCGTGCTCACCCCTGAGGGCGGCCGGGACGAACCGCCCGCGTACGCGCTCTTCCGCCGCCAGGCCGTCGTGGCGGGTGCGCTCACCGAGCGCGTCCGCGTGGTCAGCAACCGCGCGGAGCCGGCGACGGTGGAGATCGCGCTGGAGGTGGACGCGGACTTCGCCGACCAGTTCGAGCTGCGGGGCGACCACCGGCACTACGACAAGGCCGACGGGCGGCGCACCGCCGAGGACCGGCCGGACGGCGTCACCTTCCGCTACCGGCGCGGCGAGGACTGGGACGCGCGGACCACCGTCACCGCCTCCCCCGCCCCCGCGGAAGTCCGCCCGCTGGCGCCGGAGGGCACCGCGCGCCTGCTCACCTGGCGGCTGTCCCTGCCCGGACACGGTGCGGCCGAGCTCGCCCTGAGCGTCCGGGCGGTGCCCCACGGCGCCGCGGAACCGGCCGCTCCCCCGGACCCGCTGGCGGTCCGCAACCGGCATGCCGCCGAGGAGGACGGCTTCGTCCAGGCGCGGCCGCGACCGCGTTCGCTCACCAACTGGGACGAGCTCGCCCGGGCCTGCGCGGCGGGCCTGGCCGACCTGGCCCGGCTCCGCGTACCGGCGACGGGCCCGGCCGGCGAGCCGCTGCTGGTGCCCGCGGCCGGCATCCCCTGGTTCCTCACCCTCTTCGGCCGCGATTCGCTGCTGACCTCGCTGTTCGCACTGCCGTACCGGCCGGAGCTGGCCGCCGACACCCTCCTCGCGCTGGCGGCCACCCAGGGCACCCGGTACGACGCGGCCCGCCTCGAGCAGCCGGGCCGGATCGTGCACGAAGTCCGGCACGGCGAACTCGCCCACTTCCGGCAGGTGCCGTACGGCCGCTACTACGGCAGTGCCGACGCCACGCCGCTGTTCCTGGTGCTGCTGGAGGCCCACAGCGCGGCGACCGGCGATCCGCGGCTCGCACGGCGCCTGGAGCCGCACGCCCGTGCCGCGGTGGAGTGGATGTTCCGCGACGGCGGGCTGGGCGGGAGCGGCTACCTCCGCTACACCTCCGACGCCGCGCGCGGCGGGCTCGCGCACCAGAACTGGAAGGACTCCGAAGGAGCCATCTGCTTCGCCGACGGCCGCCGGCCCGAGGGCGCGCTCGCCGTCGCCGAGGTCCAGGGCTACGCCTACGACGCCCTGGTCCGCACCGCGCGCCTGGCCCGGACCGTGTGGGGCGACGCCGAGGAGGCGGCACGGCTCGAGAAGGCCGCGGCGGACCTGCGGGAACGGTTCCGCCGGGACTTCTGGATGAGCGGCCCGGACTTCCCCGCCCTCGCCCTGGACGGCGAGGACCGGCAGGTCGACGCCCTCGCCTCGGACGCCGGGCACCTGCTGTGGTCCGGCATCCTCGACCCGGCCGACGCCCGGACGGTGGGACGGCGCCTGCTGCAGCCCGACTTCTTCTCCGGCTGGGGGGTGCGCACCCTGGCGTCGGGCCAGGCCCCCTACCACCCGCTGTCGTACCACCGCGGCAGCATCTGGCCGCACGACAACGCGGTCGTCGTGCTGGGGCTGGCGCGCAGCGGTCTGGCGGAGGAGGCCTCGGAGATCGCCCACGGGCTGGTCCAGGCGGCCGCCGCGCACGACTGGCGGCTGCCGGAGGTGATGGCCGGGTACGGACGGGACGAGCACCCGGTCCCCGTGCCGTATCCGCACTCCTGCTCGCCGCAGGCCTGGGCCGCGGCCACGCCCCTGGCACTGCTCACCGCGCTCAACGGCGGCCCCGAGGCGCTGCACTGAGACCGGCCGGCACAGCCCGGGCCCCGGGTCCCCCGCCGTCACGGCGGGGGACCCGGGGCCTTCACGGTGCCGCGGAGCCGGCCCGGCTCACGAGGTGAAGTCGGTGGACAGGGCGAGGTCCCGCCACGTCCCGATCTCACGGGCCACTGCGGCGAGCTTGTCCTCCACGTCGGCGAGGCTGGCCTTGCCCAGCGGGATCCGGGCCGGCATCTCCTCCGCCCGGGCGACGGTGATGATGGCGGCCGCCGCCTTCACCGGGTCGCCGTCCTGGGCGTGGTTGCTGTCGTCGGCCCAGGCGCGCATGCCTCCCGCGCTGTCCTGGTAGTCCTCGATGACCCGCTCGGTGCGGTGCAGCGAGGAGGAGTCCAGGAAGTCCGTCCGGAACGGGCCGGGCTCGATGGCGGTCGCCTGGATGCCGAGCGGCGCGAGCTCCAGCCGCAGGGCCTCGGTCACGGCCTCGACGGAGAACTTGGTCGCGCAGTACAGGCCCCAGCCCGCCCAAGCGACGAAGCCGCCGACGGAGCTGAGGTTGACGATCCGTCCGGAACGCCGGGCCCGCATGACGGGCAGGACGGCACGGGTCACGGTCAGCAGTCCGAAGACGTTGGTGTCGAACACCGCGCGCGCCTCGGCGTCGCTGGTCTCCTCCACCGCGCCGAGCAGGCCCCTGCCCGCGTTGTTGACGAGGACGTCGATGGTGCCGAAGCGCTCGACCGCCGCCTGCACGGCGGCCCGGGCCTGCTCCTCGTCGTTCACGTCGAGCGGTACGGCCAGCAGCCGGTCCGCGTGGGCCGCGAGGGCCTCCTCCACGGCACGGGGGGTACGGGCGGTGGCCACGACGTTGTCGCCCCGCTCGAGGGCCTGCCGGGCGATTTCCAGGCCGAACCCGCGAGATGCGCCGGTGATGAACCACGTCGTCATGGTGGTGTGCTCCTCATGATCACTGGGGGTCGTTCTGTCGACGTGTCCCAGCGTGTGCCCGCGGCGAAGGGCGGGCCAGAGAAGGATCAACCGTAGGCGACGGCTTCCTGGGACCGGCAGTACCAGCCAGTTCCGGTCACGGGCGCACGGCGGCGGGGCTCGCCGACCAGGTGGCCAGGAACCGCAGCGCCTCGTGGGCGGGTGTGCCGGGCTGCGCGGTGTAAACGAAGACGGTCTGGTCCGGGTCGTCGCCCACGACGAGGCTCTGGAAGTCCAGCGTCATCGTGCCGGCCACCGGGTGCCGGAAGGTCTTCTGCCCTGCGGCCCGGGTCCGCACCCGGTGGTCCGACCACCAGCGGCGGAAGTCGGCGTCGGCCTCGGAGAGTTCCTGCACCAGCACCTTCAGCCGCGGGTCCTGCGGGTCGCGCGCCGCGCCCATGCGGAGGTAGGCGACGCACTCGCGGGCGACGGTCCGCCAGTCCGCGTAGAGCTCGCGGAAGGCCGGGTCCAGGAACGCCATGCGCACCAGGTTGCGTTGCGGTTCCGGAACGGCGGCGAAGTCGGCGATCAGGGCCGCGCCCAGCGGGTTCCAGCCGAGGACGTCCAGCCGGTGGCTCAGCAGCAGGGCCGGGTACTCCTGCAGCCCGTCGAGCAGGGTCTGCGTCTGCGGCCGGATGCGCGGCGGCGCGGAGGCGGACGGTTCTGCGCCGGCCGCGGCGACCCGCAGCAGGTAGTCGCGCTCGTCGGGCCGCAGGCGCAGCGCCCGCGCGAGCGACTCCAGCACCGCCGTCGAGACGTGCACCGTACGGCCCTGCTCCAGGCGCACCACGTAGTCCACGCTCACGTTGGCCAGCTGCGCCAGCTCCTCCCGCCGGAGTCCCGGCACCCGGCGGTGCCGCCCGTCGTCCGGCAGGCCCACGTCTCCGGGGTTCACCCGGGAACGGCACGCCCGCAGGAAGTCACCCAGCGTGGTGTTCGAAGCGTTCCGCTGACTCATACGTCGATTATCGACGCTGCGCGTCCATACCGGGGCGTCCCCGGCCGCGGGCCTTCGTGCGGAGTCCCGGGCGGGTCCTTCTCAGGCTGTGTCCGCGCGGCCTGGGCGGCCTGGGCGGCGGTGAGCGTGAGGCAGCCGTCGACCAGGGCCGTGCGCGCGGCCCCGGCGAACAGCAGCGCGACGTCGACCGGCCCGAAGCGCCGGGCGACGGGGCGGACCCGGGTGGTGCCGCCCCAGGCGCTCCGCGACGCCCGCCGTGGAGCGCACCAGCGGCACCCGTTCCAGGTAGGCACGCCCCGGGGCGTCGAGGTCGTCCCTGTGCTGGTCGTGGGCGTCGCACCACAGACGTACCGGGTGCGTCCTCACGTGCCGGGGCACGGTCCGGCGCCCGACCGTGACGGCGCAGCCGGCGCCGGAGCGGCACCGGCTGCGCACGGTGGTCAGAAGGTCAGGCTCCAGCGGTCGAGGTAGCCGGGGTCGACGGTGAAGATGCCGGGGGTGTTGTCCGTGACCCGCAGCTTCCAGGTGCCGTTGGCCGGGACCGCCGAGGCGTCCACGGTGTACGTGGCGTGCACCTCGCCCTCGCCGGTGTCCCAGTACCAGGGCTTCACCGGGATCTCCGTACCGTCCTCGGCGACCAGGGTGACGATCTGGCCGCCGACCCACGGGTGGACGAGGTCGATCGTCACCTTGAGGTCGCTGGACGCCTTGCCCTTGCGGCCGGTCACGATCAGCGGCGACTCGATCGTCTTCCAGTTGGGGATGTCGTAGCGGGCGGGGTTGACGAAGAAGCGCCCGCCGGAGGCCAGGACGGGCCAGTCGATTCGCACCGTGCGCTTGGCCTTGTGCTGCGCGGTGTTCTCGACGGTGACGGCCGTCTTGTAGGTGCCGGCCTTCTTCGGCGTACCGCTGATCAGGCCGGTGCGCGCGTTGATGGACAGGCCCTTGGGCAACTTGTGCGCGGAGTAGACCAGCCGCCCGGGGCTGGAGCCCACCGCCTCGATCTGACGGGTCATCGGCTGACCGACGGCCACGGGGCGGGTGGAGGGGGTCACGAGGGCGATGTGGTTGACGTAGCGGGCGCCGACGTTGACCGCCGCCCAGGCGTTGCCGACGGCCTCGTAGGTGTCGCTGCCCTGCCCGAACAGGTCGGCGGCCGCCTGGAGGGTGGCAGTGCGGGCCCCGGCGTAGTCGGTGCTGCTGGTCATGTAGGTGGTCAGCGCCCGGTACCAGATGTCGGTCGCGTTGTCCCGGCCGATGCCGGCGACCGGCAGGCCGTCGAAGGTGGGGCTGTCGTAGGCGACGCCGTTGATGGTCTTCTTCCCGCTGCCCTCGGAGAGGAGGTAGAAGAAGTGGTTCGCCGGGCCGGAGCTGTGGTGGACGTCCTCCTTCTTCAGCTGCGGCGTCCAGTAGTCCAGCGACGTGCCCTTGACCGGATCGGCGTCCTTGGACGGCTGGTCCATGTAGCGCAGCGGCTTCCCGGTGCCGCGGACGTCGGCGAGTTCGCCCATCATGTAGTCGGGGACGTCGGCGGGGTTGTCGGCGGCGAACTCCACGGCCGTGGCCATGATGTCGCTGGTCGCCTCATTGAGGCCGCCGGACTCCCCGGTGTAGGTGAGGTTGGCGGTGGCGAAGGTGACGCCGTGCGTCATCTCATGGGCGGCGATGTCGAGTTCGGTGAGCGGGTGCTCGTTGCCGCGGCCGTCGCCGTACGTCATGCAGAAGCAGCCGTCGTCCCAGAAGGCGTTGGCGTACGAGTCGCCGTAGTGGACGCGGGAGAACGCCCCGACACCGTTGTCGGCGATGCCGTTGCGGCCGAAGCGCCCCTTGTAGAAGTCCCAGGTCTCGCGCTGGCCGTAGGCGGCGTCCACGGCGGCGGTCTGGCGGTCGGAGAGCGTGCCGTCGCCCCAGACGTCGTCGTCGTCGGTGACCAGGTTGCCGATGCCGCCCACGCCGGTCAGGTCGTACGTCTTGTGCCCGCCGCGCTCCGGGTCGGTCAGCTCGTAGACGCCGCCGTTGTTCACGGTGCCGATCTGCACCTGGCCGCTGTACTGGCTGTTGCCGGTGCCCGAGCGGATCTCCTCGACGCTCTGGAGCTCCTTGCCGGTCGCGGCGTCGGTGACGACGTTCAGCCGGCTCGGGGTCCCGTCCTTCTGGGTGCCGGTGACGGAGGACTGCCAGGCGAGGGTGGGCTTGCCGTCGCCGAGGAAGACGACCAGGCGGGGGGCGCCGTCCGCGGCGGGGTCCTGGGTCCGCTCGCTCTTGGCGGCGGAGAGGGCGGACTTCTTCGCCTTCGCGGCGCTGACGGCGGCCTTCGTCGTCGGCACCGTGACCCGGGCCGCCGACGCCTTGCTGACGGTGCGTCCGCCGGCCCGCTCGTGGACCACCAGATCGCCGCCGACGACCGGAAGACCGGCGTAGGTGCGCTCGTAACGGGTGTGCACCGTACCGTCGGCGTCCTTGATGACGTCCTTGGGTATCAGCGCTTCCTTGTCGCCCAGCTGGAGGGCGCGGGCGGTGGCGGTACGCCCGTCGGACGCGGCCTTGAGCAGCTGCTTGCGCTGCGCGGCGGAAAGGGCGACGGAGCGCGCCCCGGGCCGGGACTCCGCGACGATCTTGCGCGGTGCCGTCCCGTCGCCCTCGGACACGGCGGCTGCGCCGGTGGCCGGGAGGAGGGGGGTCAGCAGTGCGGCCAGGGTCACGGCGGCGGTCGCCGCGACGCGGCCGCGTGCTCCGCGCGCACGGCGGGTGGGAGAGGGATTCGGCGGTGAACTGGCGCCCGTGACAGCGGGATGGTTCGTCACTCGTGGAGCTCCTTGTGCCCGGCCGCGTGAACGGCCGTCGGGGACGGGAACATTGGAGGCCCTTGATGCCTCCGCGAGATGACGTGCGAGTGATGCTCGCGCGACGTGGGGGATCGTTTCAGCATGGTCGTCCACTGTCATCACTGCGGAGATCATTGTCCGAAAGTCGGTCAGCCGCTCACCGTGGGAGCGGTCCCACGGCGAGCCGACCACGTGCGGATTTACGGTGCGGCAACAGTGAAGTGACGATGCCGAGCGAATAGTTCCAGCCACGGTGGCGGACAGGCCACACCGTCCGGATGATGCGGATCTGCGGACCTTTTCCCTGATCAGTGCGGGGCCGCCGAGGCCGCCATCGGCATCCGGCGGCTCAACTCGACGGTGCCGCCGAAAATTTCGCGCCAGCTCCCCGCGGGCTGCGGCCCGGGGCGGGGCGGGGCGGCTACTCCTCCTCGGCGGCCGGGACGGCGTAGCCCGGCACGGACGGCCAGCGGACGGTCAGCACCGTCGAGTCCTCCTCCGCCACCCACGAGTGGTCCACGCCCTTGCCCCAGACGACGTAGTCCCCCTGACGCGCCAGCACCACGGACCGCCCGGGGAAGTCGACCCGGAACCGCCCGCTGACGAGGACCTGCAGCGCCGTCCGCTCCTCGCCGCGCACCCACTCCCCGCGCTCGTCCCCCGCCGGATGGACGCCCCACTTGATCTCCACGGCGTCACTGTGCCGGGGGTCGCCCGCCTCCTTGAAGTGCCCCAGCAGCCACCCCTTGTCGAGCGGCGCGTCCTCACCGGCATTGCCCACGTAAACGCTGTCGTCCATGGCGGGACGCTAACACCGCGGCGCGACCGTCCTCGGCGCCCGGCGGCGTGCGTGCCTCAGTCCGCCTCGCGGGGTTCGCCCATCGCCATCTCGGCCGTCACGGCCCACCGTTCGTGGCCCCGCCAGGCGCCGTCCAGGTACTGGAAGCGCGGGGAGTACCCCTCGCGCTCGAAGCCCAGCCGCTCCACCAGCCTGATCGACGCCACGTTCGCGGGCTGGATGTTGGCCTCCAGCCGGTGCAGGCCGAGGTCGCCGAAGGCGTACGCCATCACGAGCCGGAGCCCCTCCGTCATGTAGCCGCGACCCGCGGTCGACGCGTACGCGACGTAGCCGAGGGCACCACTCTGAATGGTGCCCCTGACGATGTTGTTGATGTTGACCCCGCCGACGATGGCGCCGGTCCCGGGGAGGCAGATCACGAATCCCTCGTGCGTCGGGTGGTCGAAGCGCCCGACCCAGGCGCGGAAGGACTCGGGGGTGTGCTCCCACGCGGGCACCCAGGGCGCGTGCAGTGCGGCGCTCTCCCGGGAGAGCGCGCCGATCTCTTCGTGGTCCCGTGCGGTGATCCGCCGGATGGCCACCCGGGGGCCGTGCGCGAGGAAGGTGTCGTCAGCCATCGCGCGATCGTAGTGCCGCCGGCCCCCGTGGTACCGCTTCCCGACGAACGGCGTTCACCCGCGGGCCATCCGTGCGTGGACGTGGGCGGTGGGCGCCGAAGCGCCGGCCGGCCGCCGGTCTGCCGGTGTCGCCGTCGCCGTCTCCGGGGGAAGCACCCTCACGTTCGGAGGGATTCACCGGGCCGCAGGTACCGGTACCCGTGGTCGGTCCGTTCCGCGAGCCAGCCGTTGACGCTGCCGAGTCCCCGCTCGTTGATCTGGCCGTCGTGGATCCCGAAGGCCCGGCGCGGTGCGACCGCGTTGACGAAGTCGATCGCCTCGGTCGTCTTCAGCCAGGAGGCCTGGAGCGGAACCATGAGCGTCTCGATCGGCTGCCCGGGCACGTGCAGGGCGTCACCGGGGTGGTAGACGGCGTCGTCGATGACGTAACCGAGGTTGGCGCAGGCGGGCCGGCCCGCGTGGACGGGCGCGTGACGGCCGCCGACCGCGCGCACGCGGAAACCCGCGGCGGTGAACTCCGAACCGGGGGTGACGCGGATCGCCTCCAGCCGCGGGACGTCCGCGTCGGCGGGAACGTGGACCGGTACGCCGAGCCCGGCCAGGCGCAGGACGTCGATGTGGTCGATGTGCTCGTGCGTCACGAGTACGGCGTCCGCCCCGGTCAGCGCGGCCGGCTCGCTCCACGTCCCGGGGTCGACGACGAGCACGCGCCCCTCGTGCTCGATGCGCACGCAGGCGTGGGTGTACTTGGTGATCCGCATGGCCCGAACGTAGCGGAGCCCGGACGGCCGTGTGGTTGGATCGCACCGCACCGCATCCGCGCACCCGCCGGGAGGGCACGATGGGGACCCGCGCCGTTCTCTTCGCCTTGGACGAAACCGACTCCGCACGCATTCTGGCCTGCGAGGACGACGACGCGCTGACCGCGGTCGTCGAGGAGATCGAGGAGCGCTGGGACAGCGACCACCTGTGCGAACTCGACTCGTCCTGGGACGCGTTGCACCGGTGCTTCACGGACGGTGACCTGAGCTTCGACAACGGCGAGTTCCCCCTGTCGCACGTCATCCTCGGCGGGGTACCGCTCCACGAAGAGGACGACTACATCGTCTGCCACGTCACCGCGGACCAGGTTCCCGAGGTCGCGGCGGCCCTGGAGCCGCTGGACGCCGTATGGCTGCGCGAGCGCTTCGCCACGCTCACCTTCGAGTCCTACCAGGGCACCGGCGACGCGGAGGACCTGGCCTACACCGAGGCGTTCCTGCCCGGGCTGAAGGACTTCTACCGGGCGGCGGCACGGGCGGGCCGTGCCGTGATCTTCACCGTCGACCAGTAGGCCTCGAGGAGCGGGCGGGGCCGGCTGGGCGACCGGTGCGTCAGACCCCCTCGGCCAGGCGCCGCGCGGCGGTCCGCGCGCCGTCGGTGCGGACGGTGCCGGCGACGGACCGGGCCCGGTCGGCCACCTCCGGGGCGAGGGCGGCGCGGAGCGCCGTGCGCAGCGGGTCCGCTGCGGGGGCGCCGGCGGGATGGGCGCTGCCGATGCCGAGCCGGGCGACGCGGCCGGCGAAGTAGAACTGGTCGAACATCTGCGGGAGGACGACCTGCGGTGTCCCCGCGGCCGTCGCCGCGGTGGTCGTGCCGGCGCCGCCGTGGTGCAGCACCGCGGCGACGCGCGGGAAGAGCGCCCGCTGGTTCACCTCGCCGATCGTCAGGCAGTCGGGACCGTCGTCCACGGGCGCAAGATCGGCCCAGCCCCGGGACACGACGACGCGTCGTCCGAGCGCGCGGGCGGTGCCGATCACCGTGCCGGCGACGCCGTCCGGTGCGCGCACGCTGCCGAAGCCGCAGTAGACGGGTGGCTCCCCGGAGTCCAGGAACGCCTCCACCTCGGGGGACAGCGGCCGGTCGTCCGGGAGCAGCCAGGCGCCCGTCTGGAGCACGTCGAGTGATGCGGACGGCTGCGGCCAGGGGGCCAGCACCGGGTCCGCGGCGAGCCACGGGGAGGCGGTGAAAATGTGGGCGCGCACGTCCTCGGCCGGCGGCAGTCCGGCGGCGGCGCGGCGGGCGTTGAGGGGGCCGGCCCACAGGGCGTTCCAGCGTGCGGCGTCCTCGGCCCAGAGTGCGCGGTGGTCGGCGTTCCCGGCCGCGGGTCGCTGCCCGAGCATGCCGAAGACGGGCGGTGCGTGCCGCTCGGAGGGCAGGGTGACGGGGGCGAACGCCGCGTACACGTAGCCGATGCCCCGCTGTTCGGCCACCGAGCGGGCGGCGACGGCCAGGGCCCCGCCCGCCACGACTGCGTCGCAGCCCTCGGCGGCCGCGCCCACGGCCTCGAACTGCGCGGCGACCGTGCCCTCGATCATCAGGCGCCGTTGCTCCGGGGTCGGAATGGTTCCGGCACTCTGCTTCGCGGTCCCGCGCAGTTCGGGTCCGACGGGCACGTACGTGATTCCCAGGGACCCGGCCCACTCACGGAAATCGGGAGGCGCGCACACCACCGCCTCATGCCCCATGGCCTTCAATTCCACCGCCAGCGCGACCAGCGGCTGGACTTCGCCGCGTGTCCCGATCGTGGACAACAGAAAACGCATCTCGCTCCCGTCCTGCGCCATTTCCCGGCGCGTGAGGAGCGATTTTCGCCCCCTATGGGGGCCTTGCGGCAAGGCCCCCCGTGCGCTATACGGTGGAAACGCGGGAATGCGCCGGGCGTGCCGGACTTCATCGAGTCCCGCCCGCACGGCGGATTGCGCCGCACCCTCCCGGCGACCTCGGAACCCATCGCGACCGCGTGCCGCGCGATCCCCGCCTGAAACGTTCTCATCCACGCCCCGCACCCGCCGCGGAGGTCCGGCGCAGGCTGTCGGCACGCCCGCTCCTGACGGCCGTGCAGGCCTCCCCCATCACACCCGTCGAGGTTCGCGCCCGCCGGGACCTTGCCCCCACCCGGGACCTCGCTGTAGCCTCCGCGAAGATTGAAACGGTTCAATGTACGGTTCGATCAGCAGCGCGGTGCATCTCGGCACTGATCACTCCGGGATGAAAGGCACCTCCACCTCTCACTCCGGGGAGCTACGGAACCATGCACGACGACAGCAACCGCCCCGAGGCCGCCGGGGTTTCCCGTCGCAGCCTCCTCATCGCCACCGCCGTCGCGGGAACCGCGGCGGCGCTGGCCCCCGCACTGCCCGCTGCCGCCGCCGAAGCGCGGACCGGGACCGGGACCGCGGGCGCGGGCGGCGCGGCGGGCGCGTTCGCCGAGCCGGGGAGCGCGGTGCGGCCGAAGTTCCGCTGGTGGTGGCCGGACGGGCTGGTGGACCCCGACGAGATCAGACGCGAGGTCGACCAGATCGCCGACGCCGGGTTCGGCGGCGCCGAGATCGCCGCCGTCCACCACAGCGTGAAGGACACCTCCGTCCTGGACACCGAGCACCACGGCTGGGGCAGCCCCGCCTGGGTCGCCGGTGTCCACGCGGCCTTGGACCAGGCCCGCCGACGGGGCGTCACCATCGACCTCACCATCGGCCCCAGCTGGCCCGCGGCCGTCCCCGGGATCACCCCCGACAGCGACGCCGCAGTGCAGGAACTCGCCCTCGGCGCCCTCACCGTGGCCGCCGGGACGGCCTACTCGGGCCCCGTGCCGGCCCCCGCCGCGGCCCCCGCGTCCGGAGTCACCCGTCAGCGGCTGCTCGGCCTGCTGGCCACCCGGATCGCCCCCGAGAACGCCACCCGCAAGGAGACCGGCCTGGACCGCGCGAGCGTCCAGGACCTCACCGCGCACGTCGCCGACGGCGCCGTGGACTGGACCGCGCCCGGCGGGGGCGACTGGGTGCTCACCGCCTTCTGGCAGCGCGGCACCGGGCAGACCCCCGAGGGCGGTCCGCACACCTCGCCCACCGCGTACGTCGTGGACCACTTCAGCGCGGCCGGCACCGCCGCCGTCACCGGGTTCTGGGAACGGAACCTGCTCACCAAGGAGATCAGGGGCCTCCTCAAGAGCGCCGGCGGCGTCCTGTTCGAGGATTCCCTGGAGATCGAGACCAAGGCGCTGCCCTGGACCCCCGGGCTGCCCGCCGCCTTCGAGAAGCGCAACGGCTACCCGCTGCTGCCCGTCCTGCCCGTCATCGCGATGAGCGGCGGCAACCAGGTCTACGCCTACGACGCCGTCGCGACCCGCCAGATACGGCACGACTTCTGGGACACCGTCAGCGACCTGTACAACAACCACCACCTCACGGCGCTGCGCGACTGGGCGCACTCGCTGGGCCTGGGGATGCGCGCGCAGCCGTACGGCCTGCAGACCGACGCCATCCGGTCCGCCGCGCTGCTGGACATCCCCGAGGGCGAGTCGCTGGGCTTCAAGAACCTCGACGACTACCGCTGCCTGGCCGGCGGCCGGGACATGGCGGGCCACACGGTGCTGTCCTGCGAGGCCGGCGCCTACACCGGCTCCGCGTACAGCACCACGTGGGAGAAGTTCCTGCGCACCATGGGCGGCGCGTACGCGGCCGGCGTCAACCAGACCGTCGTGCACGGCTTCTCGTACGCCACGCTGCCCGGGGTGAAGTGGCCCGGCTACGCGGCCTTCACCCCCTACAACGGCACCGTCGGCTACGGCGAGTCCTGGGGCCCGCGGCACCCGACCTGGCGGCACGTCACCGACGTGTCCGGGTACCTGTCCCGGGTGCACCACGCCATGCAGCGCGGCACCTCCCGGATCGACGTCGCCGTCTTCCGGCAGACCGGCTACACCGCGACGGGGATCGGCGCGTCCTGGTTCACCTCGACGGGCGTGCCGCTCGGCTGGACCCACCAGTTCCTCAGCGGACCCCTGCTGGACCTGCCGTCGGCGAAGGTCCGCGACGGCCGGCTGGCCCCCGACGGCCCCGCCTACCGGGCGCTGTTCGTCGAGGGCGACTTCTTCTCCGGCTCGGCGGTCACCCTCACCCTCGCGGACGCGCGCCACCTGCTGCGCCTGACACGGGCCGGGCTGCCGGTCGTCCTGCTCGGCGACTGGACGACGGTCACGACGCCCGGCGTGGAGGACGACTCCACCCTGCCGCAACTCCGTGCTCTCGTCGCCGAGTTGCTGGCACAGCCGCGGGTCCGGCAGGTCACCGACAAGACGGCGGTGGGCCAGGCCCTCACGGACCTCGGTCTGGTGCCCGACGTGAGCTACGCCGTGCCCTCGACGCTGCTCACGATGCACCGCTTCGACGAGGGCGTCGACTGGTTCTACCTCGTCAACGGCAAGCACGCCGAGACCGTGAAGCCCCCCGTCGCCGCGATCGACCACGCCGTCACGGTCCGCCGCACCCGCTCGGGCGCGGTGCCGTACCTGCTGGACCCGTGGACGGGCGAGGCCCGGCCGCTGGCCCTGTACGCGCAGGACGGCGACCTGTTCACCTTCCGGGTGGCGCTGCAGCCGGCCGAGTCGATGGTCGTGGCCTTCGCACCGCCGGGACGGTTCCACGGCAAGCCCGGCCGTACCCACGCCGTCACCACGGACGCGGACGACGTGCGCTTCGACGACGGCCGGCTCGTCCTGCGCGCCCGCGCGGCCGGCACCTACACCACGGCGCTGTCGCGCGGGGGTTCGGTCGGCACCGTGGTCGGGGAGGTGCCCGCGCCCCGGGAGCTCACCTCCTGGACCCTGGACGCGGAGGACTGGCGTCCCGGCGCGGACCCTGACCGCACCACCGTCGTCCGGCACCGGATCGCCCTCGACGCCCTGGCGCCGTGGAACGCCATCCCGGAGCTCACGGACGCCGCCGGCATCGGCCGCTACCGCGCCACCGTCGAACTCGACCGGTCCTGGAGCGGCGGCCTCGGCGCCCTGCTCGACCTCGGCGAGGTCACCGACACCTTCCGGGTCAGCGTCAACGGGCGGCCGGCACCGGTCACCAGCCACATCAACCCCGTGGTGGATCTCGGCGGGCTGCTCCGCCGCGGCAGCAACACGATCGAGGTCGAGGTGGCCACGCCGCTGCTCAACCGGCTGCGCGTCAGCGACCCGTCCGTGTACGGCGGTGCCGCCTCGCAGCGCACCGGGCTCGTCGGGCCGGTGCGGCTGGTCCCGTACGCCCAGGCCGTGGTGGGCCGGGACTGACGGGTCCCGGTCCCGTCCCCGGGGTTCCCTGCCGGCCGGCGCACGACCGGCGGGGCCCCCGGGCACCTGGTTCAATGGCCGCGGAGGTGAGGGACCATGGTGTCCACCGACCGGCTGCTCGCGTTCGCGGCGATGTCCCTGCTCGTCATCGTCATCCCCGGGCCCAGCGTGCTCTTCGTCATCGGCCGCGCCCTGGCGCACGGCCGCCGCACCGCCCTCGCGTCGGTGCTGGGCAACTTCATCGGCTCGTACCTGCTGGTGGTGGCCGTGGCGTTCGGCCTGGGCTCGCTGATCGAGCGGTCCCTGACGCTCTACCTGGTGGTGAAACTGGCCGGGGCCGCCTACCTCGTCCTCCTCGGCGTGAAGGCGTTCCGGCACCGCCGGGAGCTCACGGTCGGCGCGATGGACGGCGGCCCGGAGCGGCCCGTCCGCGGCGACCTGCGGACCGTCGCGGACGGCCTCGCGGTCGGGGTCACCAACCCCAAGGGCATCGTCTTCTTCGCCGCCGTTCTCCCCCAGTTCGTGGACCACTCCGCCGGGTCGCTGCCCGCGCAGATGCTGCTCCTCGGCCTCGTCCCCATCGGCATCGGCCTCGTCAGCGACACCCTGTGGGGTCTGACCGCCTCCGCCGCCCGCGTCTGGCTGGGCCGCTCCGACCGCCGCCTGTCCGCGATCGGCGGCGCCGGCGGGCTGGCGATGATCGGCCTCGGCGTGACGGTGGCCGCGACCGGGCGCGCGGACTGACGGGCCGGTGCCCGGCCCGTTCAGATGTGAGCCCTGATCTGCCGGACGGGGTGGCCGAGCGCTTCACCGACGGCTGCCAGTTCGTCGTCGCCGAACCAGGCACGGCGGGGGTTCCACACGGCGATCTCGAAGCGCGCGAACCCGCACGGCCAGTCGTAGCGCAGTTCGTCCAGCACCGTGGCACCCCCGCAGCACGGGACGATCAACCGACAGCGTCACGAAGCCCTCGTCCCGGTGCGCGTCCAACACGGCCGACCACCAGGCGGTGTCGACGGGGCCACCGCACGGGCAGCCGATGGCAACCAGATTGCCGCCGCACTCGACCAGCGTGATGGTGTCGTACCGGCTGACCTCGATCTCGATGTCCGCACCGTCGGGATCCCCGGGTTCCAGCGAGGCGACGAGGGCGGCGGCACGCTCTGCCGCGTCACGGTCGGGCTGCCATCGGGGGTCGGTCGGTATGACCGACAGGACGCCGTCGCTCACGGCTGTCGCTTCCTGCTTCCGGGCTCACGGGATCCGGTGGGGGAACGCGTGAACGCTATCGGCCGCCCCTGACACAACCGCGTTGCCCCGGTCCGGCGCCGTGGACCAGAATCCGCCCCATGACCTCCGCAATGCGCCACATCACGATCGACTGCGCCGACGCCCACCGTCTGGCGAGCTTCTGGTCCCTCGTCCTGGACCGTCCGCTCCACGAGGACGACAAGCCCGGTGACGAGGAGGCCCTGATCGAGGTCGACGGCGGCCCCGGCATCCTCTTCGTGACCGTTCCTGACCCCAAGACCGTCAAGAACCGCGTGCACCTGGACGTCCAGCCGCAGGACCGCACCCGGGACGAGGAGGTCGAGCGCCTCCTCCTGCTCGGCGCGACGCAGGTCGACGACCGGCGCCGCCCCGACGGCACGGGCTGGGTGGTGCTCGCCGACCCGGAGGGCAACGAGTTCTGCGTGGAGCGCAGCGCGGCGGAACGCGCGGGCTGAGCCGGCCGGCGTTTCGGCCATCACCGCCACGTGCGGAGTGCCGGTGCGCCAAGGGTCGGTGTACGGCACAAACGCCGTGCCCCCGACGTGACAACGCCCCCATAACGGCTGAAAGCGGCCCGGTCGTCGGGCCCCTCCTGCTCGTTGGACCCGGTGGAACGGCCATTGCCCGGCCCGCCCGTCACCCACGCGACAGGAGTGTTCCGTTGGCCTACACGAGCCGGACAGCATGGGACGAGCACTACACCGCGGGGCGGGATTTCCGTCGGCTCACAGCAACGGAACGCGACCTGCTCGCCGAGCACGTTCCGGCCGTGAGCGGGTCGCGCGCGCTGGACGTGGGCTGCGGCACCGGGGAGCTGGCCCTGCACCTGGCGGGGCTCGGGTACGCGGTGGACGGCGTCGACTTCACGGAGAGCGCCCTGGAGCGGGCCGCACAGCGTGCGTACGCCTTGGAGGGCGTGCGGTGGTTGTGCGGCGACGTCGAGCGCGAGGCCCCCGCCGAGCTGGACGAAGCCGGCTACGACCTCATCACGCTGCGCCTGGTGGTCGCGTTCCTCCGTGATCGTTCCCGCGTACTGCACCGTCTCGCCGCCCGCCTCCGCACCGGGGGTGCCCTGGTGGTGATCACGCCCCTGGCCGCGAACACCCCGGAGGAGCGGAGGAGCATCGCCCTGGACGAGGACGAGATCGGCGTCCTCGTCGAGGGGTGGGCCTCGGTGGACCGCTTCGACGCCGAGGGGCTCGCCGTGCTCGTGCTGCGCGATCCGCGCCCGGCGTTCACGGCCGTGGAGAAGGCGGGCGAACCGGACGCGGCAGCGGTCGCCGGTGCGTGCGTGGTCGTCACGGACGGCTGCGGCCGCGTGCTCCTGGGGCGTTCCGCCGAGGGCATGTGGGAACTGCCCGGCGGCCGCGTCGAACCGGGCGAGACCTTCCCGGAGACCGCGGTACGGGAACTGGCCGAGGAGACCGGCCTGTCCTGCGGGACGCAGGACGTCCATCTGGTGGCGATCCTCCACGACGACCGCGGCCGCGTCCGCCGCCTCTCCGCCGTCGTCCGGGCCGTCTCCTGGTCCGGCGAACCCACCGTGCGCGAGCCGGACCGCTTCCTCCGGTGGGAGTGGCACGAGCTGCACGCCCTCGCCGCGCTCGGGCCTGTCTTCGCGCCGTCCGCGCAGGCCCTCGCCACCGTATGGCCCGGCGTCGTGCCGGACCAGCCGTCCACGACGACCTATGAGACGGCCGGCCGGCAACCCCCGGTCGAGGGCGAACCGGCACCGGCGGCGCGGTTGCGCGAGCGCATGGCCGACCACGTGGTCCGTGGCGGCTGGGCCCCCTCGCCCGGGGTCCAGGAGGCCCTCCGGTCCGTGCCGCGGCACAGGTACGTCCCCGAGAGCCCGCCGGCCACGGCGTACGACCACGATCTCGCCGTCGTCACCCGGCGCACGGCGAGCGGGGAGTCCGTCAGCTCCGTCTCCGCGCCGTGGCTGCAGGCCGACATGCTCGAGAAGATGCGCCTGGAGCCGGGCATGACGGTGTTCGAGGCCGGATCCGGGGGGTACAACGCGGAACTCATCGCCCACGTCGTCGGTCCGGCAGGAAGGGTCGTCACGGTCGACGTCGACCCGTACGTGGTCCGTCGCACCAGGCGCCTCACCGCGGAGGCAGGGAGCGGCCGCGTCACCGTCGTACTCGGCGACGGCGGGCACGGGGCGCCGGGTCACGTCCCGCGGGGCGGTTTCGACGCGAGTGTGATCACCTACCGGACCTGGGACGTCTCCCCCGAGTGGGTCCGTCAGCTCGCCGACGGGCGGTACCTCGTCCTGCCTCTGGAGATCCACGGCTACACCCGCGCCATCGCCCTCCAGAAGGAGGGTGAGGTGCTGCGCTCCCGCGGATGGACGTACTGCGGATTCGTCCGCGACCGCGGGGCCGCGGCACGGACCCTTCCGGTGGTCGACCTTGCCGGCGCCGGGCTGCAGCTGCGCTTCGGGGACGGCACCGTGCCGGACACGGCCGGCGTCGGGGACACGCTGCGCGGCGGGCGTCATGAGTTGAGGGCCGGCGTCACCGTCGCGGCCGAGGAGTCCCTGGAGACGCTTGAGCTGTTCGCGGCCACCACGTTGCCCGGCTTCTGCCGCCTGGTGCGGGGCGGTTCACGGCGTCCAGGGCGCGTGGCCCTTCCCAGGAGCGGGGACGCCGCCGCCGTGGTGGCGGATGGCTCCCTCGCCCATCTCACCCACGCCGAGGTCCCGGGCGGGCCGGAGGCCCGGGGGCGGCGCCTGGAACTCGTCGTCCACGCCTACGGCGCGGCCGGGCCCCTGTCGGCCGAGCGCCTGGTCGCATGCGTGCGCGCCTGGGACCGGCGCGTCCGCGGCACCGGGTATCCGGCCCTGTCCGTCCATCCCGCGGGCACCCCGGACCACGAACTCCCGGCGGGACACGTGATCGACAAGGTCTTCACCCGTCTGGTCCTCCGGTGGCCCGGCACCGCCGCGGATGCCTGATCCGGCCCCTCACCCCGCCACGGCAGTCCGCGCGAAGTGGTCGTGGTCGTCGAGGACTTCGGTGATGACGTGCCGGTTGACCTCGGCGCGGGCCGGGTCGGTGGTGAGGGTGTCGGCGAGCACGAGCAGTGACTTCCACAGGGCCCAGCCGCGGGCGCGGGCCCAGGTGGCGGGGTCCTGGCGGACCGTGCGGCGGAACGCCTCGCGGCCGGCGCCGGAGAACATGGTCCAGGCGATGACCAGGTCGCAGGCGGGGTCGCCGACGCCGGAGGTGCCGAAGTCGATGACGGCGGCGAGTTCACCGCCGCGGACGAGGAGGTTGCCGGAGGCGATGTCGCCGTGGAACCAGACGGGTCGGCCGTGCCACTCGGCGGCGAGGGCGGCGTCCCAGACGGCGCGGGCGCGGGCGGTGTCGACGTGGCCGTCGAGGAGGGCCAGGCAGCGGCGGGTTTCCTGGTCGTAGTGGGCGGGCGACGCGCCCCGGTACCAGCTGTGCGGGCCGGCGGACGGGCCGCCGGTGGGGTCGCAGCCCTGGAGCGCGAGGAGGAACTCGCCGAGGTCCACGGCGAACCGGGTGAGGTCGGCGATGCGTTCGGGCGCGGCGGTCTCGCCGGGCAGCCAGCCGCGTACGGACCAGGGGAAGGGGTAGCCCTCGCCCGGGGCGCCCATGCCGAGGACGGACGGGACGGCGACGGGGAGCGAGGGCGCGAGCCGGGGCAGCCACTCGTTCTCCTTGGCCACCGCGGGGACGTAGCCTTCGGCGGTGGGCAGACGGACCGTCATGGCGTGCCCGAGGCGGTAGGTGCGGTTGTCCCAGCCGTCGGCCTCCACCGGGGTGACGGGCAGGTGGCCCCATTGCGGGAACTGCGCCGCGAGCAGGCGCTTGACCAGTGACGCGTCGATTCCGGCGCGGCCGTCGGGCGGGGTCGTGATCATCCCGCGATGATCACCCGTCGTGTCCGCCCGCGGCAACGGGTTATCGGGGACGTGGGGCGCCGGCGGGCCGGGAGGGGGGTGGCCCGGCCCGCCGGCGGAGCGGAGTGTGGTCCGCTACGGGGTGATGGTCCAGTTCTCGATGTAGCCGGTGTCGATCGCGACGGCGTCGCGGACGCGGAGCTTCCAGGTGCCGTCGATCGTCTCGGCGGAGGCGTCGACCGTGAAGGTCTGGTCGACGTTGTCGGCGGACCCGCCGGTCTGGTTGAGCAGCGGGTAGGTGCTGCCGCTGGGCCCGACCAGGTCGACGACGAGGTCGCCGCGCCAGGTGTGGACGATCTTCACGTGGACCTGGGTGACGGCGGAGGCGTGGCCGCCACGCCCCGTCACGGTGATCGGCGACTCGACGGCGGCCCCGGCGTCGGGGATGTCGACGCGGGTGCTGTTGCCGTAGACGTAGGCGACCGTCCAGGTGAACGCGGTGGAGGCGGTGTCGCCGGTGCTGTCGGTGACGGTGACCGTGACCTCGTGGGTGCCGGTGGAGTCCGGGGTGCCGGAGATCAGGCCGGTGTCCCGGTCGATGCCTACGCCGTCGGGCAGCCCGGTGGCCTCGTACTCCAGGGTGGCGCCGGCGTTGCTGGTGGTCGCCTCGACCTGCAGGGAGACCGTCTGGCCGACGCCGCTGATCTGGTCGCCGGGCGGGATCAGGTCAATGCCGTCGACGATGCGGCGGCCGACGTTGATGGCCGCCCAGGTGTTGGCGACAGTGATGTACGTCGGGCTGTAGGCGCCGAAGAGGTCGGCCGCGGCCTGGAGGGTCGCGGTGCGGGCTCCGGCGTAGTCGGTGGTCGAGGTCATGTACGTGGTCAGTGCCCGGTACCAGATCGCGGCGGCGTTGGCGGCGCCGATGCCGGGGACCGGGACGCCGTCGTAGGTGGGGCTGTCGTAGGCCACGCCGTTGACGGTCTTCGGGCCGCTGCCCTCGGCGAGCAGGTAGAAGAAGTGGTTGGCCGGGCCCGACGAGTAGTGGACGTCGACGCCGCCGAGCGAGGACGACCAGTAGTCGCGCGAGTCGCCGTCCTTGGAGGGCTCGTCCATGTAGCGCAGCGGGGTGCCGTCGCCGTTGATGTCGATCTCTTCGCCGATGAGGTAGTCGGGGGTGTCGGCGGCGAGGTCCGCGTGGAACTCGACCATGGTGCCGAAGATGTCGGAGGTGGCCTCGTTCAGGCCGCCGGACTCACCGCTGTAGTTGAGGTCGGCGGTGGCGCTGGTGACGCCGTGGCTCATCTCGTGCCCGGCCACGTCGATGGCGGTGAGGGGGTGGGTGTTTCCCGAGCCGTCGCCGTAGGTCATGCAGCGGCAGGTGTCGCTCCAGTAGGCGTTGACGTAGTTGCTGCCGTAGTGGGTGCGGCTGTAGCGCCCGTCGCCGTCGTTGTAGATGCCGTTGCGGCCGAAGGTGTCCTGGTAGTAGTCCCAGGTGGCGCCGGCGCCGAAGTGGGCGTCCACGCCCGCGGACTGGCGGTTGGCGGCGGTGCCGTCGCCCCAGACGTCGTCGGCGTCGGTGAAGAGGGTGCCGGTGCCGGAGGAAGTCGTGTTGTTCAGGTCGGTGGTGTAGTGGCCGCCCCGGGTGCGGTCGCGGAGCTCGTAGGCACCGCCGGCCTCGGTGGTGCCGAGGGGGACGGTGCCGACGAAGGCGCCGGTGCCGGTGCCGGTCTTGACGCCTTCGGAGCGGGAGAGCTCCTTGCCCGTGCGGGCGTCGGTGACGACGTGCAGTTCGCTGGGGGTGCCGTCGGCCTGGGTGGCGGTGACGACGGTCTCCCAGGCCAGTGCCGGCCTGCCGGTCGCGGCCCAGACGACGAGCCGCGGCTCCCCGGCCGCGCGTGGCTTTCCGGTCCGGGGCGCGGCGGCGAGGGCCTTCTTCCCGGCGGTGGCCGCCGCGACCGCGGGCCGTGTGCCGGGCACGGACAGCGTCGCGTCGGTGGCGCGGTCCTGGGTCAGCCGGTTGCCGTCGCGGTGGACGACGAGGTCGCCGCCGAGCACGGGGAGTCCGGCGTAGGTGCGTTCGTACCGCGTGTGCACGGTGCCGTCGGCGTCCTTGGCGACGTCCTTGACGACGAGTCTTTCCTGCTGCCCGAGGCGCAGCGCCTTGGCGGTCGCGGGCGCCGCGGAGCCGGCCTCGCGGATCAGCGTGGCGCGGGCGGACGGGGACAGACGCGCGGGGAACGCGCCGGTGTGGGGGGATGCGACGATCGTCGTGCTGCCCCGTCCCTGGCCGGTGGCGAGCGCCGGGCCTGAGGGAAGGGCCGCGCCGAGCAGTGCGGCGGCGGCGGTCAGGGCGACGGCGGTCGCCCTGGCGTGACGGGGCAGGGTGCGTAAGTGGGACAAGGAGTTCTCCTCCTGCGGCGGTCGGCTGACGGTGGCCGTGCGGACCCGTCGGCGGGGTGGGCCGGGCGGGGCGGAGCTCGCAGTGCGGGATGACGCCGTCCGTGTGCGGGTGCGGACACAGCGTGACATCGGGATGACATCATTGTCATGGCGGCAACAAATCTTGTCCGAAATCGATCAGCGTTCCGCCCGCTCCCCGGACAGCGGCGGGCCGATGGCCACCGGCCCGCCGCGGACGGCATGCCCCTCAGGTCGCCGTGGCGGCCGCCGCCGCACGCCCGGCCTGACGGCCGGAGAAGAGGCAGCCGCCGAGGAACGTGCCCTCCAGGGAGCGGTAACCGTGGACGCCGCCACCGCCGAAACCGGCGACCTCACCGGCGGCGTACAGACCCGGCACCGGCTCCCCCGCCGCGTCCAGGACCCGGCCGGACAGGTCGGTCTGCAGTCCCCCGAGCGTCTTGCGGGTGAGGATGTTCAGCCGTACCGCGATCAGCGGTCCCGCGGCCGGGTCCATGATCTTGTGGGCCGTGGCGGTACGGCTGAGGAAGTCGCCCGGGTACGCCAGGGCGTTGCGGATCCCCATCACCTGGGCGTCCTTGGTGTACGGGTTGTCGATCTCGCGGTCGCGGGCGTCGATCTGCCGCTTGAGGTCGGCCAGGTCGATGAGGTGGAGTACGGCGACGCCGTCGAACGCCACGTGATCAACGGATACCGCACGGCCGAGCAGGAACTGCCGCCCGCCTCCGACGGCCTGCGGGCGCGGGTGCTGCGCCGGCTCCTGACGGGCGGCACCCCGCCGCCGGCAGGGGACCTGGCGCGGGCCGGGCTCCGGGCCGGCGGCACGTACCACTGCCTCGTCGCGGACGGCCTCGACGCCGCCGGCGCCCGCCGCCTCACGGACCGGGTCACCGCGCTGCGCGGGATCGCCGGACGGGTCGAGGGCCGGCCGGCGGGCCTGCTCCCGCGGATGCCCGCGCGCGGGGAACTCGGGCCGGAGGCGGCCGGCGGGCTCGTCGTCCTCTCCCCCGCCGTTGCGCCGGACGAACTGCCGCCCGTCCACCGGCTGTGCGTCCGCGCGCTGACCGCCGGCGGCCGGCGCGGACGGCTCGGGGTGCGGCAGCTGACGGACTTCGCCGGTGAGATCGCGACCGGGGAGCAACCGCTGCTGGGCTCGTTCCTGGCCGGCAGGCTCCTGGGCGCCCTGGATCCTTCGGACGCCTTCCATCGCCAACTGGCCCTCACCGCTTTGGCGTTCCTGGACCACGGACGGCGTCTGGACCAGACGGCGGCGGCACTGTTCACCCACCCCAACACCGTGCGCTACCGGCTCGGCCGGCACCGGCAGATCACCGGTGAGCCGCCCGCGGACGCCACGTCCGGGCCGCTGGACGCCCTCCACTGGTGGTGGGCCCTGACGACGTGGCTGGGGCCGGACCGGGAAGCCCCCTTCACGGACTAGCCGGGGGCGGCCCCTCCGCCGGGCCGTCGGGCCGCTTCCGGCGGCGCGTCAGCAGGTGCCGCGTCGCCGCCTCGCCCGCGAGGATGCCGAGCAGCCCGGCGAGCGAGATCCACGGCGGGGCGGGCGACATGACGCCCATGAGCCAGTACAGGAAACCCGCCAGGGCCCCCACGGAGAACGAGATGAGGCACCGGGAGAGCAGGGACCTCACGCGAGCCACTCAGGCACGGAGGAGCCGATCAGGAGGCCGGCCAGGCCGACGAGGCAGATGAACGGCGGCGCGGGGGACGGGACCCTGAGGAGGCCGTACATGATGCCGACGACCAGGCCCGCTCCGAAGGACGCGGCGTAGCCCACGCCGACCCCCTTTCCTTTTTGCCGGATATGAGGATTTCCGTCCCTTTCTAGCAGCGCGGATGGCGCCCGGTCGTGCAGCGCGGCGTCAGGTGGCCCCGTCCGGACGGCGGGGCCACCGGCGCGTGCCACCGACGCCTCGGCGCCCGCCGGGCTCGCAACGGTGCGCCGCGCCATCGGTCCGGCCGGCAACTTCCGCACGTGAGGACGGGTTTGACGACCCCAAACCCGTACGGTCGCACTGCGGACGTGGGAAAGATCACCTCGCACGCCCTGCCCCCGTCCCCGGGTTTGGGGCCAGGATGCGACCGCCCCCACCGGGGCAGTCGGAACCGTCGTCGGGCCGACCCCGGCCCCACGGAACAGCCAGGGGATCCCTTGAGACCATCACCCAGACGCTGGGGCGTGCTCGCCGCCGCCGGCGCCGCCCTCCTGTCGATGGCGCAACCCGCCGCCCTGTCCGCCGCCCAGGCCGCCTCGCCCGGGAGCGCCGGCTCCGACGCCCCGGCCGCACGGGGCAACGTGCCCGCGGGCGTCCACACGGTCACCCTGATCACGGGTGACATCGTTATCACCCGGCAGTCCGGTACCGCCGGAGGCACCGTCGAGGTGCGCGGCGCGGGCGGGTCCCAGAGCCGCGCGCACATCATGGAGTCCCGCGGGGACCTCTACGTCTATCCGGAATCCGCCCTCCCCTACGTGGCGGCGGGCACCCTGGACCGGCGCCTGTTCAACATCAGCAAGCTCGTCGCGGACGGCTACGACGACGCGCACCTCGACCATCTGCCGCTCATCGTCTCCTACGGCACCGCCGCCGGCCTGCGCTCCACGACGCCGCCCGGTGCCACCCGGGTCAGGGACCTCAGCAGCGTCCAGGGTGCCGCCCTCACCGAGGACAGGGACCGGTCCGCCGACTTCTGGCAGGCCGTCACCTCCGCGCCCGGTGCCGGATCGCGCGCCGCCAAGACCACCTCCGGCGACACCCCCGCCTTCGGCTCCGGCATCGCCCGCATCTGGCTCGACGGCAAGGTCGAGGCCGATCTCGCCGACACCACCGCCCAGATCGGCGCCCCGCAGGCGTGGTCGGCCGGCGACACCGGCAAGGGTGTCGACGTCGCCGTCCTCGACACCGGTGTCGACACCGGGCACCCGGACCTGTCCGGCCGGATCACCGCCACCCGGACCTTCGTCCCGGACGAGGACGTGACGGACCGCAACGGGCACGGCACCCATGTCGCGTCCACCATCGCCGGCACCGGGGCCGCCTCGGACGGCAAGGAGAAGGGCGTCGCCCCCGGCGCGGACCTCCACGTGGGCAAGGTGCTGGCCGACTCGGGCTCCGGCCAGGACTCCTGGGTGCTGGCCGGTATGGAATGGGCCGCGGTGGACCAGGACGCGGACGTCGTGAGCATGAGCCTGGGCTCCGACACCCCGTCCGACGGCACGGACCCCCTCAGTGCGGCGGTCGACCGCCTGAGCGCGCAGACCGGAGCGCTGTTCGTCATCGCCGCGGGCAACATGGGTACGCCCGGCAGCATCGGCGGGCCGGGAGCGGCGGACGCCGCCCTGACGGTGGGAGCCGTCGACTCCTCCGACGACGTCGCCTGGTTCTCCAGCCAGGGTCCGCGCGTCGGCGACGGCGGTCTCAAGCCGGAGATCACCGCGCCCGGCGTCGACGTCCTGGCGGCCCGCTCGCAGTACGCGCCGGAGGGCGAGGGCAGCTACCAGACGCTCAGCGGCACCTCGATGGCCACCCCGCACGTCGCGGGCGCCGCGGCCCTGCTCGCGGCCGCGCGCCCGGGGCTCACCGGCTCCCAGCTGAAGGACCTGCTGGTGAGCAGCTCGAAGCAGACCCCGCAGTACGACGCGTTCCAGGCGGGCAGCGGGCGGGTGGACGTGCCCTCGGCGCTCGGCGCCGAGGTGTTCGCCTCGGCGACCGCGTTCACCGGCCAGGCCGAGGCCGGTGACGGTGCCGCCGCGGTCGCACGCCCGGTCACGTACACCAACACCGGGGGTTCCCCGGTGACGCTCGCCCTGTCCGTCCAGGCCCCGAACGCCCCCGCGGGGCTGTTCGCGCTGTCCGCGTCCCGGGTCGTCGTGCCGGCGCACGGCACCGCCGAGGTCACCGTCACCATCGACGGTTCGAAGGCGACCGGGAACGGCCGCTGGTCAGGTCAGGTCGTCGCGGCCGACACGGCGGGGAGGACGGTCACCCACACGGCGGTGTCGCTGGGCGACGCCGCCCACAGGCTGACGATGGTCCTCAAGGACGGCGAGGGCAAGCCCATGTCCGGGGTCGTCGAGGTGCTGCGCTCCGGCGACTTCGACCCGGCGTTCTACCTCGTCGACCAGACCGGGCGGCTGGAGACCTGGCTCCCGGACGACGTCTACTCCGTACTGTCCTTCAAGGACGTGCGCGGCGTGCACGGTCCCCACTCGATGGGCATGGCACTGCTCGGCGACCCCGAGGTCGTCATGGACCGCGACCGCACGGTGACGCTGGACGCGACGAAGCTCCAGCGGGTCGACATGACGACACCGCAGCCGACCGAGGTGACCTACCAGCGCCTGGAGTACAACCGCGCGATGGGCGGCGGCAGCTGGCGCGACTACATGGAGACCCAGACCAGCTACGACAGCCTCTGGGCCCAGCCCACCACGCACGAGGTCACCCACGGCGACTTCCACCTCGGCGCCCGCTGGCGCAAGGAGCAGCCGGCGCTGTCCGTCACCGCCGGGAACGACGCGTTCACCGACGTCCTGCGGCAGGAGGACGTCACCGCACTCGCCCAGGGCCACTATGCGTTCCCCCTGGTGGCCGCCGGTGACGGCGCGAGCGCGGACTACGCCGGGCTCGACGCGCGCGGCAAGGCGGTGGTCGTGCGCCGGGGCGGCACCGTGGGCGACGCCGAACAGGCCGCCGCGGCGGTCGCGGCGGGCGCCAGGCTCCTGCTCGTCGTGAACGACCAGCCGGGACGCCAGCTGCGGAGCTACACCGACGACCCCTTCACGCCCGCCCGGATCGACGTCGCGCTGCTGAGCACCGACGAGGGCGAACGGCTCCTGCGCCGCGCGTCGGCACGGGGCGCCGTGCTGAAGGTGGGCTCGCAGCCGGTCAGCCCGTACGTCTACGACCTCATGTGGACGTGGCACAACGAGATCCCCGGCCACCTCGTCGTCAAGGGCGGCAAGAAGAACCTGGCCCGGGTCGACGTCACCTTCGACAGCCCCGACCCGGCCCAGGGCGGCGGCGAGTTCCGCTTCGACTGGCCCGTGTACTCCAACTGGGGCATCGGCCTGACGATGCGGGAGCCGGTGAACTCGCGACGGGTCGACTGGGTCTCCACCGGACCGGGCTACTCCTGGGGCCAGGAGGCGTACGTCGACGGTCTGCTGTACGAGGTCGAACCGCGCACCACGTACCGGGCGGGCAGCCGGCACAGCCAGGAGTGGTTCAAGCCCGTCGAGCGACCGTACCTCAACGACAACTACAAGCTGCCGACCCGCAGCGGCAGTTGGCTGGCCTTCGACATCCCCGCATGGGGTGGCGCGGACCACGTCGGCATGTCGATGGACTACGAGCGCACACGGCAGACGCTCACGCTCTACCAGGGCGGCACGCGCCTGGGCCAGAGCACGACCAACACCAGCATGGGGGGCACCGCCCCCGGTACGGGCCGGCTGCCCTACCGCCTGGTGCTGGACGCGAGCCGTGACGCCTCGGTGAGCCCCTACTCCGCCACCACGCACACCGAGTGGGAGTTCACGTCCAAGGCCCCGGCGGGCGACGACGCGGCGGTGCTGCCACTGCCGCAGATCGACTACGGCATCGCCACGGACGCGGACGGCAGGGCCGCCCGGAACGACGCGCTGTCCGTCACGGCCGCCCACCTCCCGGGCGCCGTCGGCGCGGGCTCCCTCGCGGCCGTCTCCCTCGAGGTGTCCTACGACGACGGGCGTACCTGGCGGAAGACCGCCTGCGGGCACGACGGCCGCTTCAAGCTGTCGGCCCCGAAGCAGGCCCGGTTCGTCTCGCTCCGGGCGCGTGCGCACGACTCCGCGGGCAACGCGGTCACCCAGACCGTGATCCGGGCCTTCGGCCTCCGCTGACGCGGGGCGCCGGATCCCATCGGTGCGGGCGGGCCTCCTGACGGCCCGCCCGCACCGCCGTGCACGGGGCCGGATCGGAAGACGCGAGGACCCCGCGGGCGACGGCCCGCGGGGTCCGGGCGTGGAGGGGGCTCAGGCGGCGACGCCGGCACCGGCCTGGGAGAGCTGCTCGATGACCTGGGTCAGACCCTCGACGACCGCGGAGTCGTCCGCCGGGTGCGTCTGCGCGAAGCGGGTCACGGAGCCGGGGATGGAGAGCTTGGCGTCCGTGAGGACGGAGGCGCCGGCGATGCCGGCCGCCTTGCGGGCCTCGTCCTGGGCCCACACGCCGCCGTACTGGCCGTAGGCGGTGCCGACCACGGCGACCGGCTTGCCGGACAGGGCACCGGCACCGTGCGGGCGGGACAGCCAGTCGATGGCGTTCTTGAGGACGGCCGGGATGGTGCCGTTGTACTCGGGCGAGAACAGCAGGAACGCGTCGACGGCGCCGGCGGTGGCGCGCAGACGGGCGGCGGCCTCGGGCACCGCGCCCTCGACGTCGATGTCCTCGTTGTAGAAGGGGACCTCCGCCAGACCCTCGTAGAGCGTGATCTCGACGCCCTCGGGAGCGTGCTTGACGGCGGCCTCGGCGAGCTGGCGGTTGTGCGAACCGGCGCGGAGGCTGCCGACGAGGGCGAGGATGCGGACGGACATGGGCGAACTCCCTGCTAGGAACCGAAAGCGGACCGTGGTCCGGTTACATGTTGTACCAGCCAAACGGACCGCGGTCCACTTCTATTCCCACCGCTACGCTGTGGCCATGACCGAGCCGCACCGCGCCGTCCTCCCCGTGCGCGACGCCTCCGCCGGACCCGCCGGCCTCACCCTCACACCGGCGGGCGAGCCACCACGGCTGCGCGCCGACGCCGCACGGAACCGCAGGCGCCTGCTGGAGGTGGCGGCCGAACTCGCCGCCGAGCACGGAGCGGCGAACGTGACCATGGAGGCCGTCGCCGCCGCGGCCGAGGTCGGCAAAGGGACGGTCTTCCGGCGTTTCGGCGACCGGACGGGGCTGATGCTCGCGCTGATCGACCACATCGAGCAGCAGATCCAGGCGGCCTTCCTCACCGGTCCGCCGCCCCTGGGACCGGACGCCCCGCCGCTGGAGCGGCTGCGCGCCTTCGGTCCCGCCGTGATGCGCCACGAGCACGCCCATCGCGACCTGTACCTCGCCGCGCGCCGGGAGCACAGCCGCCGCTTCAACCCGTCGTACCAGCTCAGGCTCACGCACCTGACCCTGCTGCTCCGGCAGGCGGGCGCCCCCGGCGACGTCGAACTGACCGGGCACACGCTGCAGGCCTACCTCGACACCGTGCTCGTGGAGTACCTGCTCACGGCCCGGGGCATGCCCATCGAGCGGCTGGACGCCGGCTGGCACGACCTCGTCGACCGCCTCGGCACACCGCGGTAGCGCCGTCGCCGGACGTCAGCCGGGCCGCGGTGCGACGCCCCGGCCGGTCGGCCCCGTCGAGCCGCCGTCGGCTCCGCGCGGACGTCCGGCCCGCCGCCGCGGCGGCGGGCCGGTGAGCGGTCAGGGATTGCAGCCGGGACCGGTGGCCGGGTTGACGCAGGCGTCGGTGCCGGGTCCGCCGTTGTTGGTGTTGGTGCCGGGACCGCCGGAGAGGGCGTCGTTGCCGGCGTCACCGAAGAGGGCGTCGTCGCCGTCACCGCCGGTCAGGGCGTCGTTTCCGTCACCGCCTTCGATGCGGTCGTTGCCGGCCCCGCCGGTCAGCGTGTCGTTGCCGGCCCCGCCGCAGATCAGGTCGTCACCGCCGCGGCCGTCCACGACGTCGTTGCCGCCCAGGGCGAAGATCACGTCGTTGCCGGGGGTGCCGAAGATGACGTTGGCACTGTTGGTCCCGGTGATGGTCGGGGTGACGGTGGCGCACGTCGCCGCGGAGACCGTCAACGTGAAGGCCTGCTGCGCCGTTTGCGCGGGGGCCGTCTCGGAGGCGGTCACCGTGAAGGTGAACGCCCCGGCGGTGGTGGGGGTCCCGGCGATCTGCCCCGTGCCCGGGTTCAGGGTGAGGCCCGGAGGCAGCGAGCCCGAGGTCACCGCGAAGGTGGGCGCGCCGACGCCGCCGGAGGTGGCGATCGTCGCCGAGTAGGGGTTGCCGGCCACGCCGCCGGGGAGCGAGGTGGTCGTGATCACCAGGTCGGGTACCTGGTAGGTGATCGTCACCGATGCGGGGTCGGACGCCGTCGCGGACGTCCCGCCGGCCGGGACGCGGTTCGACCCGCCCCCGCCGCCCGCGGCGCCCAACGAGGCCGAGCCGCTGACCGCGCAGCTCCCTCCGCCGCCCCCGCCGAACCACCCGCCACCGCCTCCGCCACCGCCGAATCCGATACCGCCTCCGGCCCCGCCGAGCCCGGCCCCACCCGGGCTCCCGGTGCCGCCGTTGGCGCCGACGCATGCCGCACCGCCCACCCCGCCCACGGTCGCGGTTCCCCCGCCGCCGCCTCCGGCGGCATTGACCACCGCCCTGGTCTCACCGGCCTCGCCGGTGTCGCCACCGGCGCCGCCGGCTGCCCCGCCCCCGGATTCGGCTGCCCCGCCGCCGCCTCCTGCGGCCACGATCAGGCGCGGGTCCGTGGCCGGATCACCGGTCAGGACGCAGGCGGCGCCGGCCGAACTGCACGTGGCCACATCACTCCCCCCACCACCCGCTCCGCCTCCCGCGGCGGGCGCCGCGCCGCCCCTCGCGACGTTGGCGTAGAGAGTGCTTCCGCCCGTCACGGCGACGGACCCGGTCACCGTGGCCCCCGACCCGCCGGCGTTGCCGCCGCGGGCGCCGACGGCCGTGACCGTCAGCGAGGTCACCCCCGCGGGGACGGTGAAGGCGTGCTCGCCCGGAGAGGTGAACGTGATCGTCACCGGCACGCTCGCGGCGGCCTCCCCGCCGGGGACGAACAGCGGACCGGCGGCCAGGAGCCCCGCGACCACGAGCCGCCCGGATCGACGGGAGCATCGCCCGGGCTGTATTCGGCCGCTCCTCCCCCGAAGGCCCCGGCCCCCGGGGGACGAAGGAGGGGAACCATGGTGACGAGACAGCAGGAGTGCGAACAAGTGTGCTCCCGGTGATCGGACGGCAGCGGCCACGGCTCATATGCAGCGAAACTTGCCATATCGGGAGAATCGTAACTACGCGCGAGGTTGGCGACCTTCGGCCGATCCGCTCGTTGGGCCGTCCGTGGCCCCGCGGGCACAGCCGCCACCCCTGGCACGAGGACCTCTCGCACGCATCCGACCGCCGAGCCTGCGGCGGACACCGCCCAACCCGGGCGGCGGCCCGGCGCCGGCAGCCCGACGGAGGCGGTGGAGCGGCACCGCGAGACCACGGAACGGGGCGTCCACGGATCACGGTCTCGAGATCGGCCGCCATGAACCGTGCCACGTCGAGAAGGAGTTCGTGGCACGCCTCGACGGCGTTCGCCCCCGTGCCCTTCGCGGCGACGGCGGCCGGGGTTCTCGCCCTGTCGTGATCCCGACAGCGGGCGGAAAGACGCCGCTGTTCCACTCTCGTTTCCCGGCCCGTTGAATCGTTTAACTCGCTAGCATGCGGCGGACATTGGATGGATCTAACGTGAAGGATCCCCTGTGAGACCGCTCTTCCCGGGCCGAACCGGCCTGCCGATCGTCGCGGGCGTCGCGGCAATGCTGATGGCGATCCCACCGGCGTCTGCCAGTGACCACGCCACCCCCTCCTCCTCGACGGACAACGTGGTCGTGACCGGCCGGGCCCACTCGGGCTCCAGCCCGCGCACCGTCACCCTCATCACCGGCGACCGGGTCACCGTCACGCCGGGCGGCGACGGTCGTGCCTCCGTCACCGTGCAGGGCCCCGGCGGCCACCGCGCGGACGCCCGCATCACCACGCAGAACGGCGACACCTACGTCTACCCGTTCGCCGCCGAGCGGTACGTGGCGGCCGGACTGCTCGACACCGACCTCTTCAACGTCACGCGGCTCATCGCCGACGGTTACGACGACGACCGGTCCAAGGGCCTTCCCGTCATCCTGACCTACTCCTCCGACGCCCGGCGCAAGCTCGCGGCGCCGTCCCTCCCCGACGGGGCCACCGGCGCACGCGCGCTGACCAGCATCGACAGCACCGCCACCACCCAGGACCACGACCAGGCGGCGGAGTTCTGGGCCGACCTGACCGGCCGGCCCACCCCGCAGGCGGCCGCGAAGGCGGCGGCGAGCGGCCCCGCCCTGTCCGGCGGCGTACGCAAGGTGTGGCTCGACGGCAAGGTCAAGGCCGACCTCGCCGACAGCGTCGCCCAGATCGGCGCCCCCGAGGTGTGGGCCGGGGGCGACACGGGCCAGGGCGTGGACGTCGCCGTCCTCGACACCGGTTACGACACCGGCCACCCCGACCTCGACGGCGTCGTCGCCGACTCCCGCAGCTTCGTGCCCGGCGAGGACGTCGACGACCACCACGGCCACGGCACCCACGTGGCGTCCACCATCGCGGGCAACGGCGCCGCGTCCGGCGGCAAGGAGAAGGGCGTCGCCCCCGGCGTGCGGCTGCACGTGGGCAAGGTCCTCAGCAACGCGGGCAGCGGTTCCGACTCCTGGATCATCAGCGGCATGGAGTGGGCCGCCCGTGAGGCCAAGGCCCGCGTGGTCAGCATGAGCCTCGGCAGCGACCAGCCCACCGACGGCACCGACCCGATGAGCCAGGCGGTCAACGAACTCAGCGCCGAGACGGGCGCGTTGTTCACCATAGCCGCCGGCAACGCCGGCCCGTACGAGGGCACCGTGGCCGCGCCCGGCGCCGCCGACGCCGCGCTCACCGTCGGCGCCGTCGACTCCTCCGACGCCATCGCGGACTTCTCCAGTCGCGGCCCCCGCTTCCGGGACGACGCGATGAAGCCGGAGATCACCGCCCCCGGTGTCGACATCCTGGCGGCCCGCTCCCAGTGGGCACCCTTCGGGACGGGCTCGTACGCCACCCTCAGCGGCACCTCGATGGCCACCCCGCACGTCGCGGGCGTGGCCGCCCTGGTGGCGGCCGAGCACCCGGACTGGAACGGGGCCCGGATCAAGGACGCCCTGGTCTCCACGTCCGTCGCGACCCCGGACATCCCCGCGGACTCCGGCGGCAACGGACGCGTGGACGCGGTGGCCGCGACCGGCAGCACCCTCGTGGCCACCGCCACGGCCGACGCCGGCATCCACCCCCCGGGCGGCGCTTCCGGCGGGACCGTGACCCGTACCGTGGAGTGGGCCAACTCCGGTGACACCGCGGTCACCGTAACCCCACGGGTGGACGCGCCGGGGGCACCCGAGGGTCTGTTCACTGTGACGGACCGTCAACTCACCGTGCCCGCCCACGGCACCGCCTCCACCACCGTGACCACCGCGCTCGACCGGGCCCCTGCGGGATCCCGCTTCACCGGGCATGTGGAGGGCGTCGTCGACGGCAAGGCCGCCACGCGCACCCTGCTCGCGGTCAGCACCCGGGACGAGTACCACCACCTGCGCGTGCACGTCACCGACCGCGCCGGCGACCCGCTGGTCGGCCTGGTGATGTACCAGCGCAAGGGCGACGAGTTCGCGCAGGCCCTCTACACCGACCTCGACGGCGTGCTGGACACCGTCGTCCCGCCGGGCACGTACACCGTCTGGACCTGGGGCGCCGTCCGCGGCGTCCACGGCGAGTCCTCCTTCGGCCGGGCGCTGCTGGCCCGCACCGGCGTCGTGGTCGCGGACGCCGACACCGATGCGACGCTGGACGGGACGAAGCTGCGCAGGACCCAGGTCGTCACGCCGAAGACGTCCACGGACAGCGACATCCGCATGGACTTCAGCCAGTCCTTCAAGGACGGCTCCCCGGCGATCACCGACACCGCGACCGTCGGCGACGGCTTCGACAGCGTGTGGGCGCTGCCCATGCCGAAGGCCTCCGGGGGCGACCTGGCGTACACGGTGCGCTGGCGCATGCAGCAGCCGCTGCTGGCCCTGTCCTCCGGCGACCAGGTCTTCGACGACCTGTGGCTCCAGCCCGGTTCCGGGCGCCCGGCCGAGGGCACCAAGACCCTGCCCGCCGTGTTCGCGGGCAACGGCACCGCGGCGGAGTACGCGGCCGCCGGCGCCAAGGGCAAGGTGGCGGTGGTCCGCTTCGTGGCGGACGACGACGACCGGGTCGCCGCCGCGGCGGCCGACGACCAGTTCACCGCCGCGCAGAAGGCCGGCGTCGCGCTGCTCGTCGTGGTGAACGACCAGAACGGCCGGCTGCGGGAGCCCGTCCGCCGCACCGACCTGGTCATCGCGGGAGTCTCCCGGACCGAGGGCGAGACCCTGATCGGCCGTATCCAGGACAGCCGTACCGGCTCGGTGCCGATGCGCGTCGTCGGCCACGCCGAGACGGACTACCTGTACGACCTGGTGCACACCTGGCACGGCACGATCCCGCAGACGCAGGCCTACGCGCCCGCCGAACACCGACTGGCCAGGGTCGACGTCGGCTTCCGCAACGAACCCGGCACGGAGGTCGACGAGTTCCGCTACGACATCCAGCCCTACCTCGGGGTCAAGGTCGGCGGCACCCGGCTGTCGACGGCGGGCGCCGAGCGCACCGACTGGGTCACCCCGGCCGGTGAGGCGACCTGGATGGAGGAGGCCGCCAACGGCATCCGCTCCATCCAGTTCTCCGGGCTGGTCGGCTACCCGGCGGGGCGCACCACCGACGTCCAGTGGTTCGGCCCCGTCGAGCACCCGCGCCTCAACGAGAGCCAGTGGCTGCCCCGGCGCAGCGGTGACGCGCTCGACGTGACCATCCCGGCCTGGGGCGACGGCGGCCGCGACCACGCGGGTGTGGTCGGGCCGGGCACCACCTCCCAGGTGAACGAGCTCTACCGGGGCGGCGATCTGGTCACCCGCACCGAGGGCGGCTGGCTGGGCGGGGACGTCCCGGCGGCCTCGGGCCGGTACCGGCTGGTGACGTCCACCGAGCGGACGGAGGGGTACCCGTACTCCACCGCGACCCGCACCGAGTGGGGCTTCACCTCCGCGACGCCGCGCACGGACGACCCGCAGGTGCTCCCGCTGCTGCAGCTCGACTACGGGATCCGCACCGACGCGGCCGGCGCCGCGCGACGCGACGCCGAGCTCACGGTCAGCGCTTCCCCGCTGCCGGGTGCGTCGGCCGGGCGGGTCGGCACCGACGCGGTGGAGGTCTCGTACGACGACGGCCGGACGTGGCACAAGCTCGCGCTGCGCGGCGCGGACGACGGCGCCGCCCGCGTCCGTCTGGACGCGCCGCGGCGGGCCGAGTTCCTGTCGCTGCGCGTGCGTGCCTCGGACAAGCGGGGCGACACGGTGACGCAGACGGTGATCCGGGCGACCGGTCTGGCCTGATCCGCGTCCGCACGAAGCGCGGCCGGTCCCTCCGCACGGAGGGGCCGGCCGCGTCGCCGTTGCCCCGGAGCTCCCCTCGTTGCCCTGACCCGGCAATCCGGCGCGTCCCACGCTGCCGGTCGCGGGCCTGAGCGGCCCACGGCCCGACGTGGTCGGATGGGCACGCGGGGGTCGCACGGGGGTGGGGAGACGCAGTGGGATCGGCGGAACAGAAGTCACCGGCCTGGACATGGCTGCTGATCGCCGTGGCGGCGCTGGCCATAGGGGTGGCGATGGTCTTCCTGACGCGCGGTGCGCTGGAGCGGGAGCGGGAGTTCCGCGCGGCGCCGCCGTGCGTCTCCGTACCCGTCGAGGTGTCGGACTGCCGGTGGGAGCAGTCGTTCACCGTGCGGTCGGTGGACACGCACAGCGGTGAGCGGGAGTCGCCCGAGGCGGAGTTGTCGTTGCCGTCCGGCAAGCCGTGGCACCTGACCTTCCGTTGGCCCGGTCCCGTGCTGTCGCAGTTGGAGCCGGGCGACAAGGTCGTCGGCCTGATCTGGCGGGGGCAGGTCGTCGACGTACGGAATGCCGCGGGGACGTGGCAGGAGACGAGCGACGGGCCTCTGGAGTGGCCCGAGGACCGCCTCGGCGGCGCGCTCGCCGGCCTCTCGTTCGGCCTGGTGGGGCTCGTCGGGGCGCTGTGGTCGCTCTTCGCGCCGGGGCCGCGTCACGCGAACGCGGCGAAGGCCGTGCTGTGGCACGGCGTCGCCATGGGCGTCACGGCGATCGTGACGCTCTGGGTGCAGGCGGACAACGACTGGCCGATGTGGTCGATCCCGGCGGTCTGGGGGCCGCTGGCGCTGGCGCTGCTGGCCTCCGCGGTGGCCTTCGCCGTGGCGGGGCTCCGCGGCGGACTCGACGACGACGCCCCGTCCGCCGCTCGCTCGCGCCGGAAGCCGAAGAGCCTGCCGGGCGGGCCCTTCGGGCCGGGGGCCGTACGTCCTTGATCCGGCCGCCCGGAACGGACCGGTGCCGGCCGGCCCCCTCGTGACGAGGGGGCCGGCGCCGTCGCGTGCGGTCCCGTCAGCCGATGGTGACGAGGGTTCCCGCCGCGTTGGGGTAGCCGATGTAACCGGTGGCGGGACGGTCGGCGGGGACGCCCTTCCACGAGGCGGTCAGCGTCAGCGGGACGCCGGGCTTCGTGGCGGGATGCTCCGGGGTCACCGTGAAGGTGCCGGCCGTCGCCGGGCTGTCCGGGCCGATCAGGTTGGCCTGGAAGGAGAAGGGGATCTCCGTCAGCTCCGGCTGGCTGCCCAGCGTCACGACGATGGCCAGGTAGGTGCCCGCCTTCATGCTCGGCAGGCTCACCACCGGCCTGGTCTGGTCGAGCGCCAGGTCCCCCACGACGTAAGGCGTCTGGCCGTCGCCCGGGTCGTACGCGAGCAGCAGGGACAGCTTGGCCTCGGGATTGTCCGGGGTCACGAAGAACTGCCCGGCCTGGGTGCCCTCAGGCACCGTGAACGTGAAGTCCTGCTCGGGCTTGTCCGTGGACACCGTGTTGTGGACCGGGGTGGCCGCGACGGGTCCGCGCGGGGTCACCGGGAGGGACGTCGTGCCGGGGGTCACCTGGAAGGAGACGCTGCCGCTGCCGGCGGGACCCGTCACCTGCGCCGGGGCCAGCAGGCTCCACGGGGTGAGGACGACCGGGCTGCGCACGGCGGTGCGGCCGTGCCGCCAGGTGAGGTCGCCGGTCACCGTCTCGCCGGACCTTCCCGTCGTCAGCTGGAAGGTGACGGTGAAGGTGGCCTTCTGCCCGGCCTTGCGGAAGTGCAGCACGGACGGGTGGACGGTGGCCTTGACCCCTGGCACCGAGACGGAGGCCCGGTACGTACCCGGGTCCACGGCGGTGACGGTCCGGGTCACCGTCTGGGAGCCGACCATCTGACCGACGGCGATCGTCGGGTAGTTGAGGTCGCTGGGGTCGACGGCCCTCACACCGCTGCCGGTGTCGACACCGAGCCCCTCCAGGTAGGCGAGCCAGTCCTTCTCCGTGGAGTCGTAGACCAGGCCCGGCTCGAACATGCCGGCCGGCCGCACCTCACCGGCGCCCTGCGCGAACAGGTCGGTGTTCTTCGCGCCGGTCGCCGTCTTCGTGTCGACGGCGGTCGTCATCATGGCGGACTTCACCGCCATCGGGGACCACGTGGGGTGCTCGGCGAGGTAGAGCGCCGCGAGGCCGGCGATGTGCGGGGTCGCCATCGAGGTGCCGGTCATGAAGTCGTAGTCGTGGCCGAAGTTGGAGGCGGGCGCCACGGCCGCGAGGATGCCGACGCCCGGGGCGGCGATGTCGGGCTTGAGCAGGTCGCCGTTGTTCGTGGTCGACGGTCCGCGCGAGGAGAACGGCGCGATCTGCGGGTACGGCTGGCCGGTCGTGCCGCCCGGGAGCAGGCTCACCTCGGCCCCGGCGGTGGCGGCGTACGCCCGGACGTCGGTGGCACCGGGGGTGTTGAGGTGCACCGTGGGCACCGCGTGCAGGTCGCCGTCGGTGTCGAGGTCGCTGACGTTGACCAGGACCATGCCGACGCCGCCGGCCCGCTGCACCTCGTGGGACTTGTCGACGCGCGGGTTGACCCCCCGGTCGCAGACGACGATCGCGCCGGCGGCCTTCGCCGGGTCGAGGGTGCCGTCCTGGCACAGGGCGGCGTCGGTCGTCGAGGCACCGGGGTTCTTCACCTTCTCGGCCAGTACAAGGGGCTTCGGGCCGAGCGGGGAGTCCACGGTGGTGCTTCCGCCGACGTAGGTGTCGCCGTTGCCGAGGCGCACGGTGGCCTCGTAGGGCGCCAGCGTGCTCGCGGCCACCGTGGTCGTCCACGGGGCGACGTTGTCGGCGGAGGAGACCTCGGGGCCGGAGTTGCCGGCCGCGGTGGCGACGAAGACGCCCGCGGCCGCGGCGGTGCGGAAGGCCGCCTGGACCGGGGAGTCCGGCGCGGTCTCGACGATCGAGCCCGCGGAGTAGTTGAGGACGTCGACGCCGTCGGCGACCGCCTGGTCGACGGCCGCGACGATGTCGGAGGTCATGCCGCCGCTGTCGCCGGCCGCCTTGCCGGTCCAGAACGCCTTGTAGACGGCGATCGTGGCGGCCGGCGCGACGCCGGAGACCTCGCCGAGCCGGCGCCCCTCGACCGTGACGTCGACGCCGCTGTTGCCCGCCGCGGTGGACGCGGTGTGCGTGCCGTGGCCCTCGCCGTCCCGTGCGGAGACGTAGTCCGCGCGGCGCTCCGGTGGCACGCGGGCCAGCCATGCGTCGCCGAACCAACGGGCGCTGATCAGCTTGCTGTTGCAGGCACCGGCGGTGAACTCCTCTCCGGCCTGGCAGGTTCCGGTGAAGGTGCCGCCGTCCGCCTTCCGCATGACAACCTTGTCGCCCTTGCGGTAGGGGCGGTACGGGTCCTTGGCGGTGGGCCGCGCGGTGCCCAGCGGTGCGGCCGTGAAGGAGCGGCTCTCGGGCCAGATGCCGGTGTCGATGTCGCCGACGACGACACCGCGGCCGGCCTTCTTGGCGCCACCGAGGGCGGACCACAGCCCGTGCCGCCCGGTGAGCCCCAGGAAGTCCTGGGAGTTGCGGTCGTCGGAGACCTTGTTGAGGGTGTCGGGCGCGACCGACAGCACGCCGGGGGCCTTGGAGAGTTCCGCCACCTGCGCGGCGGACAGATCGGCGGTGAAGCCGTTGGTGACCACCGCGTACTGGCGCTTGATCCGTGCGCCCACCGAGGCGGCCGTGGCGCGCTGGGCCTCGGTGAGGTGCGCGCGGTAGCGCACGGCGTCCGCGTCGGCCAGGTCGACCTTGGCGCCCGGCGCCGGGGCGGTGCCGGGTATGCCGTCGACTCCGCCCCGGTAGGCCGCGATCGGCCGGTCGGCGAGGGTGACGATGTAGCGGCCGGCGGCGAGGTGGCCCGCCACGGGGACCGGCCTGGGACCGGCGGCGGGAGCGGGGGGAGCGGCCTGGGAGGGCACGGCGGACGAAAGGGCCAGTGCGACGGCGGTGGCCGCCACCAGGGCGGCCGGTCTGGTGCGTGACTTCGAGGTCACGTTCGGTCCTCCAGAGGGAAGAGGCCAGGGACATCACTGCGCGTCCCGGGCGCGGCGGGGTGCACGGGGGCCGATGCGGGACCGCCGCTCCGCGGTACGGGTGTTGGCAACGATTCAAAAGTGAACGGCCCACGGCGGGTTGATGTCCAGATAATCTTGTGGCGTCTTCGGACAGCTGGCGGACCACGCCACCACGAGGAGCGCGTACGTGCTGCAGGCCCTGGGTATCAGCCGGTTCGACGAGGAGGTCTACCGCGCCTTCCTGGCCCGGGCGGACCTCGGTCCCACGGAGTACGCGAGAACCGCCGGGGTCCCTCCGGACCGCGTCCGTCGCGCCGTGGCCCGGCTGGCCGGGCTCGGTCTGCTGCGCCGTGACGGCAGCGGCGGGTACCGCCCCGTGGGTCCCGCCACCGCGCTCACCGCCCTGCTCGACCAGCGGCGGCTGGAGGCCGAGGCGGCCTTCACCGGGCTGCGGTCGGTCGTCGACGACCTCGCCGAGGAGTACCGGGCCGGACGGCTGCGCAGCGATCCGGGCAGCCTGGTGGAGGTGCTGTCGGGACGCGACGTGGTCGCGCCGCGCATCGACGAGCTCAACCGCTCGGTCAGCACGCACATCTGGGTCCTCGACAAGCCGCCGTACCTGGACCGCGCGGACGGGCTCCCCCACACCAACGAGGCCGAGAAGGCGTCGACCGCCGCCTGGGCCCGCCGCGGCGTCGACGTCCGCTCGGTCTACTGCCCGGAGTCCATGGAGCGGCCCGGCCGTTTCGAGACGGTGCTGGAGATGGCGGCGCTCGGCGAGCAGGCCCGGATCCTGCCCAGCCTCCCTTTCAAGCTGCACATCATTGACCGCCGGGTGGCCCTCGTCCCTCTGGTCGGCGGGGTCTACGACAGCCTCGCCGTGGTGCACCCCTCGGGTCTGCTGGATGCCCTCATCGAGCTGTACGAGGCGTACTGGGAGCGGGCCGAGCCGATCGGCGCACCGGCACCGGCGGCCGGCGAGGAGGTCCCCACCCCGGAGGAGGTCGCCTTGCTGACGATGCTCCGTGCCGGGCTCAAGGACCAGGCGATCGCCCGTCAGCTGGGGCTGAGCACACGGACGGCGACGCGCCGCATCGCCGCGCTCATGGCACGGCTGGATGCGACGACGCGTTTCCAGGCCGGGGTGGAAGCCGGCGCCCGTGGCTGGATCTGATCCTTCCTGGCGACACATCGCACCGAACCGATCACAAGCGGCCAAGTGCACGCGGAGCGGGCCGAGTCGGGTCACCATCGGTCCATGAACGCATCCGCGACCGCCGCCCTCACCCCGCTCCCCGACGGAGTCTGGTCCACCCTGTCCACCGCCCGCGAGGCGTACCGCGCCGCGGTCCCGGCCGCGTACGACGAGGTGCTGACGGAGGTCGCGGAGCGCGCCCGGGACACCGGCAGCCTGGGCAAGACCGACATCGCCGCGCTGGTGGTGTGGAAGCGGCTGCAGGCGAGCACCGCGTGGGTCGTCGAGCTGATGAACCTGCGCGACGCGGAGGTCCGGGCCGTCACCGCCGAGGCCGTGCACGCGGTCCGCGACCAGGACGCCCCGCGCGGCGCGGCCGCCCGCCGCGGCCGCAAGGCCCTGCTCGGCCTGCCCGGCTGCCGCCACGGCGACGCACTGGCCTCGGCGCTGCTCACGGCCGCCGCGCCGGACCGGATGGCCGTCTACGACCGCCGCGCGCAGTTCGGCCTGGAGCAGCTGGGCTACCAGCTGACGCCGGCGCCGGGCCGTTACGGCCGCTACATGGACCTCCTCGACGACCTCCTCGTCCGCTCCGGCCCCGACGCGGACGGCTGGACCGCCCGCGACGTGGACACGGCCCTGTACTGGCTCGGCCGTCAGGCCACGGCCCCCGGGGACCCCGAGGAGGGGTAGGCGGACCGGCGCGGCGGCGCGTCGCTCGCCTCGGCCGGCCCCCTCGCGTGTTCACCGGGAGCGCCGCGCCCGGCAGTGCACCACGCTCCCCTGTCGGCGCCCGGCCCTACGGTGTACCGGGTGATGACCACCTCGTCCGTCGTCGGGCAGTTCGACCTGTGCTCGGATCAGTCCACGTTCCCCGACCTGTCGAACGGCTACTACTACCCGGTCGACGCCCGGATCCACCTGTTCGGCGACTCGACTCGCTGGGCGATGGTGGCCGAACTGCTGGGGTACTGCCCGCGGGCCGGCAACGTCACCGACGTCGTGCACCGGTTCGGCAACTGCCTGACGCGTGGCGAGCCGGGGTTCGGCGAGTTCCTCGACCGGGTGGACAACATGGAGGAAATCGCCCTCGGCGACGACGAGGTGTACGCCGGAGGGGTTCCGGTGATGGTGCGCGGGCAGGCACTTGCGGTCGCCGCCCCCGCCGGAACACCACTGGAGGAGGTGTTCCGGCTGCTGGCGCCCGCGCACCGCGCGCTCTTCCTGGCCGACGACGCCGAACTGCGCGCCGGTGTTCCCGACGACCTGCCGGTGCTGCTGCGGCTGGACGAATGGCACCAGCCGGAGGACTTGGGGGACGTCACGCCCGGAGGGTGCGAGGCGTTCCGGATGATGGCCGAGGTCCTGGACTCCGGCGACCCGTCCCGCTACCGGCCGACGCTTCCCCCCAACACCCACTGGTCCCACTGGCCCGACGCCGGAACGCTGTAGGCCGGCCGACGGCACCGGGCCGGCACGGCGGGCCGGGGCGGGGCGCAGGCCCGGTCAGTCGGCCTGCCGTACCTCGATCAGGAGGGCCTGCTCGGGGTTGAGTTGCGGCATCGGCAGTCCGGCGGCGGTGAGCAGCGTGCCGGGGAGGGTGAGGCGGTCGTCGATCGCCTCGGTGAGCCAGGCCGGGCCGCCCGTCTGGTGGAAGGACGGCAGGCCGATGTCGGTGCGGACACGTACGCGGTAGCGGCGGGCGGGGGCGAGGCCGGGCAACGGCACCCGGCCGGACTGGCCCTCGGGGGAGGTCGCCACGCGGGCCCAGCAGTAGAGCGCGGCCGTACCGTCGTGGGCGACGACGCCGTGCAGCAGCGTCGCGTCCCCCGGGAGGTCGGCGCGGACGGTGCGCCCGCCGTGCAGCAGCGGGCGCAGTTCCCGGTACAGGGCCGTCCACGCCGTGAGCCGGGCCCGTTCCTCCGGGGTGCAGCGGGTGATGTCCTGTTCGATGCCGGGGTGGCCGAAGAGCGCGGTGGCCAGGCGGAAGGTGTCGGAGCCGACGCGTGCGGTGGTGTGGCTGGGGGTGGGGCCCACGTGGGCGCCGACCAGTTCGGGGGGCAGCAGTTGGCCCGTCCAGCGCTGGATGGACTGCCGTTCCACGGGGTCGTTGCAGTCGGAGGCCCACACCCGGTCGGTCCGGGCGAGGACGCCCAGGTCGACGCGGCCGCCGCCGCTGGCACAGCTCTCGATCTCCAGGGCCGGGTGGCGCTGCCTGAGGGTGTCCAGCAGTCGGTAGAGCGCCTCGACCTGGGCGTGCGCCACCGGGCGGTCGGCCGGGCCGCTCACCGCCTCGTGCACCTCGCGGTTGTGGTCCCACTTGAGGTAGGCGATGCCGTACTCCCCGATCAGGGCGTCCAGCGCTCCCAGCAGGTGGGTGACGACGCCGGGGTGGGAGAGGTCGAGGACGTGCTGGTGGCGGGCCGGTGGGCCGGCGCCGCGCGCGGGGGCGAGGACCCAGTCGGGGTGCTCGCGGGCCAGGTCCGAGTCGAGGTTGACCATCTCGGGCTCGACCCACAGGCCGAACTCCATGCCCAGGGAACGCACGTGGTCGGCGAGCGGCGCCAGCCCGGCGGGCCACACCTCCCGGTCGACCGTCCAGTCGCCGAGCCCCGCGCGGTCGCAGCGGCGGCCGCGGAACCAGCCGTCGTCCAGGACGAAGCGCTCCACGCCGACCTCGGCCGCGCGGTCGGCGAGCCGCAGGAGGCGTTCCGGGTCGTGGTCGAAGTAGACCGCCTCCCAGCTGTTGAGGATGACGGGGCGCGGGCGGCGCGGGTGACCCGGGCGGTCCCGGAGCAGGGTGTGGAAGCGGTCGGCGAGGCCGTCGAGCCCGGTGCCGGACCAGGCGTAGTGGCAGACGGGCGTGCGGTGGGTGTCGCCGGGTGCGAGCCGGACCTCGCCGGCGCGCAGCAGTTCGCCGCCGCCGAGCACGGCGGCGTGGACGCCGGCGCCCTCGGGCAGTTGCTCGACGAGGTAGCGCTGGTCGCCGCTCCACGCGACGTGCAGGCCCCACACCTCGCCCTCGCGGAAGCCGAAACCGGGCACGCCGACGGCCACGAGGTAGGGCGAGTCCAGGCCGGGCTTGCCGCGCCGGACCTCACGGGCGTAGGTGCCGTGGGCGAGGGGGCGGCGCTGCGGGGAGCGTTCGCGGCTCCACTTGCCGGTGAAGTCGAGGATCTCGCCGGCCCGGCGGGGCAGCGGGAGCAGCGCGGTGACCTGCGCGAGGTCGTACGGGGCCGGGTCCGCCGTCCGCTGCCGGGTGATCTCGCTGTGGACGGCGAGCACTCCGGAGGGCTCCAGCCGGTAGGTGATCGTGATGTCGAGCCCCGCCACCGCGTCGGTGAGGGAGACGGCCAGTTCGCCGCCCTCGGCGTCCTGGCGGACGGCGGTGCCCGTCGTGGTCAGGCGGGGGGCGGCGGCACCGCCGTCGAGGTGCCCGTGGTGCGCGGGGGTGCCGGCCCAGCCGTCCGCCTCGGTGGGCCAGACGGTGAAACGGCGCGGGACGTCGGGGGAGTTGTTGAGGACGGCGGGCTCGGCGGTCAGGCTGAGGGCGGCGAGGTCGTCGGCGGACAGCGGGCCGAGGTCGGCCCCCCAGTGGAGGACCCTGGGCACCGGCTCGGTGAGTTCGACGACGAACGCGGTGCCGGCCGCGCGCAGCGGGACGATCCGCGCGGTGGTGTCTGCCATGAGGGGGGAGTCCTTTCGGTGTGCCCCGCCGCCGGACGGCCTTGGGGTCGGGGCCGTCCGGCGGCGGGGGCTCGGTTCGCTGCCGGTGGCTCAGTTCTTCGCGAGGAGGGTCTTGCTCTGGTCCTGCATGTCCGCGAAGACGGAGTCGTCCTTCTGCCCGGCGAAGTAGGCCTCGAAGAGCGGGTTCAGGGCGTCCTGCACCGCGGCGCCGTTGCCGTAGACCGGGGACGGGTAGAGGACCTTGTCCTTCAGCATGCTGGTGAAGACCGACAGGTCGACGCCGTCACCGGCCAGGGCCTTCGTCGCGGCGTCCATGGAGGCGGGGATGGACGGGAAGAACGTGCCGGTGCGGGCGGCCTTGGACTGGCAGTCCTCGGAGCCCATGTAGGACACCCACTTCCAGGCCAGCTCGGGGTTCTTGGTGCCCGCCCAGATGTTGTTGCCGTTGGAGTTGCTCATCACCGCGCGGGTCTTGCCGTCGGGGCCGTACGGGGGCGCCGCGACGCCGGTCTTGACGCCGGGGATCTTGGCGAAGGTGGAGGCGGACCAGGAACCGCCCATCTCCATCGCCACCTTGTGGGAGGACAGCAGGTCGACGTCGCTGACGCTTGAGGTGAACTCGCCGATCTTCGGCGCGTACCCCTTCTCCGTCAGGGAGCGGGCCCAGTTGAGCGTCTTCACCAGACGCGGGTCGCCGTAGTTGAAGACCGTGGGCCAGCTCTCCTTGTCGCCGAGCCGCCACCCGGTGCTGGAGGCGAACGGGCTCCAGGAGGTCTGGCCGATGAAGTCCTTGGCCGCGATCTGGCCGAAGCCGAAGGTCTTGACGTGGCCCTTGTCGAAACCGGGCTGGTCGCCGCGGCGCCCCTTCTCGTCGACGGTGAGGTGGGCGATCATCTTGCCGAACTCGCCGCCGTCGTCGGGGTTCCACGTCACGGAGTCGACGTCGCTCTTGCTGTAGCCGGCCTTGGCCAGGGCGTCCTGGTCGTAGTAGAGGCCGGCCGCGGCCCAGTCCAGCGGCAGCGCGTACTGCTTGCCGTCGGTGAACTTCCAGGCGTTCACCCCGACGGAGAAGCGGGACAGGTCGAACTTGTCCTTGGCGATGAAGTCGTCCATCGCCAGCAGCTGGTGCTGGCCGGCGTAGGCCTGGAAGAACTGGACGCTGTTCTGGAAGGCGTCGGGGGCGTTGCCCGCGACGAAGCCGGCGGTCAGCTTGGTGAAGTAGTCGTCGACGTTGTACTGCGAGATCTTGACGGTCGTGCCGGGGTTGGCCTTCTCGAAGTCCGCGGCGCAGGTCTTGTACGCGGCGGCCTGCTTGTCGTCCCAGGTCCACCAGTTGACGGTCTGCGAACCGCCGCCCGCGGAGTCCGAGCCGGAGGAGCAGGCGGACAGCACCGCGGCGAGGGTGAGCGTGGCCCCGAGCGCGACGACTCTGCGAATTCTCATGATTCCTTCTTTCGGGACGGTTCCTGGTGAGGGTGGTGGGACGACGTCTTGAGGAGTGCGCGGAACGCGCTCAGGGCGAGGACCAGGTCCTCGGGTCCGCCGGCGTCGTGGCCGTTGAACTCCCACAGCCGCATCTGCCGCGGCCCGCCGTAGAGGTGGTAGGCGGCGAGGGTGGTGGCCGGCGGGCACACCTCGTCGCGCAGTCCGGCGGAGAACCAGGCGGGCGCGGTGGCACGGCGGGCGAAGGCGAGGCCGTCGAAGTAGCCGAGGGTCCGGAAGGTCTGCTCGACCCGGTCCCGGCGGGCGCCGAGGTAGCCGATGAGCTCCGCGTACGGCTGCTCGCCGCTGAGCCGGGTGGCCTGCCGGACGTCGCACAGGAACGGCGCCTGGAAGTGCGCGGCGCGCAGTCCGGGGACGAGTCCCGCGACCGCCAGGGCGATGCCGCCGCCCTGGCTGGGTCCGGTCACCGCGACGCGGTCGGGGTCGGCGTGCGGCGAGGTGCGCAGGGCCTCCACGGCGCGGACGGCGTCGGTGAAGACGCGGCGGTAGACGTAGGTGTCCTTGTCCTCGATGCCGCGGGTGAGGAACCCGGGGTGCGAGGGGCCGCTGCCGACCGGGTCGCCGGTGGCGCCGCCGCCCGCCCAGGCACCGCCCTGGCCGCGGGTGTCCACCAGCAGGTGGGCGTACCCCGCGGAGGCCCACAGCAGGTCCTCGACGGGGGCGCCGCGTCCGCTGCCGTAGCCGTGGAACTGCACAACCGCGGGCAGGGGGCCGCTGCGGTGGCGCGGCAGCCGCAGCCAGCCGTGCACCGGGTAGCCCCCGAAGCCGGGGAACACCGCGTCGTAGACGTCCACGGTCTCCAGGTCGGTCTCGACCGGGGTGAGCTCCAGCCGGGGCTCGTGGACGCGGGCGGCGTCCAGGGTGTCCTTCCAGAAGGCGTCGAAGTCGGCGGGCTCGCGGTAGCTGCTGCGGTAGGCCCACAGCTCGGGGACGTCGTTCTCGGTCAGCACGGCCGGGCCTCCCCGCACGAGGTGAGGTCGGCGTCGAGGGTGACGGCGGTGCCGGTGGCGACGTGCACCCGGACGGCGCGGTCGCGGTGGCGGACCGTCACCGGTTCGGCGTCGTCCCCGGCGTGCCGGCGCAGCGTCACGGAGGTGAGGGCGCCGTCGCGCCAGGCGAAGCCGGCGGCCAGGCCGCCGCGGCAGCGCAGGTCGGCGGGCTCGCGGTAGCTGCTGCGGTAGGCCCACAGCTCGGGGACGTCGTTCTCGGTCAGCACGGCCGGGCCTCCCCGCACGAGGTGAGGTCGGCGTCGAGGGTGACGGCGGTGCCGGTGGCGACGTGCACCCGGACGGCGCGGTCGCGGTGGCGGACCGTCACCGGTTCGGCGTCGTCCCCGGCGTGCCGGCGCAGCGTCACGGACGTGAGGGCGCCGTCGCGCCAGGCGAAGCCGGCGGCCAGGCCGCCGCGGCAGCGCAGGTCGGCGGCCTCGCCGTCGGGCCACTGCGCCGGGAGCGCGGGGAGCAGGTGGACGGTGCCGTCGTGGCTCTGCAGCACCATCTCGGTGAGCGCGGCCATGAAGCCGTAGTTGCCGTCGATCTGGAACGGCGGGTGGGTGGAGAAGAGGTTGGGGAGCAGGCCGCCCCACTCCGAGCCGTCGACGGGCGCGTCGGTGTCCGGGTCGCCGTCGAACGGGCGGGTCGCCTCGAGGAGGAGCGAGCGGGCCGTGGCGGCGTCGCGCAGCCGGGCGCGCAGGGCGATCTTCCACGCCCAGGACCAGCCCATCGCGCCGGGTCCGCGGCGGTCCAGCAGGGCCGTCGCGGCGGCGGCGAGTTCCGGGGTGCGGTCCGGGTCGACCTGGCCGAGCGGGTGGACGGTGACCATCTGGGACAGGTGGCGGTGCCGGGGGTCCTGTTCGGGGAGGTCGTCGGCCCACTCCTGCAGCCAGCCGCCCGCGGCGGTCCGCGGCGGGTGCAGCTTCGGCAGCGCGTCGGCGATGCGGCCGTCCAGCGGGGTGTCGATGCCGAGGAGCGCGGCGGTGCGCGCGGTGCGCTCGAGGACGGCCCGGGTGAGGGCCATGTCCATCGCGGAGGAGCGGGTGAGCGAGGCCATGGAGCCGTCGGGGGTGAGGTAGTGGTTCTCGGGCGAGGTGGAGGGGAGGGTGTCCAGCCGGCCGGTGCCGTCGTCCACCAGCCAGTCGAGCAGGAACTCGGCGCAGCCGCTGAGCAGCGGCCAGGCGCGTTCGCGCAGGAAGGCGGTGTCCTGGGTGAACTCCCAGTGGTCCCACAGGTGCTGGGCCAGCCAGGCGCCGCCCATCTGCCAGATCGCCCAGGACGCGGCGCCGTGGCCCATGCCGACGGGCAGGGCCCAGCCCCACATGTCGGTGTTGTGGTGGGCGACCCAGCCGCGGGCGCCGTACAGCTGCTCGGCGACGTCCCGGCCGTGTCCGGCGACGCGGTCCAGGAGGTCGAACAGCGGCTCGTGGCAGGGGCCGAGGCCGGCGGCCTCAGCGCCCCAGTAGTTCATCTGGGTGTTGATGTTGATGGTGTAGTTCGACGACCAGGCCGGGCGAAGGTCGGCGTTCCAGATGCCCTGGAGGTTGGCGGGCGGGCCGGCGTGCGGCCGGGAGGCGGAGGCCAGGAGGTAGCGGCCGAGCTGGAACAGCACGGTCGCGGTGAGGAGTTCGTCGTCGCCGGAGAGGATGTCGCGGGCGACGTCGTAGGTGCCCGAGCGGCGCGGTCCGATGCGCAGCGAGGTGCCGCCGAGGAGTGCGCGCAGCTCGCTCTCGTGGGCCTTGAGCAGGTCCTCGGTGCCGCGTCCGGCGGCCCGGGCGGCGCTGTCCGCGGCGGAGCCGAGGTGGGCGGCGCGGTCGGCGGGGGCGTCGAGGCCCCGCCAGTGACGCAGCGCCTCGGTGGAGCTCGCCACCACCGCGAGGAGCCGGGTGGCGCCGGTGACGCGGAGGGCTGCGCCGTCGGCGGTGACCTCCCCGTCGGTGGCCACGCGCAGGGCGACCGCGCCGAAGGGGTCGTAGCCGGCGACGGGGCCGTCCGCGTACCGCAGCGGCTCCGGGACGTCCGGTTCGTGGGCGGGTGCCCCGTCGACGGGGATCTCCACCCCGAGGACGACCCCTTCGGCGCCGGCGGTGCGGTGCACCTCCCGCAGGGGGGTGGTCAGTTCCAGGCGCAGGTCCACGGTCCCGCCGCGCGCGGCCAGATCGGTGCACAGGGTCCCGTCGGCGGCGTCGGCCCAGGTCCGGCGGCGGACCGAGGTCCCGGAGGGCAGGTCGAAGGCGTCCTCGGCGATCCCGCTGTCGAGGTTGAGGGTGCGGCCCCGGTACGTCGCGTCCCGCGCCCCGGACACCGTCAGCCACAGGTCGGCGTAGGGCAGGTACTCCTGGCTGTACGGGCCCTCGAAGGCCATCAGGAGTTCCTCGGCGCGGTGCGGGTCGCCGGCGCGGAGCGCCTCGCGGACCTCCGCGAGGCGCCGCGGGCCGGCGCCGGCGGCGACGACGTCGGCGAGCGCCTGCGCCGGTCCGCCGGGGGTGCCGGACCACACGGTGGAGTCGTTGATCTGGATCCGGGCACGGTGGGTGCCGCCGAAGACCATCGCGCCGAGCCGGCCGTTGCCGACCGGGGCGGCCTCGTTCCACTCGGCCGCGGGCGCGGGCCAGCCGAGCAGCAGGTCAGTGGGGTTCATGGGGTGCCGTCCTGGTGCGCGTGCGCGGTCACTTGAGCCCGGAGAAGCCGATGGAGTTGACGATCCGTTTGCCGAAGGCGAGGAAGAGCAGCAGCATCGGCAGCGCCGCGATCAGGGAGGCGGCCATCAACCCGGCCCAGTCGGGGGCGGCCTGCGGCGAGGACTGCTTGAAGACGCCGAGGGCGAGCGTCAGCGGCTGCACACTGGCGTCGTTGGTGACCAGGAGCGGCCACATGTAGTCGTTCCAGGCGTTGACGAACATCAGCAGCGACACGGTGGCGATCGGCGCCGCCGACATCGGCAGGATGATGCGGTAGAGGATCCGCAGCGGTCCCGCGCCGTCGATGATCGCGGCCTCTTCGATCTCGCTGCTCAGGCCGAGCATGAACTGCCGCAGGAAGAACACCGTGAACGCCTGGAAGAGCCCGCCGGGGAGGATGAGACCGGCGAAGGTGTTGGTGAGGCCGACGTCCTTGATGAACACGAAGTTCGGCAGCAGCGTGAAGACGCTCGGCACCATCAGCGCGCTGATGAGGATGCCGAACACCAGGTTGCGGCCGCGCCAGTGCAGCCGGGAGAAGGCGTAGGCCGCGCAGGAGGAGAACAGCACGATGAGCACGGTCTGCACCGAGGCGTAGATCAGCGAGTTGCGCAGGTACAGGGCGATGTCGAGGGACGCGCCCGAGCCGCCCTGGGCCTGTGCCTCGGCGATGGAGGCCAGGCCCAGCGCCCGTTTGAAGGCGCCGAAGGTGAAGCCGACGGGCAGCGGCGAGGAGGGGTCGGTGGCCAGCCGGTAGTTGTTGGACAGCGCGGTGCGCACGATCCAGTAGAAGGGGAAGAGGGTGATCAGCGACACGAGGCCGAGGTAGGCCCAGGCCACGATCCGGCCGGGGGTCGCCTTGCGGGTGCGGGGGCGCCGCACGGTCTTCGTACGGGGTGCCAGGGTGACCGTCATCGGGGCCTCCTTCAGTTCAGGTCGGATTCGTCGGCCCGCGCGAGCCGGAGCTGGGTGAAGGTGACCGTGATGAGCAGGACGAACAGGGCCAGCGACATGGTCGCGGCGTAGCCGAAGTCGAACTGGCGGAAGGCCTTGTCGTAGATGTACATCTGCAGCACGTTCGAGGCGTTGGCGGGGCCGCCCCTGGTCGTGACGGCGACGATGTCGAAGACCTGGAAGGCGTTGATCACCGTCAGGACCACCACCATCACGAGGATCGGCCGCAGCAGCGGCACGGTCAGCCGGCGGAACATCTGGAACTCGCTCGCGCCGTCCACCCGGCCGGCCTCGTAGATGGTGGACGGGATGGTCTGCAGCCCCGCGAAGATCAGCAGGGAGTAGTAGCCCATCCACTTCCAGACGCTGATGGCGGCGAGCGAGGGGATGGCCCACGGACCGCTGCCGAAGAAGAGGACCGGGTGGCCGATGACGTGGTCGAGCACGATGTTGATGACGCCGAGGTGCGGGTCGAGCATCCACTGCCACACCAGGGCGGCGATGACGTTGGAGATGAGGAAGGGCAGCAGCATCACGCCGCGCAGCATCGAGGAGTCGGTGACGCGGTGCAGCACGACCGCGGTCACCAGGGAGATCAGGGTGCCGAAGACGACGGACAGGACCACGAACCAGAGGGTGACGAGGAGGGAGTGCCAGAAGACCCCGTCGCCGAACATCTCGTGGAAGTTGGCCAGTCCCACCCAGCGCGGCGGTGTGAGGACGTGGAACTCGGTGAAGCCGAGGTAGATGCCGCGCAGGGTCGGGTAGGCGTAGAAGATCGTGAACCCCACCACGGCGGGGAGGATCAGCAGCAGCGCGACCGGCAGGTCACGCCGCCTGGCCGCCGCGGACCGGGTCGCGGTCGCGCGCCCGGGCCTGCGGCCGCCGGTGTGCTTGCGGGCCTTCAGCGGCCCGCGGGTCCCGGGGGTGGAAGAGGCCGTGGTGGCCCCCGCGCCGGCTGCGCCGGACGGTGGTGCCACCGGCGTCGTGTGGTTGTCCTGCGATGTGACCACCACGGCACTCTCCTTTGCGTGCGTCGGGTCGGACGGGTGGATGGGACGGTGCCCGATGCCGGACCGGCCGTCGGTCAGACGGTGATCCGGTCGACGTCGGAGACGTAGTCGGACGGGTTGCCGAAGGCGATCGTGTTGGCCCCGGCCTTCAGGTGGACGGGCACGGTGACCGACCGCGGGCGGCCCCAGTCGTTGTCGTTGCCGCCGTGCAACGGGAGCTGGAAGGCGGTGCCGTTGACGGTGACCACGGCCGTGCGCCCCGAGGAGCCGTCGGTGAAGTCCACCTCCATCAGGTAGGTGCCGTCCTTCGGCGCCGTCACGTCCTTGATCGTCACGGAGGCGTCGCCGCCCAGGTTGCCGACCTTCTTGCCGCCGGAGCACCGGGAGCAGTCACCGACGCTCGCGTTGCCGGTGCGGGGGTTGCCGGACGCCTCGGCCTCGTAGGAGGTGGGCCCGTCGGCCGCGGGGGTGGTGAGGGGGACGGCGTTGCTCGGCGCGGACGTACGGCCGCGGCCGTCGCGGGCGACCACGGTGAAGGCGTACCCGGTGGCGGCCTGCAGCCCGGTGACGGTGGCGGAGGTGCCGTCCACCGTGGCGACCTTGGCGGCGCCCGCGTACACGTCGTAACCGGTGGTGGCGGTGCCGGTGTTCACCGCATCCCAGGTGAGCGAGACGCTGCCGGCCGTGGACGCGGTGGCGCGCACGCCGAGCGGGACACCGGGCTTTCCGGTGACGTTCGCCGGGGTGACGCGCAGCAGCCGGGAGCCGTGCGGCGGCAGGTTGTCGGTGAAGCCGTCGGCGACCTTGCCGAGGTTCTTGCGGCTCCACAGGTCACGGACGGCGGGCTTGCCGCTGATGCCCAGCTCGCTCCAGTCGGCGGTCACGTCGGAGTAGCCCTTGCCGAGGTTGAACAGGGCCACCGTGTAGCTGCCGTCGGCGTTGCGGGCGTACCAGACCTGCTGCGGGCTGTCCTGGCTGAGCGGCTTGGCCGGGTTGCCGGCCTGGTCGACGGCGATGACCTCGTCGTTGGTGAGCAGCGACAGGCCGTACGGGTCGAGCTTGGTGAGGTCGTCGCCGATGTAGAGCGGGGCGCTCTCGATGGCCCAGAGCGTCATGTGGCTCTGCCGCTCGACCTCGTTGAGGCCGTCGAGCGGGCCGGCGCCGACGTCGAGGGAGTCGAGGTTGTTCCAGTGCCCCGGCCCGGCGTCGTCGATCCAGGGGACGACGTCGTTCCACCGCTGCTTGACCGAGTTGTTCCAGGTCACGAGGGTGTCGCAGTAGCACTCGACGTCGGTGTCCACGCGCCAGCCGTTGGAGTTCTCCTTCCAGACGTCGGCCTTGTCGTGGCTGAGCGACCAGGAGAGGATGAACTGGATGGGGCGGCCGGTCCGCTGCAGCGCGGCGTGCCAGGTCTTGACGTCGGGCACGTTGTCGTGCGCCGCGTCGCCCTGGTTGGAGCCGGGGCCGACACCGTCCATCTTCAGGAAGTCCACGCCCCAGCCCGCCAGTTGGTCGGCGACGGACTGGATGTACTTCTCGGTGCACGGGCTGGCGAAGTTCAGCTGGTAGGAGACGTTGTCCCAGCCGCTGGTCTTGCGCAGGTCGGGGTAGACGATGTCCTTGGTCGTGCACCCCGGCGCACCGTGGATCGGCGTCTTGCCGTCGTTGTACGTGTCGATGTACAGGCCGACCGCCAGGTAGAGCCCGAACTTCAGGCCCTTGGCGTGCAGTTGGTCGCCGAGCCACTTCATGCCGTGCGGGAACTTCACGGGGTCCGCGACGGGGCGGCCGTACTCGTCGGAGAGACTCTTGTTCGTCTCGCTGCCGACGTTCCAGCCGGCGTCGACGTTGACGTACTCGTAGCCGTGCCGCTTCAGCTTGGAGGCCAGGATGTCGGCCTGCTGCAGCACATGGGGCTCGGTGAGCCAGGACCCGCCGTAGCCGGGGAAGTTGGTCGACTCCAGGCTCCAGCTGCTCCACCCCATGTAGGGCTTGGCGGCCACCACGGGGGCGGCCTGGGAACCGGGGGCCTCCGCCTGGGACGCGGAGGAGGCGGAGGACGCGGGCGCGGCGGGCGACGCGGCGGCGGGTACGGCGAGGGCCGTGGCGAGCGCGGTGGCGGCGAGCGCGGGCAGGGCGGCCCTGCGCATGCCGCCGGGCCGACGCGGCACGGGCCATCTGAGACGTGCGAGTACAGCTGAACGAGCCATGGGGGCACTCCATCCCGGCGCGACGGCGTCCGCTTCGAGTGGGCAGGGGGTACGGCAGGCAGGGGGCGTCCTCGGTGGCGGTCGTCCCGGAACACCACCGAGGGCGGGCGTGCTGCGACCGGGGGGAGGCTCCGGTCGCGCTCCTCGGCGGGGGGCGCTTCGTCCGCTCCGGGCGAGGAGTGCGGCGAATGTAGCCAGGGTTTCCTTCCAGCGTCAACATATTCGGCGACAAAAATCCGATGTCTGCAGCGCCAAGCTGCGGTCTTCGCCGGAAAATCTTCACCAGAATCCCAACCTCCCCACCCAAAGATGGGATGAGTGGGCCCCTTCCTTACTTTCCCTTGGAAAGGTATGGTCCGGCCATGAGCCTTGCCGACCAGCCCCCCGCCGCCGTCCTGGTCTTCCAGACCCTGCTCGTCCACGGCCCCCTCACCCGGGCCGAGATCGGGCGGCGCACGGGCCTGTCGGCGGGCGCGGTGACCAAGGCCGCCACTCCCCTGCTGGCGGACGGCTGGATCACCGAACTCGGCAGGCCGGCCGGGGAGCGGGCCAGCGGCCGCCCCGCGACGCCGATGGCCGTCCGCGCCGACCGCGCGCGGTTCGTCGGCGTGAAGGTGACCGGCGACGAACTCATCGGCGTACTCACCGACCTGACCGCCCGGCCGCTGGCCTCCCGGCGCGCCGCGCTGGACTCCCGCGACGTGGGGACCGTGGTGCTGGTGATCTCCCGGCTCATCGGGCAGTTGCGCGCCGCCGCGGGTGCGGAGGGGGACGACGCCGTCCACAGCGTCGGCGTCACGATCTCCGGCGACGTGGACGGGCAGACCGGCACCGTGCAGTACTCGCCGTTCCTCGACTGGCGCCGTGTGCCGCTCGCGCAGCTGGTCGAGTCGGCGTCCGGCATCCCGACGGTGATCGAGAACGACGTGCGCGCGTTGACCGTCGCCGAGCAGTGGTTCGGCGCCGGGGTGGGGCTGTCCTCGTTCGCCCTGGTCACGGTGGGCGCGGGCATCGGCTGCGGGCTGTCCATCGGCGGCCGGGTGGTGTCGGGGGCCCACGGGGTGTCCGGCGAGGTGGGGCACCTTCCCGTCGGCGGCACCGACCGCACCTGCACCTGCGGCAACACCGGGTGCGTGGAGACGGTGGCCTCTACGCACGCCATCACCGAGCAGGCCCGGCAGGCCACCGGCGACCCCGCGCTGACGATGGAGGAGGCCGTACGGCTGGCGCACACCGACAACGCCGCCGTCCGCGCGGTCTTCTCCCGCGCCGGGCACGTGATGGGTCTGGCGATGGCGTCGGTGGCCAACCTCATCGGCCCGGAACGCATCATCATCTCCGGCGAGGGCGTGGCCTCGTACGACCTGTTCGCCGACCAGATCCGGCAGACCTTCGCCGACCACGCCTTCGGGGCCGCGGCCGACTGCGACCTCGTCGTGCGTCCGCTGCCCTTCGAGGAGTGGGCGCGCGGCGGCGCGGCCGTCGCCGCGCAGCGGGTCTTCGCCCCCGTGAAGTGACCTCCCCCTGTGTGAACCCCCCTCCCCCGGAAGGCTGGTCGCCGTCATGAGCCGGATCACGAAGGCCGAGTGCCGGATGGTCTTCCTCGAACCCGAGGTGCTGCGCACCGACGCCCTGCAGACCTTCGTCCGCCAGGAGACGGTCCTGGTCTCTCTCACCACGGACGACGGCCTCACGGGCACGGGGTACGCGTACACCATCGGCACGGGCGGCAGTTCGGTGCTCGCCCTGCTCCGCGACCACCTGGTGCCGCTGCTCACGGGCGCGGACGCCCGCTCCGTCGAGGCGCTGTGGCAGCGGCTGCTGTCGGTCACCCGGGCCACCTCGGTCGGGGCCATCACCTCCCTCGCGCTGGCCGCGGTCGACACCGCCCTGTGGGACCTGCGGTGCCTGCGCGCCGGCGAACCCCTCTGGCGGCTCGCGGGCGGCGCGCACGAGCGGCTGCCGCTGTACGACACCGAGGGCGGCTGGCTGCACCTGACGCCCGACGAACTCGCCGCCGGCGCGCTGCGGGCGAAGGAGCGCGGGCTGCGCGGCGCGAAGGTCAAGGTCGGCAAGCCCACCGTGGGCGAGGACGTGGAACGGCTGGCGGCGGTCCGCGCCGCGGTCGGGCCGGACTGGGTGCTCATGGTGGACGCGAACCAGTCGATGACGGGCGCCGAGGCGATCCGCCGGGCCCGCGCCTACGAGCCGTACGACCTCGCCTGGTTCGAGGAACCGCTGCCCGCGGACGACCTGTCCGGGCACGTCCGGCTGGCCGCGTCGACCTCGATCCCGGTCGCGGTCGGCGAGTCGCTCTACGGCGTGGGCCGGTTCGCCGAGTACCTGGCCGCGGGCGCGGCGGGCATCGTCCAGGTCGACGTGGCGCGCGTCGGCGGGATCACCCCGTGGCTGAAGGCGGCGCACACCGCGGAGGCCTTCAACGTCCAGGTGGCCCCGCACTTCCTGATGGAACTCCACACGAGCCTGGCCTGCGCGGTGCCCCCGGGCACGTACGTCGAGCACATCCCGCAGCTCGACGCCATCACCCGCACCCCCCTGACGGTCGTCGACGGCCACGTCGTGCCGCCCGAGACCCCGGGGCTCGGCATCGACTGGGACGAGGACGCCATCGAGGCCCTGCGGGTGGTGTGACCGGGCCGGGCTTCCGAAAGCGCCGGCCGAGGCTGCGTCCGGCCCGGCTCACCTACGGTGTCACCCGTCGCCGCCGCCCGCCCGCACGGCCCCGCACCGGCAGTGCCGTCCCGGTACCGGAACCGGCCACGGCCTCGGGCGAGCGCGGCCGTTCGGCCGGCCGTACCTGCGACACCCGGCCCCACCCTCACCGCAGCCGGTCGGCACGATCCCACCGGCGTGGCCTCGCACCGGCCACGGCGCCGGCCGAGCGCCCGCAAGCCACCTCAACCTGCGGCGCGATTCCCGCCGTTCGACACGGCTCACCGCCGACACCCGGCCTCACCCGTCGGAACGCCTCGCCCGCAGCGCCCGAACCCGCCGCCGTGGGCCCGCATCGCGCGGTACCCCCCAGGGTCGGCGATCGCGACGGCAGCAGTCAGGCGGGATGCGCTGGACCGGGCTGCCGACCACCACCGCGGCGTCCCGGCCGCCGGAAAACGGGAGGCGGCCCGGTCGGGGGCCGGGGCAGACTCGGGCGGTGATCGTCGTGCAGCCCGTGCTGGAACTGGGGACCGCGGACGGCTTCGCCCTCTGGCCGGTGGCCGAGCGGGAGCCGTTCACCTTCATGCCGCTCCACGGCGCGTTGGCACCCCCCGAGGTCGGCGCGGCCGTGATGACCATCGCCGCGTACAACGATGCCCGGAGGGACGACGAGGCCCCGCCCGCCCGGCCCGGCGACCCGGTCGAGGGCTTCCTGCGGGGGCTGCTGACCGGGGAGGACGTCCAGGCACCGGGCGGACTGCAGGTGACCGGCACCGCCGGCGACCTGGAGGTGGTACGCCCGGGCTGCTGCAGCGGGCTGGAGGACTGGCGCGAGTGGCTGGACGTCCTCGACGGCACCGGCGACGCGTGGCTCGGCCACGACCCCTCACCGCTCGCCGAACGGCGCGGAGACGTCATCCGGTTGACCGTCGACGCGGGGCGGGACGACAGCCCGGCGTTCGAGGTCGACGTCGACGTGCTGCGGCGCGGGGTCGCGGACGCCGAGCGGGACCTGGCGGGCTTCCTCCGTGCCGCTGCCGACTGGGCGGCCGTGCGTCTGCCCGTGCACGCCTGCGCGGTCGTCGCCGCCCTCGCCCGTGGCGTCGGCATGCCGCCGCCACGGGCGTAGGCGCAACCCTCGCGACCGCGTGAGCCCGACCCCGACGAGGACGACCAGCATGCCGGCCACCACCCGGGCGCCCACCGGCTCGTCGAGGACGAGCGCGCCGAGCCCCACCGACACGACGGGGAGGAGGTAGCCGACGGTTGCCGCGTCCGTCGCGCCCTCGTCGGCGATGATGCGCACCGTCAGGTGGAAGGTGACGCCCGTGCACAGGACGCCGAGGGCGAGCACCGCGACGGTCGAGCGCACGGTCACCGCGGTCCCGGTGGTGCCGGTGACGAGCAGGGCCGGCACACTCAGCACGGTCGCGGCGGTCAACTGGCCCGCGGCGAGCGGGAGTGCGCCCGCACCCGTGGGGATGAGCCTGCGCCCCATGTAGGCGAAGGCGAGCGCGTAGCTCGCGGCCGCACCCAGCAGGGCCAGGGCGCCCCAGCTCGCGAGGCCCGACCGGTGCCAGGGGGCGAAGATCAGGAGGACACCCGCGAACCCGGCGAGGAGGCCACCGAGCCGGGGTCCGCGAACGGCGCGTCGTCCCGCACCCAGGGCGAGACCGATGAGCAGGGACCACAGCGGCGTCGTGGCGTTGAGGACGCCCGCCACCCCGGAGTCGACGCTCTGCTCGCCGACGCTGAAGAGGAGGAACGGCAGCGCGTTGCAGAGGAGGGCCGCCACCGTGAGACGGCTCCAGAGGAGCCTCCCCCGCGGCAGGCGCAGGCCCGCGCGGCGGCAGAGCACGAGCAGCAGGGCCGCGCCGCAGGCACAGCGCAGGAAGGTGACCCAGGCGGGCGGCAGTCCCTCCAGCGCGATCTTGATCCACAGGAAGGTCGACCCCCACAACAGGGCCAGCACCGCCATCCGCAGCAGCGCCCTCACGCCGCCTCCGCCACCGGACACGCCGGCCTCCCGTCGTCTCGCGTCACCGTCACCCACGACGCTCCCCCACCCGTCCTGGTGGCACAAGCGAAGGTTCACGCACGTACCGTTAAGCTGAGCTACATGCTCGACGTGCGCCGCATGCAGGTCCTCCGGGCGGTGGTGACCAGCGGGTCGGTCACCGCGGCCGCCACTCACCTCGGTTACACACCCTCGGCCGTCAGCCAGCAGATCGCCGTCCTGGAGAGGCAGGCCGGGGTCCCGCTGCTCGAACGGGTGGGGCGCGGGGTGCAGCCGACGCCCGCCGGGCTGCTGCTCACCGAGTACGCCGCCCGCATCGGCAGGGAGGTGGCCGAGGCCGAGACGGCGCTGGCCGATCTGCGCGCGGGCCGCACCGGCAGTCTGACGGTGCGTTACTTCCCGACGGCGGGCGCCGACCTGGTGGCCCCGGCCGTCGCGCGGCTGCGCCGCGAGCACCCCGGGGTGCGGATCGACCTCGGCCTGGTCGACCCCGGCGATCCGCTGCCGGAGGTGGAGAAGGGCCGCGCGGACCTCGCGATCGTGGTGCGGCCGCGCGGGCAGGGCCGTGAGGGGCTGCGCCTGGTGCACCTGCGGGACGACCCCTACCGTGCGGTCCTCCACAAGGGCCACCGCCTCGCCGCGAAGCGGGTGCTCGATCTCACCGACCTCGCGGGTGAGCCGTGGGTGGGCAGCGAGTCCCCGGACGGCTCGTGCCTGGAGCTGATCCTCCGGGCGTGCGCCGCGGCCGGCTTCAGCCCCGCCGTCGTGGTGCAGAGCGAGGACTACGCCACCGCGCAGGGGTTCGTGGCCGCCGGGCTGGGGGTGAGCCTGCTGCCGCTGGCCGCGCTGGCGCACCACCACCCCGGGGTCGTCGTACGGAAGGTGCGCGGCCCGGAACCCGTCCGGGCGGTCCACGCCGCGGTCCGGGAGACGTCGCTGCGGCAGCCGGCACTGCGGGGGCTGCTCGACGCGCTGCGCGACGTCGCCCGGGGCACGGCGGGCACTGCCCGGCCCGCGCGCCCTTGACCTGCCGTCAGGCGGCGCCCCGCGGATAGCCGATGCCCGCGATGTCCTCGGCCAGACCGTCGAGCGTCACCTCCGTGTTCAGCCTCGCGACGACCTCCGGGGTGAGCGGGCGCAGCGCGTGGACATGGCGCACGGCGTCCAGGTCGACCGGCACCTCGTAGTACTCCTCGGCGAAGGCGCGGAACGCCTCGGGGGACCGGTCGGTCAGCAGCCGGAACAGGTACGACGCGCCGTCGGCGTCCTCGCGGTCCTCCGGCAGGTCGACGGACCCGTGGCGCCACGCGTCGTCCCCGGCTGCGCGCCACAGGCAGACGGTCGCGACCGGCACGCCATCCTCGTCGCAGAACGCCGGCTCCTCGACGTACGGACGGAAGGCCTCGGGGACCTCGTCGACAACCCCCGGCCAGGGCTCGTGGTCCTCCGAACCGTAGGGGCTGACGGGGGACTCGTGGTCGAAGCCGCGGATGAAGGCCCCGGCCGCGCAGAACACGATCGCGTACTCGTCTCCCGACCCGTTGCGCAGGGAGGCCATCTCCTCCCCCGTGTCCCACACGGCGTCGAAGGAGTGGTACCGCATCTCCCACTCGGGGCTGAGGATCGCGTCGAGCATCGCCAGCGCGCGGCAGTGGTCGCGCAGTTCGGCGATGGAGGGCAGTCGGGGGGCAACGTCATGAACGGTCACGCGCACATCCAAGCCCATGGCTCCGGCGTCCCCCACCCGGGGCTCCCCGCGTCCGCGGAATTCCGGTGCCGCGCACGCCCCCGGTGCTGCTGAGCACGGTCACGCGGGACCACTTCGGAAGGCGGACATGCCCCCGCGCACCCTGAGCGGCGACCAGGGCGGGATCGACGCGGCGCCGGTACGCCGGCTGCTGCACGCGCGGTTCCCCCACTGGGCGGACCTCCCGCTCACCCCCACCGGGTCGGCCGGCACCTCCGACGTCATGTACCGCCTGGGCAGCGACACGGTCGTACGGCTGCCCAGACCGCGGGGACCGCGAGCGACGTGGACGAGGGGCACGAGTGGCTGCCGCGGCTCGCGCCGAGGTCGACGTGGGGGGGGGGGGGGCGGCGCATCCTACCCGGGGGCTCCGGTCCGCTCCCCGGCATCGCCGATTCCCCCACGGGGCCCGTCACGTTCAGTAGCTTCTCCGTCACCAACCGGGGCGGCGACGCGCGGACGCGCGGACGCCTGGAGAGCGACGGCAAGGAGCGGACGCCGATGGCGAATGTGGAGACCTCCCTCAAGGAGACGATGACGTCGATCGAGGGCAGCGTGGGCGCTGCCCTGGTCGACTACACCAGTGGCATGGCGCTGGGCACGATCGGTGGCGGCAAGGACCTCGACCTGACCGTCGCGGCCGCCGGCAACACCGACGTGATCCGCGCCAAGGCCCGGACGATGAAGGAACTGGGCATCAAGGAGGAGATCGAGGACGTCCTGATCACCATGAACACGCAGTACCACCTGATCCGGCTGCTCAAGAGCCGCGACGGCAACGGCCTGTTCCTCTACCTCGTGCTCGACCGTCGCAACGCGAACCTCGCGATGGCCCGCCATCGCCTCCGGCGCATCGAGGCCGACCTCGAGCTGTAGCCGCCGTTCCTCCCTCGGGGCTCCGTGCGCCCGGGAATTGAAGAATCCTTCAATTCGGCACATCCTGATCCGCACAAGCACGGCGGTGCACGGGCCCCGGAAGGGGAAGGATTGGACGTGGTGTCGCGCCGGCGGCAGCGGGAGCAGCCGCCGGCGCGTACGGGAAGGGCCGTCGGAGACCGGGCAGGAGCGACACACGATGCAGGTACCCCTGTACCAGGCCAAGGCCGAGTTCTTCCGCATGCTCGGGCACCCCGTGCGGATCAGGGTCCTCGAGCTGCTCCAGAACGGCCCGGTGCCGGTACGGGACCTGCTGAACGAGATCGAGATCGAGCCCTCCAACCTGTCCCAGCAGCTCGCGGTGCTGCGCCGGTCCGGCATCGTGGTGTCGATCCGCGAGGGCTCCACCGTCAGCTACGCCCTCGCCGGCGGGGACGTCGCCGAACTCCTGCGCGCGGCCCGCCGCATCCTCACCGAACTCCTCGCGGGGCAGACCGAACTGCTCGCCGAGCTCCGCCAGGCCGACGCCCCGCCCGGGCGCGCGCAGGAACAGGTCGGCCACCCCGCCGGCTGAGCGCTCCGGCGCCACCTGGGCCAGAATGGTCGGGAGGTGAGCGCGATGACGCCTTGGCGGGTACGTGATCTGGAGGAAGGCGACCTGGACCAGGTCGTGCGCATCTGGGAGGAGTCGCGCGACACGACCGAGGACCCCGCGGTGACCCTGGCGGAGGTGGTCGGCGCGCTGCGCGCGGGAGCGCCCGCCGTGGTGGCGATGGTCGGTGAACGGGTCGTGGGGGCGGCGGTGTCCTCGACGGCCCAGGAGCGCGCCTGGGTGCTGCGGCTGGCCATCGCCCGGCAGTGGCGCCACCACGGGATGGGCTCGGCGCTGCTGGCGGCCCTGGAGGACAGCCTGAGCCAGGCAGGGATGCGCCGGATCGGGGCGCTGCTGCCCGAGGGCGAGGTCGGTGAGCAGGCGTTCCGGAACTCCGGGTACTCCTTCCGCCCCGGGCTCGGTTACTTCGAGAAGCTGCTGTCGGCCGACTCCGCGCAGGACACCCTGCTCGACCAGCTCGGCGGGGCGGTCCCGGAGCACGGACTGTGGGACCGCATCGCGGGCATGACCGCGGAGAAGGCGCTCATCGAGCGGCGGCTGGTGCTGCCGCTGGAGAACCCCGGGGTCGCGGAGCGCTACCACCTGGTGCCGCCGCGTGCGGTGGTCCTCTTCGGTCCGCCGGGCACCGGCAAGACGACGTTCGCCAAGGCCGTGGCCTCCCGGCTGGCGTGGCCGTTCATCGAGGTGCTCCCGTACCAGCTGGCCGAGGACGCGCACGGCGTGGCCGACGGGCTGCGGCGGCTCTTCGCCCGGGTCGAGCACCTGGAGCAGGTGGTGCTCTTCTTCGACGAGGCGGAGGAGATCGCCTCGGAGCGGCAGGACCCGTCCACCCTGGCCCACCGGGTGACCAACGAGCTCCTCAAGCTCATCCCGCAGTTCCGGCGCGGCGAGCGCCGGCTGCTGATCTGCGCGACCAACGCCGTGCGCTCGCTGGACCCGGCCTTCCTCCGGCCGGGCCGCTTCGACTTCCTGATCCCGGTCGGCCCGCCCGACCCCTCCGCCCGCCGGGCGATCTGGATCCGCTACATCGGTCCGGACCGGGTGGCGGGCATCGACCTGGACGCGCTGGTCGAGGCGAGCGACCGCTTCACACCGGCGGACATCGAGTACGCGGCGCAGGCCGCCGCGCAGACCGCCTTCGAACGGCACCTGGCGACGGACCCGCGCAGCACGGCGGACCTGACGCACCGCACCGAGGACTATCTGCAGGCGGTCGCCCGCACCCGCGCCACCCTCACGACCGAGGACATCCGCGCCTTCGACCACGACCTGCGCTCCGCCGCCCGCGTGTGAGGCACGCGGGGCGCGGCGGAAGGCGGCTGGACGCTCCGCGCCGGGTTCGTGGCCGAAAGCGGCGGACATCGGCGATGCCCGGGCGACGACCCCCCTCGGAGCCCTATGGTGATCGTGGGCCGGCAGATACGCGCTCCCCCGTCCGTGTCTGCCGGCCCACCTTGCCTTCGGCCCGCCGTGGGGCCCGGCGCGTGCCGGGCCCCACGGGGTGTCAGGACAGCTCGGGCACGTCGATCCGGTCGATGTCCGGGGCGTAACCGTCGGCGCTGTCGAAGGTGACGGTGTTGGCGCCCGCCTTCAGCGTGACGGGAAGGCTGACCGCCTCGACGGTGCCCCAGTCGCCCGTGGACGGGAACGTGTGGGCGGTGGCGCCGCCACCGTTGGCGGAGACCCGGACCGTGCGGGCGTCACCGCTCACGTAGGCGACCTTGATCATGTAGGTGCCGGCCTTCTTCACCACGACGTCGTTGAAGCGGAGCGAGCCCCCGAGGTAGAGGTTGCCGGCCTTCCTACCGCCGGAGCAGGCACCGCAGTCGGCGAGGGAGGCGTTGCCGGCCAGGGTGTTGCCCGGGGCCTCCGCCTCGTAGCCGGTCATGGGCTGGACCGGGCCGTGCGGGGTGACGGTGAACAGGCGCGAGCCGTGCGCGGGAAGGGACATGGTGACCTTGCCCCGGTGGGAGCCGAGGTCCTCGTGGTTCCACAGGTCGCGGACCGAGGCGCGGCCGGAGAAGCCGAGCGAGGTCCAGTCGGCGGTCACGGCGGCGGGGGCGTCGCCGAGGTTGAACAGGGCGACGGTGTAGCTGCCGTCGGCGTTCTCTGCGGCCCAGACCTGCTGGTCGCCCACGGGGGTGACCGGGCGGGCCGGCGGGGTGCTCGACTGGTCGAGGGCGATGACCTCGCGGTTGGTCAGCAGGGACAGCCCGTAGTCGTCGAGGCGGGTGAGGTCGTCACCGGTGTAGAGCGGGGACTTGGCGATGGCCCACAGCGTCATGTAGGTCTGCCGCTCGGCCTTGGTGAGGCCGTCCATCCGGCCGTTGCCGACGTCGAGGGAGTCGAGGTCGTTCCAGCCGCCGGGGCCGCCGTGCCGGCTCCAGGCGGCCGCGTCGGCGAAGCGGTCGTCGACGGAGTTCTCCCAGGAGACGAGGGTGTCGCAGTAGCACTCGACGTCGGTGTCGATCCGCCAGCCGTTGGAGTACTTCTTCCAGTCGGCGACGTGGCCGATGTCCAGCGACCAGGACAGCTCGAGGTGGATGGGGCGGCCGGTGGCGGCGATGGCCTTCTGCCAGGCGGCGATGTCGGCGCGGTTGTCGTAGTTGTCACCGCTCTTGAAGGAGCCGGGACCGACGCCGTCGATCTTCAGGAAGTCGTATCCCCAGTCGGCGATCATCCGCGCCTGGGAGTCGACGTACTTCTGCGCGCAGGGGTTCGAGAAGTCGATCTTGTAGGAGCTGTCCCAGCCGTTGGTGGTGCGCAGGTCGTCGTAGACGATGTCGGCGGTGGTGCAGTCGGTGGTGTTCCAGATCGGCACCTTGCCGTCGCCGTACCCCTCCTTCTCCAGGCCGACCGGCAGGTAGATGCCGGCCTTGAGGCCCTTGGCGTGGACGTGGTCGGCGACCGCCTTCATGCCGCGCGGGAAGCGCTCGGGGTCGGGGGTCTGGCGGCCGTACGCGTCGAACTCGGGCTTCCAGGACTGGTCGCGCCACCAGCCGGCGTCGAGGTTGACGTAGTTGTAGCCGTACTTCTTGAGCTTGGCGGCCATGGCGTCGGCCTGCTTGAGGACGTTCGCCTCGGTCAGGTAGCTGTAGTCGCCCGTGGGGTTGAGCCCGGGGTACTTCGAGGACTGCATGCTCCAGCTCGACCAGCCCATGTAGGGCTTGGCGGCGACCTGGTGCGCGGTGACGGCGGTGGTCCCGGCCGTCGCGGCGGGCACGCCGTCGGGGCCGGTCGCCCCGGCGGCGGGGACGGCGGCCGACACGCCGGCGGTGAGGGCCAGGACGAGCAGGGTCCTGGCGGCGGTCGAGGACAGGGCGGAGCGCGAGGGTGACCGCATGGGTCGGGCCTCCTGGGGGTGGGGGGTACGGCGGGTGCGGTGCGGGTGTGCGTGCCGGGCCCGGCGAGGTCAGCCCTTGCCGGAGCCGATGGTCAGGCCGCTGATGAACTGCCGCTGGAGCGCGAAGTACACGAGCAGGTTGGGGACGGCGGTCATCAGGGCACCGGCGGCGATGAGGTTGGGGTTGGTGAAGTACTGGCCCTGCAGGTTGGCCAGGGCGGAGGTGATGGGGCGCTTGTCACCCGTCTCGATGAGGGCGAGCGGCCAGAAGAAGTCGTTGTAGATCCAGATCGACTCCAGGGTGGCGAGCGCGGCGAAGGCCGGCCGGCACAGCGGCAGGATGATCTGGAAGAACTGCCGCCACACCTGGGCGCCGTCGACGAGGGCGGCCTCGGAGATCTCCCCGGGGATCGTCTTCATGTAGTTGCTCAGCACGAAGGTGCAGAAGCCGCACTGGTAGGCGATGTGGATGGCGATGATGCCCCAGGCCGAGTTGTACAGCAGCAGCGAGTCGCTCATCCACGCCGGGAGCGGTACCAGCAGGTAGAGCCGGTAGAGCGGGGTGATGAGCACCTGCGCGGGCAGCAGGTTGCCCGCGGTGAAGAGCATCAGCAGCGCGATGTTCCAGCGGAAGTCGAAGCGGGAGACGAAGAAGGCGACCGCCGCGGAGAACAACAGGGTGCCCAGGACGGACGGGACGGTGATGAGGACCGAGTTCCAGAAGAAGTGCGGCATGCCGGACTGGTTCCAGGCGTCGGTGTAGTTCTGCAGGCTGATCCCGCGGGGCCAGGACAGGTAGCCGTGCTTGCTGGTGTCCGCGTAGGGGCGCAGCGAGGTGTAGACGGCCCACAGCAGCGGCAGCAGCCACAGCAGCGCGATCGTGGCGAGCATCAGGTGCCGGCCGGTCTGCCGCGGGGGCTTGGAGGCCCCGCCGCCGCGCGAGGCCTCGCGGTGGGGGCGGGCCGGGGTGACGGGCGGGGTGGCGGTCGTGGTCACCGGTCCTCCTTGCGGAAGTTCTGGACGAGGAAGGTCCCGATGGCGGCGAGGGAGACCAGGAGCAGGACGACCGCGAGGGCGGAGCCGTAACCGATGTGGCTGGACTCGCCGATGATGTTGTCGGTGATCAGCAGCGACAGCAGTTCCATGCCGGGCTTGCTGCCGACGCCGCCGCCGAGCACGTAGACGACGTCGAAGGCCCGCAGGGACTCCATGACGGTGACGACCAGGATGATGACGTTGACCGGCTTGAGGGCGGGGAAGACCACCTTCAGGAAGGTCTGGCGGCCGTTGGCGCCGTCGAGCGCGGCGGCCTCCTTCAGGGCCGGGTCGAAGCCCTTCAGCCCGGCCAGGTAGAGGATCATGATGTAGCCGGTGTGCCGCCAGGCCGAGGCGACCAGGACGGCCCACAGGTTGAGGTCGGGGTCGCCCAGCCAGTCGACGTGGTGGCCGGGGGCCACCGCGCCCAGGATGCCGTCCAGCAGGCCCGTGTCGGGGTTGTAGATGATCTCCCAGATGAGGCCGACCACGGCCAGGGAGAGCACCATCGGCAGGAAGATCGCCGTCTGGTAGACCCGGGTGAAGCGGAGCTTCCGGTCGAGCTGGTAGGCGAGGAAGATCCCGAACGGGGTGGGCAGCAGCGCGGTGAAGAGCAGCCAGATGACGTTGTGCCGCACCGCGGGCCAGAACGGCGGGTAGTTGGTGAGGATCTGGTGGTAGTTGTCGAGCCCGACCCAGTGGATGTCGGACAGGTAGATGCCGTCCCAGCTGGTGAAGGACAGGCCCATGGAGGCCAGTGCCGGGAGCCAGACGAAGACCAGGAGGGCCAGGAGCGGGACGCCGACGACGGCCGCCAGGAAGAGCCGGTCACCGGCGCCGAGCCGGCGGGGGCGGCGACGGGGCGCCCCGGTGGCGGGGGCCTGCGGCGTGGGGGCGGGGGGTGCGGCGGGGGACGCGGAGGGCACGGTGAACCTTCCCGGTCCGGTCAGGAGGTGAAGAAGCGCGAGCGCTGCGACTCGATGCGCTTCAGCAGGGCCGAGCCGTCGTCGGGGTGGCCGAGCCACTGGGTGAGTCCGGGCAGGACGACCGTGGAGATGAACCCGGGGTCGCTGTCGCGGTCGGCGAACTGGGTGATGTGCTTGGCGGAGGCGATGAGTTCGGCGGACTTCTTCTGCAGCGGGTTGTAGGAGCCGGTGTCGGCCTGCGCGTGGACGGCCACGTTGCTGGGGTCGACACCCATGTAGAGGCCCTCGGCCTCGGCGCTGCCGAGGAACTCCAGGAGCTTCTTGGCGCCCTTCTCGTTCTTGGGGCGGCGGCTGAGCATGAAGCCGTCCGTGGGCGCCTCGACGGCGTCCTGCCCGTTGGCCGGGTCGATCTCGGGGAAGGGGAAGAAGTCGATGTCGGAGCGGAGCGCCTCGTCGGTGACCTGCTGGCCGAGGAAGAGGCCGATGACCGCCATGCCGGACTTCTTGTCCAGCAGCGACTGGGCCGCGTCCTGCCACGAACGTCCGCCGGCGCCCTGCTGGTAGTACGGGCTGATCTCGCGCCACAGGTCGAGGGTGGCGACGGCGCGCTTGTCGGTCCAGGAGACCTCGCCGCGCATCAGGGACATGTGGAAGTCGTAGCCGTTGGCCCGCAGGTTGAGGTAGTCGAAGGCGCCGAGGATGCTCCAGGCGTCGCCGCCCCCGTAGCCGGAGGCGATCGGGGAGAGGCCGTCCTTCTTCATCCGCTTGGCGAGCGCGGTGAACTCGGACCAGGTGCGCGGGACGGTGTAGCCGCGCTCCTGGAAGAGGCTCTTCCGGTAGAAGACGCCCCAGGGGTAGTTGTAGAGCGGGACGAAGTAGAACTTGCCGTCCTCGCCGCGGGAGAGCTGCTTGGTGGCCTCGCTGAAGCCGCCGCCTATCTTCTCCCACACGTCGTCGAGGGGGGTGGCGAGACCCTTCTTGGCGAAGTACTGCATGCGGTAACCGGCGAACCAGGTGAAGACGTCGTCCGGAGTGCCCTGCAGGTAGCTGGAGATGCCCTTCTGGAAGCTGTCGTGGTCGACGGTGTTGGTCTTGACCGTCAGCCCGCTGTCCTTGGTGAAGGCCTTGGTCACCGCCGCGTAGGCGGACTTGGGCGTGGCGTCGGCCCCGTTGGACCCGAAGGTCACCGTCTTGGGGTCGGCCGCCGCTCCCCCGCCGCAGGCGGTGAGGAGGGGGGCGGCGAGCGCCGCGGCTCCGAGCCCGAACAGCCCGCCGACCACGGTGCGGCGGCTGGGCTGAGGCGCGGTCAGGACGGTGCGGCTCTGCAGCGTCATCGCTACTCCTAGTACGTGTCTGATCTGATGAAGGACTGGATCGCGGTGGCCGCGGCCCCGCGCGCCCACTCCTCGAAGGGCAGCGGACGGGTCCGCAGGTCGCACTGCCCGGCGGTGCCGAAGGCGGAGGCGGCGAAGGCCTCGAGGATCTGGTCGGCGAACAGGTCGTGGGCCACCAGGCCCTCGCCCGAGATGATCACGCGCTCCGGGCCGAAGAGGTTGGCCACCGAGCCGATGGCCCGGCCGATCGCCTCGCCGGCCCGCGCGTACACCTCCCTGGCCCCCGGGTCGCCGCCGTGGGCCAGTCGCAGTGCCTCGGCGGCGTCGGCGACGGGGGTTCCCGTCGCCTCGCGGACCGCGCGCACGATCGCCGGGTCCGCGGCGATCGCCTCCACGCACCCGCGGTTGCCGCAGTGGCACAGCGGTCCCTCCGGGTCGATGGACAGGTGCCCGATCTCGCCGGCCACCCCGTACGCGCCCGAGACCACCCGCCCGTGCACCACGAGACCGCAGCCGATGCCCGCGCCGACCGTCACCACGGCGAAGTCGGACAGGCCCACCCCGGCGCCGAACCACTGCTCGGCGACGGTGAGCGCCCTGACGTCGTTGTCGACGGTGACGGGCAGGCCGGTGGTCATCCCCGCCAGCTCGGCCAGCGGGATGTCCCGCCAGTCGAGGAAGGGCGAGTAGCGCACCAGGCCGCCGGCCCGGTCCACGTCACCGGAGACCGCGATGCCCAGGCCGCTGACGGGGACGCCGAAACCGTCGGCCTCCGCCAGCAGTTCGTGCACCAGTGCCGCCGCCGAGGTCAGGACGGCCCCGGGGTCGGGGGCAGCCAGCGGCACGTGGCGGGAGGTGCGGATCCGGCAGCAGAGGTCGGTGAGCACACCGATGATCTCGTCGCCGGTGATCTTGAGGCCGATGAACAGCGCCCGGCCGCCGTCCACCCGTACGGGGTTGGCCGGCCGTCCCAGGGAGGGACGCGCCTCCTCGTCCACGTCCTCGACCAGGTACCCGGCCTCGATCAGCGGCCGGACCGCCTTGGTGACCGCGGCCGCTGACAGCCCGGCACGCTTGGCGATCTCGGTGCGGGTGAGCGGACCGTGGCACAGGACGGTGGTGAAGATCTGGGAGGCGGCCGGCGTGTGGGCCGGGAACGCCTCCCCCGGCGGGATCGAGGGCATGGCCGGGAACCTAGGTGGGTTCTTTTCTGCTGTCAATAAAAGAAGCAAGACTCCTCGGAAGTAGTCCAAGTGAGGGCGCCTCATCTGGAAAAGGTCGGACCAGAGTGGGTGTTGACATGTGATCCAAGGTAAGGATTGGCTGCCGCCTGTCTCCTGGCGCGACCCGAACGTGAGGACCCATGCCCGTGATCTCCCATGCCCCGGACACCGGGATCTGGCTGCTGAGCACCCCGCGCACGTCGTACGCGCTGCGCATCGACGCGACCGGTGCCCCCTGCCACGTCGCGTGGGGCCCGCGGCTGACCCTGCAGGAGGCGGCCGAACTCGCCGTCCCGCCGGGACCGGACGCGAGCAGCTTCGAGGGCCGTTCGCCGGTGGGCGAGGAACTCCCCGTCGACGGCGGGGCCCGCTTCGGGGTACCGTCCCTCCAGGTCCGCCTCCCCGACGGGAGCAGGGGCTTCGAGTGGCAGCCGACGGGTCATGACGTGCGGGAACCCGCGCCCGGTGTGCACGAGTTGACGCTGCGGTTCCGCGACCGCGTCCACCCGCTGGAGGTCACCCTCCACTACCGTCTCCACGACGACAGCGACGTCATCGAGCGGCGCACCGTCCTGCGCAACGCGGGCGAGCACGACCTCACGGTGCTCCGCGCCGACTCCGCCGCCTGGAGCCTGCCGCCGCTGCCCGACTACCGGCTCAGCCACGTCACCGGCCAGTGGTCCGCGGAGAGCCAACTGCGCCGGGACCGGCTGCCGTACGGCGAGACCGTGCTGACCAGCCGCCGCGGCATCACCAGCCACCACGCCAACCCGTGGGTGATGGTCGACGCGGGTGACGCCGGCGAGACCCACGGCCGGGTGTGGAGCGCCGCCCTGGCCTGGAGCGGCAGTTGGCGTGTCACCGCGCAGCGCACCCCGGACGGGCGCGCCGGCTTCACGGGGGGTGCGGGACACGACGGTACGAACGTGCCGCTGGCCCCGGGCGAGGAGTACACCACGCCCACCTTCGCGGGCCTGTACACCGGTGGGGGCTTCGGCGCGGCCAGTCGCGCCTGGCACGCGTACACCCTGGCCCACGTCCTGCCGCACCCGCGGGAGACGGCTCCGGTGCTCTACAACTCCTGGGAGGCCACCGGCTTCGACGTCGACGAGCCCGGCCAGGCGGCGCTCGCCGCCCGGGCCGCGGCGCTCGGCGTGGAACTGTACGTCGTCGACGACGGGTGGTTCGGGGCACGGCGCGACGACCGCGCGGGCCTCGGCGACTGGACCCCGGCCGCCGACCGCTTCCCCTCCGGGCTGGCCCCCCTCGCCGACCGGGTGCACCGGCTCGGGATGCGCTTCGGCCTGTGGGTGGAACCGGAGATGGTCAACCCGGACAGCGACCTGTACCGCGAGCACCCCGACTGGGTGCTGCACGTCCCGCACCGGAACCGGACCGAGCTGCGCAACCAGCTGGTCCTCAACTTCGCACGGCAGGACGTCGCCGACTGGGCGTACGGCTGGCTCACCCGGCTCGTCGCGGAGAACGGCGTCGACTTCCTCAAGTGGGACATGAACCGCGCCTTCAGCGAGGCCGGCTGGCCCGGCCGCGACGACGGCGCGGACCGGCTGTGGACGCGGTACGTGCACCACCTCTACGGCGTGATCGACCGGCTCCGCGCCGACCATCCGCAGTTGCGGATCGAGTCCTGCAGCGGCGGCGGCGGCCGGGTGGACCTCGGCATCCTCTCCCGCACCGACCAGGCGTGGCCCTCCGACAACACCGACGCCGCCGACCGCGTGGCGATCCAGCACGGCTACGGCCAGGTCTACCCCGCGCGCACCATGGCCGCCTGGGTGACCGACGTCCCGAACCAGCTCACGCACCGCACGGTGCCGCTGCGCTTCCGCTTCCACGTCGCGATGGCCGGGCTGCTCGGCATCGGCGGTGACCTCACCCGCTGGTCCGAGGAGGAACTGGCCGCCGGGGCGGAGCTGGTGGCCGAGTACAAGCGGGTCCGTCACCTCGTCCAGCACGGAGCGCTGCACCGGCTGCGCGGTCCCGGGGACGACGGCCCCACCGTCGTGGAGTACGCCGCGCACGACGGCAGCGAGGCGCTGGTGCTCGCCTGGCAGCGCGTCCAGCGGCACGGCGGCCCGCGGGGACCGGTGCGGCTGGGCGGCCTCACCGCCGGGGCCCGCTACCGCGACACGCGTACGGGGACCGTGCACCACGCGGCCGTGCTCGGCGGGTACGGGCTCGTGCTCGACCTGCCGCCCGGCGACTGGGCCAGTTCGGCGGTGCACCTGGTGCGCGTCGCGGAGCACGAGGGCGCCTGACCGTCCCGCCGGGCCGTGCCGCACCCCGCGCATGTGGGCAACTGCACAAACCCGCAGCTGCGGGAGCTTGTCCGGTGTGACGTGGCAGCGTCAAGGTGAGCTCCGTCCGCCCGTCCCGAAGACCCGCCGGCCCTCTGCACGTTCCTCACCCGATCACCGAAGGGCGTTGCATGTCCCACCGCTTCAGACGAGCGCGTTTGACGGCGCTCGCCGCCCTGTTGTCCACGATCGCCGCGCCTTCCGTCGCCCACGCCGCGGATCCGGACGCCCCGGCGTCCCGGGCCGCGGCCCACGCGGCCCCCGCGGCACACACCCTCACCCTCGACGACGGCTCGGTGCTGCACTGGTCCGACGACGGGTCAGGCACCCTGACCCGCAAGGACGGCACGACCCGGGCCTTCCCCGTGGCGGGCACGAAGGGCCGCAGCGCGTTCGGCGGCTCCCTGACGCCGTCCGCCGGGATCCTCCAGCGCCGGGCCGACGCCGCCGCGCTCACGCCGTACAGCGTGGGCGGCGCCACCGGCGCCGGCTCCGCGGTGCGCCCCCGGACCATGAACTCAGGCGCCGTCCCGCTCCCGAAGGCGGTCCGCGAGGCCGTCGACGGCATCGGCGACCGGAGCGCGGCCCGCACCGCCGCCCCCTCCGCCGCCAAGGACCTGCCCACCAACGAGGGCCTGACGACGTCCTTCCAGTCCTACCTCAACGCGGGCGGCGTCAACGCGGTCGGCGCCTTCCGGGACACCGCGACGTACCTCCGCGCGCTGCCCGGTCAGGGCCAGGTCATCACCAACGTGTCGCTGGGGGACCTCACCGACCAGGGCATGGCCGACGCGGGCGACGAGTACGTGCGCCTCAACGGCCCCACCACGGTGCTCCGCGACGGCAAGCGCTACCTCGACTTCCCCTCCCTGCCGCTCATACCGACCTACACCAGCGACAACAAGGGCCGCCTCGACCCGGCCGGCGCCATCGAGGGCCAGGACCCCAACCTCGCCGAAGTGCTGCTCGACTTCTCGATGATGGCCCCGCTGCCGCACGACCGGCAGCGCCCGGAGGCCACCGGCAGCGGCGCCACCGACCTGCTGGGCATCGCGCCCGGCGCGCAGTACCGGCTCGTGATCCCCGAGGAGCCCTCGGCCACCGGCATCGCGGCGGCGCTGCGGGCCGCTGCCGCCCAGAAGCCCCGGCCGGACGTCATCACCGCGAGCCTCGGCTTCGGCACGGACGGCTCGATCGGCTTCCCCTCGCGGTGGCTGGAGGACGACCCGGAGATCAGGGACACCCTGCGCGCCATCGTGGACTCGGGGATCGTCGTGGTCGTGTCGTCCAACGACGGCACCCGCCTGGGCCTGCCGGTGTCGGTCGGCCCCGACGGCGGCAGCACCCCGACCGACGTGACGTCGAGCAGCCGCGCGCAGACGTCGATCGACGACGTCGCCCCCACCACCACCCCCACACTGGTCCGTGACACCGGGGTGATCGCCGCCGGCGGCACCACCGTCGACGACACCCTGAGCTCGGACGACGTACGCACCGCCGTCTACCCGACCACCCGTTACAACGGCTCCGCCGGCTACTCCTCGGGGTTCGGCACCCGGATCGACCTGGCGGCGCCCGGCGACAACCTGCCCTCGCTGATCCACACACCGGACGGTCCGGGCGTGGTGCTCAACGGCGGCACCTCGGCCTCGGCCCCGATGATCGCCGCTGCGGCGGCCAACGTGCTGGCGGCCGCCGAGGCGACCGGGCAGCAGCTCAGCCCGCGTGAGGTCCGGAAGCTGCTGGTGGACACCGGCCGCCCGATCGCCCAGCCCCCGCAGGCCGACCGGGAACTGCGCATGGGCCCGCAGCTGGACGTGACAGCGGCGGTGGAGAAGGTGCTCGCCAAGCGCCATTCCCTCACCCCGGCCGCGGTACGGCTGTCCGTCGCCGAGCGCCAGCTGCTGTCGGTGAGCCCGACCACCGCCTTCGTCGAGGCCACCGATCCCTCCGCGATCGACCTGGCGGGCCCCGCCGACGCCTGGGGCAACCCGTCCGGGCAGAACGCGGTCTCGCCCATCACCTTCGGTCTCGACCTCACCGGCGGACACCGGAAGCTGACGTACCGTCTACGCGTCGGCGAGCACGGCACGATCCCGTCCGCCGGCCCGAGCCTGCGCGTCCTGCCGCGCGAGCTGCTGGCCGCCGCCGGCCTGCCCCTCGCCTCCGGCGAAGCGCGCACCGTACAGGTGACGTTCGAGGCCCTCGACGGCCACAAGGTGGTGGCCTCGACCGGTCAGCGGCTCACCTTCGGCGCGGCCGACGGCACCTATGTGCAGCCGAAGGCTCCGACCGCGCCCGGCTCGTCCCCGCTGGGCAAGTCCGTCACCGTGCACTACGACCTCACCGGCCTGCGGGACGCGACCGCCCCCGAGCTGGTGCTCTCCTCGGTCGGCCACTGGACGCCCTTCACCACCAGCGACAAGTGGCGTGCCCAGTGGCGCACCCCGCTCACCGGCACCAAGGGCACGGTGACCATCCCCGCCTCCGCATTCGCACCGGGTGGCGCCGGGCTCTACGGCATCGGCGTCACGCTCTACGACGGCCAGGTCTTCGGGGACTTCCGCGCACTGCGCGTCGGACCCGGCGCCGACCAGCGGCCGCAGGCACCGCTGCTGGGGCAGGGGAAGTCCGCCACGGCGCACGCCGTCGAACTGACCCGGGCGGAGCCGCGGTTGACGGTCTCCTGGGACGCCTCCTCGGCTCCGCACGCCGACGGCGCGGCCATCGAGTTCCTCACCCCGGCACCCACCCTGTACGGGGCTCTCAACACCGCCACCAACCAGAACGGCAGCGGCCGCGACGACAACGGCGTCGACCACGCCTCCACCCTCTTCCGGGCCCTGCCGTCGGTGAAGGGCCGGACCGTGCTCGACCTCAAGGCCCTCGGCCTGCCGACCGGACTGCAGTACCCGGTCCGGGTCCTGCCCACGCGGGCGGGCAAGCCCGTCGGACAGGCCTCGCCCACGTCGTTCGTGCAGTACCTCGACGGCGACACGGTCTCCGGCACCCTGGAGAACATCGAGGTCAGCGGGGGCACGGCGCTGCTCGCCACCGATGACTTCGCCGAGGGCGACGACGGCTGGATCCACCTGGAGGGCTCGGCCACCACCGCGTACTCGCTCTCCGAGGGAACCCTCGGCACCACGGTGTCCCGCCAGACCGGCACCTCGATGATGCAGGAGGTCCTGGGGGCCGACCCCGGCACGGGACACACCCTGATCGGCCACCGGCCGTTCGACGGCGGTGTGCTCCCCGAGGTCGACCTGCGCGACACGAAGACCGGTGCGCGCGTGAGGCTCAGCGCCCTCGACCCGGGCACCGGCTCGACGTCGGTGTACTTCCAGGGCGGAGCCGTCGACCCGGCCCGGCACCGGGCGGGGGTGACGACCTTCGACGGGGTCTCGGGCGTGGCCTCGCTGTGGACCGTCGACATGGCCACCGGCAAGGTCTCCGCGCCGATCCCGCTCAACGCGGACAACCCGGGGCGGGCCTTCGGCAACGTCTCCGTCGACGCCTCGACCGGCACGTTCTTCGTGGCCACCACCGGCACCATGGGGCCCTGCCTGTCCGGGCGCGTCCCCTACTGGGCGGTGTCGGTCGACCCCGGCACCCGCGAGGTGTCGCCGCTGACCACCATGCCGGCCTGCACCGCCGGCCTCCTGCCCGACGGCAAGGGCGACCGGGTGTACGTCGCCGCGGGACCCGCCACCCCCAGCTACACCACGGGCGAGTTCCCGACCGGCACCTGGCGTTCGGCCGACCAGAAGTCCCTGGCCACCTCCGCGCCGGCCGACCTGGGCACCCGGGGCGTCATGTGGCCGGTGCTCGACACCCGGCACCACGTCGCCCTCGTCGCCCACCTGTACGAGGAGGCCACCACCGGCGACAACAACGCCCTCAGCGAGATCACCGTCCTCGACCCCGACACCGGGAAGGTGCTCGCCCGGCACCCCGTCGCCAACCTCGTCAACTCCACGCTGAGCACGTCCAACTTCGACTTCACCAGCCGGCGCGGCCTGTTCCTCGACCCCGCCACTCGTACCGTCTTCCTGGTGAACCCCTGGGCCAACGGCCTCCAGCGGTTCACCTACTGACCGGACACCTACGGGGCCGGGTCCGCCACGACCGGTGGCGGACCCGGCCCCGTGGTCGTCCGACGACGCCTGTGCTAGGTTGATCGCGTTGCAGTTTTGGTACCCATGAACTTTACGTGCACCTGCCGGGATGTGACCGACAGGTGCATTTTTTGTTTTCCGGTTGTCCCGGAGGGGTCATTGCGGCGACGGAGGTCCGCAAAGTGCGGGCTTCATGTACTGCTCCCGAAGGAGATTCCCATGGCGACCGGCACCGTGAAGTGGTTCAACTCGGAAAAGGGCTTCGGCTTCATCGAGCAGGACGGCGGCGGCGCCGACGTCTTCGCTCACTACTCCAACATCGCCACCCAGGGCTTCCGTGAGCTCCAGGAGGGCCAGAAGGTGAGCTTCGACGTCACGCAGGGCCAGAAGGGCCCGCAGGCCGAGAACATCCTCCCCATCTGACCCACCGGGGATGTAAGGGGCCGGCACCTCACGGGGTGCCGGCCCTTCCTCTTTCGGGGCCGTGCGGGCACGCCGGGTCTACGGGGCGAGCGCCGCGGTGACGGCGGCCAGGTACCGGTCCACCGGACCCGCGGTGAGCAGACCGCTGCCCGCGCCCGCGAGTTCCCCGGCGGCGGGGAGCAGGCGGGCGTGGAGCGCCTCCAGGGCGTCGCGGTCGCCGAGCTCGACGGCGAGCACGGACTGCACGCAGCACAGGGCCTCGTACATCAGGTCGGGGGGTGGCTCGGGCAGGGCCCGCAGGGCCGCCAGGGCCTCGGCACGGCGGCTTGCGCGCAGCAGGACGAACGGCTCGGCCCACGGCCGGTACGGCCCCCACTCCGCCGCGGGGTCGACACGCTCGGCGATCCGCGCCGCCGGGACGCTGCCGTCGGCCAGGTCGAGGCAGAGCAGCGCGAGCGGCAGCAGACCCCGTTCCACACCCGGCATCCCGGCGCCCTCCAGGCGTGCGGCGGCGGCCCGGTAGGCGGCCCCGGCCCGCGGCCCGCCCCCGGAGGCGGCCGTCCGCAGGGCCCGGTACCACTGCGTGAACACGCCGGCGAGGGGCAGTTCGTGGCGTTCGGCCAGGACGTCGACCGCGGCGGCGTGCACGTCGGCCGCGGGGAGGTCGGCGAGCGCGCTGCGGGCCTGTACCCGGATCAGGTGACCGAGCACCTCGTACGTCGTCAGCCCGTGCCGCCGGGCCAGCGCCACCAGTTCGGCGCCGATCGCGTCCCGCCGCGGCGCGAGGCCCGCCCGGGCGCAGGTCTGCATGAACACCCCGTTGAGCGCGAAGGCGAGGAGCGCCGGGTCGTCGAGCCGGCGGGCCGTCTCCTCGGCCTGCCGGGCCGCAAGCGGTCCGCGGGCGGAGCGGATGCCGCGCGTCTCCACCGCGATCGTGGCCAGCAGGCGGCAGCGTGCGGTCTCGTGCGCGGCGTCGGCGGGCAGGGCGGCCAGGGTGCGCTCGGCGGCGGCGACGATACGGCGGGCCTGCTCCGGGTCGTCGCTGCGGGTCCAGATCGCGGGGACGTCGTAGGCACCGATCACCCGGGCGGTCAGCTCCGGGTCGCCGGACTCCTCCGCCGCGGCGACGGCCGCCAGGCGGTGCTCCCGGGTGGCCTCCAGGCCGCCGCCCCCGGTCAGCGCGAGATTGCGGAGGAGGCCGACCGTCGACTCCAGCCGTGCGCGGGCCCCGGCGGCGACCGTGCGGTCGTACGCCTCGGCCGCCCGGGCCCACACCCGGGCGGCCGCGTCGCCCGGGCCGGCGGGCGCGGGCGCCGGCGGGTCCAGGCGCGGGTCCTGGGCGAGCATGTCCGCCTCCAGGCGGCGCAGCGCCGCTCCCGGGTCGAGCCCCAGTCCCCGGGCCAGCATCGCGCGGGCCCGGCGCAGCACGGCGAGAGCGTCCCCCTGACGGCCCGACCGGTACAGCGCGAGCGCCAGCAGCCGCCAGGCGTCCTCCCGCCACGGATGCGCGATCAGGTGCGCGTCCAGGTCGGGCACCGCCTCGGCGGCAAGGCCCAGCTCCAGCCGGGCCTCCGCCCGCCGTTCCACCGCCCGCAGCCGCAGTTCGGCGAGGCGGGAACGCTCGCCGCGGGCCCACTCCCGGTCGGCGTACTCGCCGTACGAGGGACCGCGCCACAGGTCCAGCGCCTCCTCGAGCCGCGTCAGCGCCGCCGCGGGCGGCAGTGCCGCGGCGGCGTCGACGGCGGCCTCGAACCGCCAGGCGTCCACGCTGTCCGGGTCCGCCCGCAGCGCGTACCCAGTGCCCGCGGTGACCAGCAGCCGGGCGGGGGCGCGGGGCGGCCGCTCCGGTTCCAGCTCGCGGCGCAGCGCCCCGACGAAGGTCTGCACGGCCCCGACGGCGCCGGCCGGGGGTTCGTCCCACAGGTCCGCCACCAGGCGGGTCACCGGTACGACACGCCGGCGCGCCACCACCAGCCGCGCCAGCACCTCCCGGTGCCGGGGGCCCTTGAGCGCCAGTGCGCGACCGTCGCCGTCCCAGGCGACGACCGGCCCGAGCACACCGAAAGCGACCCGCACCCTGCCCACCTCTCCGGCCGTCCTCCCCGCAGCCACGGTACGCGCTGACCGGATGCTGATCCGCGGGCGGGAGGCTCGGGGCGTCCGCCACCGGCGGGCACGTCACTCCCCCGCCACCGAACGAGAGCAGCGCACCATGACACCGGTCGTCCCCGGCTTCGCCTACCACCGCATCCCCGTCGCCGACGACGTCGCCCTCAACGTCGCCGTCGGCGGCTCGGGCAGCCCCGTCGTCCTCCTGCACGGCTTCCCGCAGACCCACCTCATGTGGCGCCACGTCGCCGCCGACCTGGCCGCCGACCACACCGTGATCTGCCCCGACCTGCGTGGTTACGGTGCCAGCGACAAACCGGCCCCCGCGGGACCCGCCACGTACGCCAAGCGCACCATGGCCGCGGACGTCGTCGCGCTGGCCCGCGCGCTCGGTCACGACCGCTTCGCGCTCGCCGGCCACGACCGCGGTGCGCTGGTCGCCTTCCGCGCCGGGCTCGACCATCCCGACGCGGTCAGCCGGCTGGCCGTACTCGACGTGCTGCCCACCCTGGACATGTGGGACGTCCTGCGCGGCGCCGACGCCGCCGTGGGCTTCCACCTGTACCTGATGGCCCAGCCCCCGGGCCTGCCCGAGCAGATGATCGCCGCCGCCCCGGACGCCTTCTTCGGGCACTTCCTCGACGCGTGGAACCGGTCCCCGGAGACCTTCCCGCCCGCCGTGCGCGCCGCCTACCTCGACGCGTGCCGCGCGGCCGTCCCCTCGATCGTGGCCGACTACCGTGCCTCGGCGACCGTCGACGCCGACCACGACCGGGCCGACCGGGCCGCGGGCCGGCGGCTCCGGATGCCGGTCGCGGTCCTCCAGCAGGACTGGGGCGCCGCCCTCGGCTACGACGCCCGCGCCCTCTGGCAGGCCTGGGCCCCCGACCTGACGCACACCACCGTCCGTTGCGGCCACTTCATGGCGGAGGAGGACCCGGGACTCGTCGCGTCGGCCCTGCGGGCACTCGTCGCCTCCTGAGCCCCGGAAAACGGTCGAGGCCCGGGGGCGGGAAGAACCTCGGAAGCGACTTACGTTACAGATATCAGTGGTAACGAATCTCGCGAACCCGTGAGGAGCCCAGATGATCGTCACCTCCGCCCCCGGGCCCTGCTCGCCGCCGCGCACCGCGACCGCCGAGCACTGGTTCGACTTCATCTGCCCCTACTGCTACGTGGCCCAGGACCGCACCCGGATCCTCCGCGAGCACGGCATCCGCGTGGTCGGGCACGCGCTGCGGATCCACCCTTGGACGGGGCCCAGCGGCACCCCTCCCGGCCGGCGCACGGACCCCGCGTACGCGCTCCTCGCCCACGAGGCCGAGGCGGCGGGCCTGCCGCTGCGCCGGACGGACCGCGTCACCCACTCGCGCCCCGCGCTGGAGGCTCACGAATGGCTCGCCGCGAGCGACCGCGAGGCCGCCGGCCGCTTCGCCGCCGCGGTGTTCGCGGCCAACTTCGCCGACGGCCTCGACATCGGGTCCCGGGAGCTGCTGGTCTCCCTCGCCGAGGAGGCCGGGGGCGACGCGAAGGGGCTGCGCGCGGCCTGGGGTTCCGCGGCGATGACCGACGCGCTGGCCGCGTCGGAGTTGCTCGCCTGGCGGTACGGCGTCCACGCCACACCCACCTGGGTCTCCCGACGTCACGGGATCGCCGGACTGCAGCCCCCGCAGCGGTTCCGCGACTGGGCCGCGGCGCTCGCCCGGTGAGGAGCGGCCGGCGAGTCGGCCTAGCCCAGCAGCGCCTGCATGTGGGCCGCGGCCTCACGGGCGGCCTCGTCGGGGGTACGGCCCTGCTCACGGGCGAACAGGTAGGCGGCGTACCAGTCCCACCAGTGGTGCTCCGGGGCGGTCGCCTCGTACGCGCCGTGGCGCTCCTCGGTCTCGTGCAGGAGCCCGGCCAGGGTCGGGACGTCCATGGCGGCACCTCCTCGGTCGTGCGGCCCGGAATCCCACGGTCCGCGAGGACGGTGGGATTCCGCAACCCGGGCGCGGTCGGCGCATCGGGCGGAAGCCCGCGCGGACCTCGTTCACGAACAGCTCCGGCTGCTCCCAGGCGGCGAAGTGACCACCCTCGGGGAGCCGGTTGCGGTGGACGAGGTCTCGGCGTCTCCGGGCGGCGGCAGCTCCGCACGGCGCTGTCCCCCGTGGGGACGGCGACCCGGCAACGGGCTTGAGGTGCGGGCGCGTCAGCCCCGGTCCACCGTACGGTCGGGCCTGCCGTCGGCCGGGGAGAGCCGGATCACGTGGACCTCGTCGCCCTCGCCGGCGTCCAGGGTCACGCGGACGCGGTCCGGCCCGTCCCACTCCACCGCGACCAGGTCACAGCTGTCGCCGTTGACGAAGCCGACGCGCCAGCGGCGTGCCGTGAGCCACGACCCCTCGTCGACGTAGACCCACCACAGCGGGTCGATCATGGCGGCCCCCTCCACGACCACGAGCTCGCGGTCGGGGCGGCCGGGCGCCGCCTTGCTCATCGTCTCCTCCCCGCCATGACTGAACAGGGAGATCGCCGCGCCGAGCGCCAGCGTGCCGAAGACGCCCGCCACCAGGATCAGGGAGCGCAGGACGGGGCCGCGCACCGCGAGGATCAGCGCCGCTGTCAGCACCACGCCCGTCGCGATGCCGAACACCAAGGGCTGGTCCAGGAGCCGGACCGCGACCAGCAGGCCGCCCGAGCGGAGCCTCTCCCGACGCCCCGCCCAGGCGCCGAGGACGAGCACCACGGCGACCCCCGCCAACACCGCCGCCGCTCCACGTCTGCGACGCTCCGTCATCTCGACCACGACCAGCTCCCCACCCCGGCATCCGGACGCGCACACACTAGCCTCGGTCGATCAAGGACCGGCCATGTGCGTGGGGGGCAAAGGCCGTTGACGACCAGGTCGGTGACGCGGTGGCCGCGGGTGTCGGCGCCGACGCGCCAGAGGAAGCCCATCAGCAGCACGTCCTGCGGGGCGAGCCCGGGGCGAACGCTGCCGTCCGCCGCGCAGGCGCGTGCCGACGGTCCTCACCACGGGGGCGTACGCCCTGTGGTCGGCGAGGGCCGATGAACCAGGTCCGGAGGGGTCCGCGCCGTCCGGGTGTCAGTCGCGGTCCGTCAGGCGGCGCAGCAGACGGCCCGCCTCGAGGACCTTGCGCACGTCCTCCGGCGGCAGGGTGCCCAGGCGCGCGGCGAGGGCCTCGGCCTCGCCGCGGGCCATCCGCACGAGTTCCCGCCGGCCCGGCGCGGTCATGACCACCCGTGTGGCACGGCCGTCGGCCGGGTCGGGTTCGCGGCGGACCAGCCCGGCCGCCTCCAGTTGCGTCACCGCGGCGGTGATCGTGGGCTGGGTGCAGGCGGCCCGCTCGGCGAGGACGCCGACGCGCGAGGGACCGTACTGGTTCAGCAGGGCGAGGACGATGAGCGGGGTCGGCTGGACCCTCGGCTCGGGGCGGGCGCGGCGCAGCAGCCGCACCAGGCGGTGCAGGGACACCACGAAGTCCAGGGCGTCTTCCTCACCGACCGCCGCCATCGTCGGCCCCCTCGCGTGGTCTCCGTCGGGTCAGGGGATCCCGATCGTGGGCGAGTACAGGTCCATCCACAGCGCCAGGTCGAGGGCGCGTTCCAGGCCGTGCCGGGCGGCGTGCGTGCTGACCGGGGTGTCGGTCCTGACCGCGTCCTCCAGCCAGGTCCGGCTGACCAGGTCGAACACCGGGTGCGTGGGCTTGGCCAGCAGGTCCTTGGCGTTCTCCTGGAGCGCGACGAAGTACTTGGGGTCCTGGGTGGAGGGGTACGGGCTCTTCACCCGGTCGTAGACCGAGCGGGGCAGCACGTCCGCGGTGGCCTCGCGCAGCAGGCTCTTCTCCCTGCCGTCGAAGGACTTCAGCGACCAGGGCGCGTTGTAGACGTACTGGACCAGGCGGTGGTCGCAGAACGGGACCCTGACCTCCAGGCCGTTGGCCATGCTCGCCCGGTCCTTGCGGTCGAGGAGGATGCGCACGAAGCGGGTGAGGTGGAGGTGGCTGATGACGCGCATCCGGTACTCGAAGTCGCTCTCGCCGTCGAGGCGTTCGACGCCGGCGACCGCGCGGCGGTAGCCGTCGTGGACGTAGCCCTCCAGGTCCAGGGACTTGGCCACCTGCTCGGTGAGGATGTTGCCGTCGTCGCCGAACTCCGTCGTGAACCGCACCAGCCAGGGGAAGGTGTCGGCCCTGCGGGCCTCCTCGTCGAAGAACTGGCGGTAGCCGCCGAAGACCTCGTCGGCCGACTCTCCGGAAAGGGCGACGGTCGAGTGCTGCCGGATGGCCTTGAACAGCAGGTAGAGGGAGGAGTCCATGTCGCCGAGCCCGGCCGGGATGTCACGGGCGCGGATCACCCTGGCCCGCACGTCCGGATCGGCGAGCTGGTCGGAGTCGAGGACGATGTCCTGGTGCTCGGTCCCGCAGAGATCGGCGACGTCGTGGACGAACGGGGTGTCGGGCGTCCCGCGCAGGCTGTCGGGGACGAAGTGCTCGGTCTGGCCGACGAAGTCGACCGCGAAGCTGCGCACCTTCTCGCCCTGGTCGGCGAGTTGCCGCGCCGCGATCGCCGTCATCGCCGAGGAGTCCAGGCCGCCGGAGAGCAGGGTGCAGCGCGGCACGTCGGAGACGAGCTGGCGTCGCACGATGTCCTCGAGCAGCTCGCGCACGCGCGCGATCGAGGTCTCCTTGTCGTCGGTGTGCGGCTCGGTCCGCAGCGCCCAGTAGACGTGGGTGCGGATGCCGCCCCGTCCGACGGTGACGACGGTGCCGGGCTCGACCTCGCGCATGCCGTCCCAGATCGCGTGACCGGGTGTCTTGACGAAGGCGAAGAGCTCCCGCAGCCCGTCCAGGGTGACGCGGCGGGGGACGAGCGGGTTGGCCAGGATCGCCTTGGGCTCGGACCCGAACAGCACGCCGTCGTCGGTCGGGTAGTAGTAGAACGGCTTGATCCCCATCCTGTCGCGGATCATGACGAGCTTCTGCTCGCGGCTGTCCCAGATGGCGAAGGCGTACATGCCGTTGAGCCGTTCCGCCACGCCCTCCCCCCACTCCAGGTAGCCGCGCAGCACCACTTCCGTGTCGGAGGTGGTGGTGAAGCGGTGGCCGCGCACGGTCAGTTCCTTGCGCAGTTCGGTGAAGTTGTAGGCCTCACCCGAGTACACCATCGCCACCGCGCCGCCCTCGGGTGCCTCGGCGCTCATCGGCTGCCGGCCGCCCGGCAGGTCGATGATCGCGAGCCTGCGGTGTCCGAGCGCGGCGGGTCCGTCGACCCACGTGCCGCGGTCGTCAGGCCCACGGCAGGCCATCGTCTCGGTCATCGCGTCGACTGTTTCCTGCTCGTTCCCCAGGTCCCTGCGGAACGAGATCCATCCGGCGATTCCGCACATGCGTATGCCTCCGGGCTATCGCTGTGCCCGTCCGTCGTTCGCGACGTCACGGATCGGGTTGGCCCTGGCCGGCTCCGCGGCGCGGTTGTCACTCTCGGTGATATGTATCGGGCACCTATCAATCGAGTGTCCGTCCGCTCCGGTCGACCGTCAAACGCCCGCGCCGACGCCGTGCTCCACGAGGGGACCGACCGTCAGACCGGCGTCCCGGCATGCCGTGACCAGGGCGGGAAGCGCCGCGAGGGTGGCGCGCCAGGAACCCGGGGCGGAGGCGTGGTCGCTGTCGTGGAGCAGGACGGTGGCGCCCGCGCGCAGATCGGGCCGGAGGGTCGCCAGTACGGACTCCCCGGTGGCGCCGGTGCTCCAGTCGCGGCCCCAGGCGCTCCACAGGACCGGGGTCAGGCCGGTGCACGCGGCCGCCGCCCAGCGTCCTCCGGTGAGGATGCCGTACGGAGGGCGGTACCAGACCGGTGCGGCGCCGCAGGCGTCGTGGACCGCCCGGACGGCGCGGGCCAGGTCGGCCCGGTCGCGGGCGGGACCGGGCAGCCACGGGCGGTCGTGGGTCCAGCCGTGGACGGCGATCTCGTGGCCGCGCCGGACGGCCTCGCGCACGATCCGGCGGTGGCCGCCCACCCGCGCGCCCAGGACGAAGAAGGTGGCCCGGACCGAGAGTTCGTCGAGGGCGTCCAGGAAGCGCGGGGTGGAGACCGGATCGGGCCCGTCGTCGAAGGTGAGGGCCACGTGGTCGGGGCGTCCGAGGCCGGCCAGGGCGGGGAAGGCCCGGCGGCGCAGCCCGGGCAGCCAGGTGGCGGCCGGGACGATGTGGCCGGCCACCAGGACGCCCCCCGCCAGCGCCGCCCGCCGGACGTCGCCGCCGCGCCTCATCCCGGCCCCCCGTGGACGGTACGGTGACGGCCCTCCGGGGCGTCCGGACGCTTCCCGCGCGGCACGTCCCAGCCGCCGGCCACGGCGGGCGAGCGCGACAGGCCGACGGCTCCGGCGGCCATCAGGGCGACGCCGGCCGCCTCGGGCACCACGTGCGCGCCGAGCGCGATCCGTTCCCCGAAGAGCACCCAGCCCAGCGCCACGCTCACCACCGCGTCCCCGATGGTGAGCGCCGGCTGGGACGCCGCGAGGCTGCCGGCCCGCAGGGTGACCTGGAGCAGCAGCAGGCTGAGCAGGCCGACCGCGCCCACCGCGTACAGCTGCCAGGAGGCGAACACCCGCGGCAGGCCCTCGGGGATGCGACCCGTGACGTCCTTGATCAGCGCCGCCGTGCAGGCGAAGCAGGAGGCCGTGGCGCACCCCAGGACGCAGGCCCGCGCACCGCCGCTCAGCGCCCGCCCGACGAGCCACAGGACGAGCACCAGCAGCGCCAGCGGCACACCGGCGCGCGGCCAGGTGCCCGGCAGGGCCTGCGCCTGCCCGCCGGACGGCGTCGCGGCACCGAGGAACAGGGCCAGTCCCCCGGCCAGCGCCAGGAACCACAACCAGGTCCCGGGGTCGGGCCGGCGGGAGAACGCCAGGCTCCCCGCCATCAGGGTGAACAGCAGCTCGGTGGCCATGAGCGGCTGCACCACCGACAGTTGCCCCACCCCCAGGGCACTGGCCTGCAGGACCCCGGAGACCACGAGCGCCGCCATCCCGGCCGCCCAGAAGGGGCGCCGGACCAGTCGCAGCAGGTGCCGCAGCCGCCCGCGCAGACCGTGCCCGGCGCCCTCTTCCTCCTGCTGCTGGAGGGCGGCGCGCCGCTGCAAAGCGGAGGCGGCGCCGTTGGCGAGGGCCGCCAGCAGTGCCAGCACGACGGTCAGGGCGGGCACCGCGTCATCCGTACTTGCCCGCGAGACGCCGGTAGACCCAGGGCAGGACGCCGCGCACGGCGACCGGGATCCGCAGCCAGCGGGGGACGTACACCTCGTCCCGTCCCTTGCGGACCGCGTCGGTCACCACCCGGGCGACCCGCTCGGCGGGCATCGGGCGGGGCCGGGAGCGGGTGTACGCCACGCCCCGCGTCGCGAAGAACGGGGTGTCGACGACGCCCGGGATGACATGGGTGATGCGCACCCCGCTGCCGGCCAGCTCGTAGCGGAGCGAGTCGGCGAAGGCGCCGAGCGCCGCCTTGGCCGCGGAGTACACGGCCTCGTCGCGGACACCGACGCTGCCCGCGAAGGAGCCGATCAGCACGATGTGGCCGCTGCGCCGGGCCAGCATGCCCGGGAGCACCCGGCGGACCAGCTCCATCGCCGCGACGACGTCCACCATGAAGATCCGCTCGATCACCCCCTGGGGCATCGAGGCGAAGGGACCGGCCCAGCCGATGCCCGCCCCTGCCACCAGCAGGTCGACCCGGCCGCCCGTCACGAGGGCGGCGTCGCGCACCAGCCGCCCGGTGCCCTGCGGGTCCTCCAGGTCCGCGGGGAGCGCGGTCCCGGAGGTCCGCTCCGCGACCGCCCGCAGACGCTGGTGGTCGCGGCCGCTGACCAGCAACCGCCATCCCTCGGCGGCGAGGCGGTCGGCGACCGCGGCCCCGATGCCCGAGGACGCCCCGGTCACCAGCGCGACCGGGGCCGGTCCACCGGCCGGGTCCGCCGGGCCGCGCACGGGCTTGCCGCGTACCGCCTTGCCACCGGAGACCGCTTGGGGAGGGTGAGAGGTCATGGCATCGCTTTCTGTCCCTGCCGCTGCTTTCCGTCCCTGCCGCTGCAGCTGCCGCCCGGGATGGCCGGTGCGGCTCCCCCCGGGGCACGTCCCCCTCCGGTCTCAGTAAACCGCCCGATCGCCGTACCGGCTCTGTGGGCGACCCTCCCGGGAGGCAGGGGGCGGGGGTCGCCCCGTGATGCGGGGCGGTTCGTTTCAAGACGGGGCAAATCGGTTAGACCCGAGTAGTCCGCAACTGGTGTACGAGGTGATCACGTGCCGGATGTGCCCGCAGCAGCGCCGCCCGTCCCCTCCCGGCGGGACGTGGTGCCGCGGTGACGCACACCGGGCGGGCGGGCCGTGCGCCCCGGCGCTTCCTCGTGCTCAGCGCCGCCATGGGCGCCGGTCACGACGCCGTCGCCGACGAGCTCGTCGCACGGCTCACCGCCCGCGGCGGGCAGGCCCGCAGGGCCGACGTGCTGGAACTCCTCCCCGCGCACGCCGGCGCGGCGCTGCGCGCCTTCTACCGCGCCACGGTCCTGCACCTCCCGGTGCTCTACGCGGGCATCTACGCGACGTTCCTGCGCCCCGGCGGGTCACGCCGCACGCCCGGCCCGGCCGGGCTGGCCGGACTCGCCGAGCGCGGGCTCGCCGAACTCGTCCGGCGCGAGCGGCCCGGGCTGGTCGTCCCGGTGTTCCACCTGGCGGCACAGCTCACCGGCGGGATGCGGGCCCGCGGAACGCTCGCGGTGCCCAGCGCGGTGGTGGTCACGGACTTCGACGTGCACAGCCAGTGGCTCCACCCCGGCAACGACCTGTACTGCTGCCTCACCGAAAGCGCCGCCCGCCGGGTGCGGGAGGCCACCGGCCGCCCGGCCGCCGCCACCGGTCCCCTGGTCGCGTCCCGCTTCCTGGCGCCCGCCCCGGACGCCGGGCACTGGCACCGGGTGTTCCGTTCCCGGGCGCCGGACCGGCCGGTCGTCCTGCTCTCCGCGGGTGCCTGGGGCGCCGGCACGCACCTGGCGGACACGGCCGCCCTGCTCGCGCGGGCCGGTTTCCTTCCGGTGGCGCTGTGCGGCGAGAACCGGCGGCTGCGGGCCCGGCTCTCCCGCGTCCCCGGGACGCTCGCGCTGGGCTGGGAGCGGGACATGCCCGCGCTGATGAGCGCGGCGGACGCGCTGGTGGACAACGCCGCGGGGCAGACCGCGCTCGAAGCACTGGCCATGGGACTGCCCGTCGTCGGCTACCGCCCCATCCCGGGCCACGGCAAGGCCGGGGCGCACCAGATGGCGGCGCTCGGTCTGACCCGCTTCGCCACCGATCCCTGGACGCTGATCGACGTCCTGGACGGCCTCACCCGTCCACGCCGCCCGCGCCGCACCCCCTCCCCGGCCGCCGCCGCGCTCTTCGCCCCGGACACCGCGGCGCACCTGATGGAGGCGTGCGAACCGGCCCCGGTCGCGGTCTGACCGCATGGACGCCGTCCTCCACGCCCTGTCCATCACGGGCGCCATGACCTGGGACATCACCTGGGCGCTGATCCTCGGTTTCGCGCTGTCCGCGGTCGTCCAGGCCGTGGCCCGCAAGCAGGGCGTCGTCGGCCTGCTCGGCGACGACCGGCCCCGGACGCTGGTGATCGCCGCGGGCCTGGGCGCGGCGTCCTCGTCCTGCTCCTACGCCGCCGTCGCCCTCGCCCGCTCGCTCTTCCGCAAGGGGGCGAGCTTCACGGCGGCGATGGCCTTCGAGATCGCCTCCACCAACCTCGTGGTCGAACTCGGCGTCCTGCTGGCCCTGCTCATGGGCTGGCAGTTCACGGTGGCGGAGTTCGTCGGCGGGCCGGTCATGATCGTCGTCCTCGCGCTGCTCTTCCGGCGCCTGCTCCGGCCGGACCTGCTGCGGGAGGCCCGTGCCCAGGCCGACCGCGGGCTCGCCGGGTCCATGGAGGGGCACGCGGCGATGGACATGTCCGTGCGCCGCGAGGGCCCGTTCCTGCGGCGCCTGCTGTCCCCCGAGGGCTTCACCGCCACGTCGCACGTCTTCGTGATGGAGTGGGCGGCGATCCTGCGCGACCTCGTGCTCGGCCTGCTCATCGCCGGCGCCGTCGCCGCCTGGGTGCCGGACTCCTTCTGGCAGGCCTTCTTCTTCGAGGGGCATCCGCTCGCCGCGAAGCTGTGGGGCCCGCTGATCGGGCCGCTCGTCGCCATGGCCTCGTTCGTCTGCTCGGTCGGCAACGTGCCCCTCGCGGTGGTCCTGTGGACCGGCGGCATCAGTTTCGGCGGCGTGGTGTCGTTCATCTTCGCCGACCTGCTGATCCTGCCGATCCTCACCATCTACCGGAAGTACTACGGCCGCCGCACGGCCCTGCTGGTCCTGTGGACCTTCTACGTCGCCATGGCCGTCGCCGGCTACGTCGTCGAGGTGCTCTTCGGCGCGCTCGGTCTGATCCCCGACCGGTCGAGCGCCCACGTCCCCGGCGGCGGCGTCCACTGGGACTACACCACCTGGCTCAACATCGCCTTCCTCGCGCTGGCGGCCGTGCTGCTGGCCCGCTTCCTCGGTACGGGCGGCCGGCGGATGCTGCGGATGATGGGCGGCGCACCGGCGGGCGGGCACTGAGGCGTCCGCACGGGTCCCTGGACGACCCCGCCCGCCGTCCCGGAACGGCGACTTTCCGCGTGGAGGGCCGGCACCGTCGCGGCGATGGCCGCGGTCGTGGGTCTCGCCTCGCCGGCGGCCGCGGCCGACCAGTCGACGACGACGCTCCAGGTGTCACCCCTCACGGCCGAAGCCGGGTCACCCGTGCAGTTGACCGCGAAGGTGCTCTGCCCCGGTGAGCCGAGGGGTGGCAACGGCCTCGGCGTGACGTTCTTCGACGGTGGGACGACCCTGGCGACGGAGCCGGTGGTGGCCAATGGGTTTGCCAGCCACGTGGCCAAGTTCACGACCACCGGGACCCACACGATCACGGCCGCGTACAACGGGAACGACAACTGCTACGCCTCGCACGGCATGGCGACGGTCACGGTGACCCCTGCCGAGGACTGCGCCTGGGGGACGGACCCGTGCCGGGACGGCCAAGGTCGTCCGCCCGGCTCCCCGCACTGCCCGACCCGCCGTCCGGCGCCCCGGTCCGGGGCGCCGGCGGTCTGTGGTCTCATGGGCGGCGTGAGCCGCGCCGCAGAAGAGACCAACCGCCGGATGCTCCGGGCACGGGACGCGATGGACCGTGCCTACGCGCAGCCGCTGGACGTGCCGGCGCTGGCCCGGATCGCCCATGTGTCGCAGGCGCACTTCACCCGCACCTTCCGGGCCACCTTCGGGGAGACGCCGCACCGCTACCTGCAGCGCCGCCGCGTGGAGCGGGCGATGTTCCTGCTGCGGGAGAGCGACCGCAGCGTGACGGACATCTGCTTCGAGGTCGGCTTCGGCAGCCCGGGGACCTTCAGCCGTACCTTCCGCGACATCGTGGGCACGTCGCCGCGGGCGTACCGCAAGCAGGCGACCGCCATGGACGTGCCGACGTGCTTCGCGAAGGCGTGGATGCGGCCGCGTGCCTGATCGCGGGCCGGGCAGGCCGAGCAGGGTGAGCAGTTTTGGATAAGTTTTCGCCCGGCCCGGCCAGTAGCGTGATGCACATGTTCAACGCCATCACGCACTCGCAGATCTACGTCCTGGACCAGGACGAGGCCCTCGACTTCTACGTCGGCAAGCTCGGCCTGGAGGTGAACGCGGACGTCGACCTGGGCTTCATGCGCTGGCTCACGGTGAACGTCCCCGGCCACCCGGAGCGCCAGATCCTGCTGGAGAAGCCGGGCCCGCCGGCGATGTCCGAGGAGACCGCGCAGCAGGTCCGCGAGCTGGTCGCCAAGGGCGCCACGGGCGGCCACCTGATCTTCAGCACCGACGACTGCCGCAAGACGTACGAGACGCTCCGGGACCTGGGCGTGGAGTTCACCGAGGAGCCGACCGAGCGCCCGTACGGGATCGACTGCGGCCTGCGCGACCCCTTCGGCAACAGCATCCGCTTCACCCAGCCGAAGGCCTGAACCGCGGCCGCCGGCAGGCGCTCGCGACCATTCCCAACCGACTGCCCCTCCCGGACGTCTGTATCGCACGTCCTTCTGCCCGCAGGCCCGTGTCACCGGCACGCGGCCTGCGGGGCAGTGCGATCGACGTCCCGAGGAGCAGCATGCCGTCACGTCAGGCACCCCCTTCCGCGCACCTCCACCGGCCGCTTCTGGCGGCCGCCCTCGTCGCCGCGGCCGCCCTCGTCGCCGCGGCCGTGCTCGTCACGGGCCCGGAGGCGTCGGCCGCCGACGCCGTCCAGCCGTCCACGACCGCCGTGGCCGTCCGTGACCAGGCGGTCACCCGGGCCGAGCGGCAGGCGGTCCTCGGCTACTGGACGCCGGAGCGGATCGCGGCGCTGACCGAGCCCTCGTCGGGCAACCCGCCCAAGGGCGGTCCCGACGGCGCCCCGTGGACGGGGCGGAGCGCCCTCGGCCGTACGGTGGGCCGGCTGTTCTTCACCGACCACGGCGAGGACTCCAGTTGCACCGCCACCGTCGTCGACAGCGCCAACGGCAGCACCGTGGTCACCGCGGGGCACTGCGTCAACAACACCGACCTCATCGGTGAGGACAACCAGTGGACGCGGAACGTGCTGTTCGTGCCCGGCTACCGCGACGGACGGGCGCCCTACGGGAAGTTCACCGGCCGGCTGGGGGTCGTCGCCCCGACCTGGCTGGAGAACGACCAGCAGCACGGTGAGGTCTACGGCGCCTACGACCAGGCGTTCGTGGTCCTCAACACGGACGCACGGGGCCGGACCGTCCGGACCGCGGTCGGCGCGGCGCAGAGGATCGGCTTCGACCGGCCCGGCGACCGCAGGGTCCACCAGTTCGGATACCCCCGCGCGGTCTCGGACCCGGAGCGTGAGGGCCTTCCCGAGTACACCGGCGAGCGGCTCGCCTACTGCACCGGACGGGCCGAGCAGGTCGTCGGCACCCCCGAGTACCCCGCGGCGAAGGGGCTGTGGGGGACCGAGTGCATCATGGGCGGTGGCTCCAGCGGGGGCCCGCGGATAGCCGATCTCGACCCGGAGTCCGGTCTGGGCACGGTCGTCGGCGACAACTCCGAGGGCAGCCGGCTCGACGCCGCGGGCAACGCCTGCGACCCCTGGGATCCGGCCCCGGGCTGCACACGGCACCTGGTGGGCCCGCAGTTCACCTCCACCGTCACCTGGCCGCTCTACCAACGCGCCCAGCACAGCGCCCGCTGAGCGACGCCCACCCCGGCGCCTCCCGGCCGCGGCCGGGAGGCGCCGTCCCGCCTGCCCCCTCAACGGCGCCCGGGGCCAGGTGTGTTGCACCGGAAACGGTGACGGCCGGGCCCTTAGCCCCGGGGCCGGGTGGGCGTAGTCTGTGCCAATCTCATTGCACGGGCCATCGAGAACGGGGGGCATGGTGCCGGGGTTCGTGTTCCTGCGTCTGCGCGCGCACCGTCTGCTGCTCGGCGCCGCCCTGCTCTCCGTGCTCCTGACCACCTGCGCGGTCGCCGCGCTCGCCGCGTTCAGCTCGGCCGTGGGGGACGCCGGTCTGCGGCGCGCGCTGCAGGAGCAGTCGGCGGCACGGACACTGGTCGGGATCACCGCCGACGTCGACGGCAAGGACCCGGGCGTGGCGGACGGGGCCGTGCGCGCCACGGTCGCCGGGGCCTACGACGGCCTGCCGGTGTCCGTCACCGGGGTCACCCGTTCCGGCCCGTACGGGCTGCCGATGGCGCTGCGGCCGCGCGGTGCCCCGCGCACCGGCGACCCGGACCTGACGGTGCTGTCCACGCTGGACCGGGCACGGGTGACCATGGCCGAGGGCACCTTCCCCGGTGCCCCGGCGGCCGGCGGACCGGTCCCGGTGGCGCTGCCCGAGGCGGCCGCGGAAGCGCTGAAGGTGCGCACCGGGCAGGTGCTCACCCTGACCGACCGGCTGCGCCACGGCACGCTGCGGGTCCGCGTGACGGGGACATACCGGCCGGTCGACCGATATGCCCTGTACTGGCGGCTCGACCCGCTGGGCGGGCGCGGCGTGCGGACGCTCTCCTTCACCACGTACGGGCCGATGGTCACCTCCCCGGGGGCCTTCGGCCCCGGCGGGGTCCCCGCCGTGGAGATGGCCTGGCAGGCGCAGGGGGACTTCGCCGCGATGACCACGGCCCGCGCCGACGGCGTCAGCGGGAGCGTCCAGCGGACGGTGCAGCGGCTGGGCACCCTGCAGGCCGCGAACTCCGTCGTGGCGAGCAGCGAACTCCCCGATCTGCTGGCGGAGTTGCACAGAACCCTGTTGGTGAGCCGGTCGACCCTGCTGATCAGCGTTCTGCAGCTGATGCTGCTGGCCGCTCTCTCCCTGCTCCTCGTCGCCGGACTGCTCGCGGAGGAACGCTCGGCCGAGACCGCGCAGTTGCGTGCCCGCGGCGGCTCGCGCGCCCAGATGACCGGTTTCGCCACGGCCGAGGCCCTGCTGCTGACCGTGCCGGCCGTGGTGCTGGCCCCGCTGCTCTCCGGCCGGCTGGTGCGGCTGCTCGCCGGTCACGGGGCGCTGGCCCGGGCGGGGGTACGGCTGGAGCCCTCGCCGCTGACCGCCTGGTGGGTGGCCGCGCTCACCGCGCTCGCCTGCGGTCTCGCCGTCGTCGGGCCCGTACTGCGGCGCACGGGGACGTACACGCAGGAGTACACGGCGCGGCGGCGCCGGCGGGCGTTGCCCGCCGGCGTGCAGGCGGGTGCGGACGCGGGCCTGGTGCTCGTGGCCGGCCTGGCGTTCTGGCAGTTGTCCCGCCGCGAGGCGGGCAGTGGGACGCTCAGCACGGACACCTCCGGACGGCTGGGTCTGGATCCGGTCCTGGTGGGGGCGCCCGCGCTGTGCCTACTGGCGGGTGCGGTGCTGGCGCTGCGGCTGCTGCCGCTGGCGGCCCGGCTCGGCGAGCGCCGCGCGGCGAAGGCCCGCGGGCTGCCGGTGTCCCTGGTGGGCTGGCAGCTGGCACGCCGCCCGGGCCGCGGGGCGGGGCCCGCCCTGCTGCTGGTCTTCGCCGTGTCGATCAGCATGTTCGCGATCGGCGAGAACGGCACCTGGACCCGGTCGCAGGACGACCAGGCGGACTTCGCGGTCGGCGCCGACCTGCGCGTGTCCGGTTCCGCCACGCCCGCGTTCGGGCAGGGCGGCGTCTACGACGACGTACCCGGCATCGCTGCCGTCACCCCCGCCGGCCGCGCCACCGTGTCCCTGCCCCGCGACCGCGACGCGACCGTCCTGGCCGTGGACAGCACCTCTGCCGCCCGTGTCCTGCGGCTGCGTGACGACCTGTCCGCCGAACCCCTCGCGGACCTCGTGCGACCCCTGCGGGCGGACGGCGGCCCCGCCGCCCGCAGCGCCGGATTCGTCCTGCCCGACGGCACGGACCGGCTCCGCCTGACCGTCCGCCTCCGGTCGCTGGGGGCCGGGGACCGCACCGTCGCCGGCACGGTGACCGACCAGCTGTTCGTGACGCTGACCGACCGGTACGGCGTCCCGTACACGCTCTCCCTCGGCGAGGTCCGGGCCGACGGCGAACGGCACGTGCTGGAGGCCGACTTCGCGGCCGTCACGGGCCGGGCGCGCGGCGCGGGCCCGGCCGGGCCGCTGCGTCTGACCGGGCTCCGGGCCGAGTACCTCGTGCCCCGGCGGAACGAGCGGCACAGCCTGACGGTCACCGACGTCCGCGCGGTGACGGCCGACGACGGCACACGCGAGGTGCCCTCCCCCACCACGACGGCCTGGTCCGCCCGCACGCAGATCGACAACCCCGACTTCCCCGAGGCCCCCGGCCTCGGCTACCGCCCCTCACGCACCGGCGAACCGCGCTCCGCCGCGGACACCCCGCTGACCGTCCGCTACGACACCGGCGAGGAACCCTTCCAGCAGGGCGTCCCCAACGGCGCCGACGGCGCCTCCCTCACCCTGCGGGCGGGGCCGTGGCCACCCACGGTGCTGCCCGCGGTCGTCACCGACGCCTTCCTGAGCGCCGTCGACGCCAGGCCCGGCAGCACCGTCCCGGTCGAACTGGAGGGCACACGGCTGTCCCTGCGCATCACGGGGTCGCTCCGCGCACTGCCCACCACCGGGCGGGACGGCTCCACGGGCACCGGCGGGGGCGCCGTCCTGCTGGACCTGGCGAGCCTGAACCGCGCCCTGGTCTTCCAGGACCAGCGCGGGCTGGAGCCCACCGAGTGGTGGCTCGCCGCCGGCCCGGCCGGAGCGCCTCGTGTGGCCTCGGCCCTGCGCGCCCGGGGGGACGCCGCCACGATCGTGGTCCGTGACGAGGCGCGGGCGGAGTTGCGGCGGGACCCGCTGGGCGCGGGTCCGTTGTCGGCCCTGCCGGCTGCGGTGGTGGCGGCCGCGGTGCTGGCGGCGGTGGGTTTCGCGGTCGCGGCGGCAGGAGCGGTACGGGAGCGCTCGGAGGAGTTCGCGCTGCTGCGGGCGCTGGGCACGCCGCGGAAGTCGCTGGCCCGGGTGATCGCGGCGGAGCAGGGGCTGCTGGTGCTGACGGCGGTCGGGGTCGGGGCGCTGCTGGGCGGGGCGCTGACCCGGTCGATCGTGCCCTTGATCGTGCTGACGGCACGCGCGGACAGCCCGGTGCCCGAGGTGCGGGTGGAGTTGCCCGCCGTGCCCTTGCTGGAACTGCTGGCCGCGGTGGCGGTGCTGCCGCTGCTGGCGGTGGCGGTGGCGGCGTTGCGTATGGCCGATCCGGTCCGCGCGCTGCGCCGGCAGGGAGGGGAGTGACGTGACCGACGTACGTACCGCCCGGCCGGCCTCGTGGACCGGTGCGCGCCTGCGCGCCGCCCCCGGTGGGGCGCTGGCGCTGGCCGCCCTGGTGCTGGTGACCGCGTTCCTCGCGGCGGCGCTGCCCCGCACCGTCGAGGCGTACGAGGACGCCGCACTGCGGGACACCCTCCGCCGGGCCTCCCTGACCGACCGCAGCGTCACCGCCACCTTGGACCTGTCGTTCTCCGGAGTGCGAGGCGGTGGCGGTTCGCCGTTCCAGGCGAGGGAACTCGCCAGGACCGAGGACATGTTCCGGAGTGTGGTGCGGCCGCCGCTGGCCCTGGACACCGCGCAGACGGTGTACGGGGTGCGCAACGCCGAGGCGGCGGCGGCGACCGATCCCGGCCTGCCCCGGCCGACCAGGGACCGCGATCCGCGGGCCACGCTCGTCTCCCAGCCGGGCCTCGCCGCCCGCTCCCGGCTCGTCGCCGGGCGCATGCCGGCGTCCACCGCGGGGGAGCGTGAGGTGGAGGCGGTGGTCACCGCACGGACCGCGAAGGTGATGGGCCTGCGCGCGGGTTCCGCGGTCCACCTGCTGGACACGACCGGGGCCGGGCTGACCGTGCGGATCACCGGGATCGTCGAACCCCACTCGCCCGGCGAGGCCTTCTGGAACGCCGAGCAGGACCTGCTCGCCCCGACCCTGGTGAGCGTCCCCGGCCCGCCGGGTGAGGACCCGGAGCACTACTGGCACTTCACCGCGCTCATCGGCCAGGACGCCGGCGGCGTGGTGCTCGACCTGCCGGAGGGCGCCCGCCTGTACTGGCACCACCCCGCCGACGTCGGCGCGTTGAGCGCCCACGACGTGCCCGCGCTGCGCGACCGGCTGGCGTCGCTGTCGGGCGGACCGGACTCCACCCAGCTGCGCATACTGACCGGAAGCCAGGCGGTCACCGTGGGCCAGGACGGACTCGCCGCGCTGCTGGGGCCGTTCGTACGGGAGCGGGAGGCCGCCGCGCCACTGGTGCTGATCGCGACGGTGGGCGTGGGCGCCGTGGCAGGGATCGTGCTGCTGATGGCGGGCGGCCTGTCGGCGACCCGTCGCCGTACCGAACTGCGGCTGCTGCGGGCGCGCGGGAGCAGCTTGACAGGTCTGTGCGCCCGGCTGCTGACGGAGAGCGCCGTCGTGGTCGTCCCGTGCACGGCGGCCGGGGTGCTGCTCGCGCTGCTGCTGGTGCCGGCCGAACGCTCCGCCACCTCCCTGCTCGCCGGGGTGCTGGTGGCGGCGGTCGCCGTTCCGGCGCTGCCGTTGCGGGCCGTGGCGCTCGTCCGCCGGGTGGGCCCGGAGCGGCGCGACGACCTCGTGCAGGCCCGGCCCTCACGCCGCCGGGCGGTGGCGGAGCTGACGGTGGCGGTCGTCGTGACCGGTGCGGTGGTGGCGCTGCGGCGCAGGGGCACGGCGGACGGCGGAGCGGACCTGCTCACCGCCGCGGCACCGGTGCTGGTCGCGGTGATCGGGGCGCTGGTCCTGCTCAGGCTGTACCCGCTGCCGTTGCGGCTGCTGTCCCGGCCCGCGGCCCGGATGCGGGGCACGGTGCTGTACCTGGGGCTGGCCCGGGCCGGCCGCACGCCCTCCGCCACGGCGCTGCCGCTGGTGGCCGTGCTGGTGGCGCTGGCCGTGACGTCGTTCGGCGGCTCGGTCCTCACCGGCGTCGAGAGCGGCCGCGACCGCGCCGCCACGCGCGCGGTCGGCGGCGACGCCCGGATCGAGTCCCTCACCACGCTCCCGGACGGCCTGGACGCGCGGGTCCGGCGGGTGCACGGCGTGCTCGGCACCTCGCCCGTGAGGATCGAGACGGGTCTGTCGACGGCGCCGGCCGGTACCCCCTACGACCTGGTCGTCGTCGATCCGGCACGCTACGCCGCCCTGGTGGCCAGCACGGGCGTCGGCGCCCCCTTCCCCGCCGCGACACTGGAGGGCGACGGCAGCGGACCGCTCCCCGCGATCGTCTCCCCCGCTCTGGCGCGCGAGTTCGGCAGGACGACCGTGTCCGTGCAGGCCTTCGCCGGGGCGACCCCGGTGCGCACGGCCGCGGTGCGCGACGTGACGCCCGCTGTCCTGGGCGGCGAGTTCGTCGTCGTCTCCGCGGCCGGCCTGGCCCGCACGCACCCCGAGACCGCCCGCTCCCCCGTCCAGGCCGCGACCGCGCTCTACGTGACGGGGCCGCGACTGGACGGGCAGGCGCTGAACGCCGCGGCGCGCGCCGCCTCGGCGGACCTGACGGTGGTCCTCCGCTCCGAGGAACGCGCGTCGTTCACCTCCTCGGCGCTCCAGACCGGGGCCCGGCGGGTCTACCTGGCGGCGGTGGCGGCGGGTGCGGGCTACAGCGCGCTGGCCCTGCTGCTCTCCCTGATGGTGCACACGCCGCAGCGCAAGGCGTTGCTGGCGCGGCTGCGGACGATGGGGATGACGGGCCGTCAGCGGCAGTGGCTGGCGGTGCTGGAGATGCTGCCGCAGGTCCTGCTGGGCGCCCTCGGCGGCATCCTGGTCAGCCTGGCCACGGTCCCGTTGCTGCGTCAGGGGGTGGACCTGACCGCGCTCGCCTTCTCCGCGGCCGCGCCGGTGAGCGGCGTGTCCGGGACGGTGCTGCGCACGGACCCGCTGTCGCTGCTGCTGCCCTCGGCCGCGCTGGTGGTGCTGGCCTGCGCGGTGCTCGCGGGGCAGGCGTGGCTGACCGGGCGACGGGGAGAGGGAACGGAACTGCGGATGGGGGAACGGGAATGAGTCAGGACACACCGGGGACGGCGGCACGGAGCGGTGCGACGCTGGCGGACCTGGAGCGACGCGTCACCGAGAGCCGGCAGCGGCCCGCTTACGGGCACGACGCGCTGATCGTCTGCGACCGGCTGGTGCGGATCTTCACCGCCCAGGGCGTGGAGGTCCAGGCGCTGCAGGGACTGGACCTGCTGGTGCAGCAGGGCGA